>JAIYCD010000260.1 GCA_027488195.1 Acetobacteraceae bacterium | reverse complement strand
TCTCGCCGCCCTGCCGCCCGAGCCCGAGGGCGTGCTGGTGGCACTCGGCGACATGCCCTTGGTGGACAGCGCGGTCATGGCCCGCATCCTCGCCGCCTTCGATCCGGAGGAAGGCCGCGCCATAGTCCAGCCCACCTTCCGCGGCAAGCAGGGGAATCCCGTGCTCTGGGGCCGGGAGTTCCTGCCGGAGATGATGGCCATCACGGGCGATGTCGGCGCCCGGCAACTGGTGGGCAAGCATGCCGACCGGCTCATTGAGGTGGAAGTGGCCGATGACGGCGTGCTGCGCGACTTCGACACGGTGGATTCGCTGAAATCCGCGCCCGGTTTCGAAAAGATGGGGTTCGGCAAGAAGGCCTGATCAGCCCTGGCACTTCGCGCAGACGCCCTCCACCTCCACCGTCATCCTCCCGGGCTTGAAGCCGGTCCGCGCCGCCGCCGCTTCCAGCGCGTGCGCCACGGCGTGGTCGGTCAGTTCCGTCGTCGCGCCACAAGTCCCACAGATCAGGAACTGGTGCTGGTGGTCATGGCCGGCATGGGCGTGGCCGGCCTCGATGCAGGGGAGGAAGGCGTTCAGCCGCTCCAGCTTGTGGATCAGCCCCTGTTCCAGCAGGAAATCCAGCGCGCGGTAGACGGTGGGCGGGGCGGCCACGCCGCGCTCCTCGCGCAGCCGGTCCAGCAGCGCATAGGCGCCCATGGGCTGCTTTGCCGCCAGCACCAGGCGCAGCACCTGCCGCCGGAGCGGGGTAAGCTGCATGCCGCGCGCCGCGCATTGCTCGGCCGCGCGGTCCAGGGTCGCTTCCATCTCCATCGGGGGCCTCACTTGCGGTTGCGCAATGCCATATAGTGCATCCTGATGACCGGCACCCCTCCCCTCCCCATTCGCGATGCCGAGGCACGCGCCCGCATCATCGCGGCCATCCGTTTCGATACGCGCGGCCTGGTGCCCGCGATCGCCCAGCAGCATGACACGGGCGAAGTGCTGATGATGGCCTGGATGAATGCCGAGTCGGTGGGCGAAACGCTCGCGACCGGCCGCGCCTGCTACTACAGCCGCAGCCGGGGCGGGTTGTGGCGCAAGGGCGAAAGCTCGGGCCAGGTGCAGATCGTTGTCGATCTGCGCCTCGACTGCGACGGCGATACGCTGCTGCTGCTGGTCGACCAGAAGGGTGTGGCCTGCCACACCGGCCGGCGGAACTGCTTCTTCCTGGCGCCCCGCGCGGGCGAATTGGTGGAGATCGCGGCACC
This sequence comes from Acetobacteraceae bacterium, assembly GCA_027488195.1. Classification (GTDB taxonomy): domain Bacteria; phylum Pseudomonadota; class Alphaproteobacteria; order Acetobacterales; family Acetobacteraceae; genus Roseococcus. The sequence goes on along the minus strand of JAIYCD010000260.1, from coordinate 10,955 downwards.
CCTGGTCAGCCCCGAAAGCCTCTACGGCGCATGAACCAGATCCCCGTCACGCTGCTGACCGGCTTCCTCGGCGCCGGCAAGACCACCTTGCTGAACCGGTTGCTGCGTGAGCCGGAGATGGCCGGCACCGCCGTGCTGATCAACGAATTCGGCGAAATCGGCCTGGATCACCTGCTGGTGGAGCGGCTGGACGAGGACACCGTGCTGCTGGCCGCCGGCTGCCTCTGCTGCACCATCCGGGGCGATCTTTCGCGCGCCTTGCGCGACCTCGCCCAGCGCCCCCAGCCCATCGCGCGCGTGGTGATCGAGACGACGGGCCTGGCCGACCCCGCCCCCATCCTGCAGACCCTGATGAGCGACCCGCTTCTTCTGCGGGACTACCGGCTGGATGGCGTCGTGACCCTGGTGGATGCCGTCCATGGCATGGCCACGCTGGATGCCCAGCCCGAGGCGCTGCGCCAGGCGGCCGTGGCGGACCGGATCGTCATCACCAAGACGGATCTGGCCGACCCGGCGCCGCTGCGCGAGCGGCTCGCCGCACTCAACCCGATGGCGCCGGTGCTGCAGGGCGAGGTGAGCGCCGCGCAACTCATCCATGCCGGCCCCTTTTCCAGCGACGGAAAGCTGCCGCAGATCACCGACTGGATTGCCGCCGCCGGGCATCACCATCACCACCACCACGACGTGAACCGCCATGACGCCCGTATCCGCGCGCTCTGCCTGCGCTTCGAGGCGCCGCTGCCCTGGGAGGGGCTGGCGAGCTATCTGGAGATGATGGCGATGACGCAAGGGAGCCATGTGCTGCGGATGAAGGCCGTGCTCAACCTCCAGGGCCAGCGCGGGCCGGTGGTGATGCATGGCGTGCAGCACAGCTTCCACCCGCCGCGGATGCTGGAATCCTGGCCCGACGGGGACGACCGGTCGAGCCGGCTCGTCTTCATCCTGCGCGACCTGGAGCCGCGCGTGGTGGAGGATGGGTTGCGCGCCTTCCTGGAGGCCGCGGCATGAGGATCGAGACCGTCACGGGCGAGGCCCTCATGGCGCATGTGCCGGCGCTGGCGCGGCTGCGCGGCACGGTCTTCGCCGAATGGCCTTACCTGTATCAGGCGCCGGAGGGCGAGGAGGAGCGCTACCTCCGCCACTACATCCAGGGCGAAGGGGCCGCCATCATCCTGGCGCGGGATGGCGAGGCGATCGTGGGGGCCGCCACCTGCCAGCCCATGGCCGCCACCCATGGCCCGGTCCGCGCCTGTTTCGAAGCAGCCGGACGCAGCCCCACCGACTACGCCTATTTCGGCGAATCCGTCCTTCTGCCGGAATATCGCGGCCAGGGCATCGGCGTGGCCTTCTTCGCGGCGCGCGAGGCGCATGCGGCCAGCCTCGGCCTGCCCTCAGCCACCTTCTGCGCCGTGGTGCGCAACAGCAATGACCCGCGCCGCCCCGCCGGCTACACGCCGCTCGACGCCTTCTGGGGCAAGCGCGGCTACACCCATCACCCCGAGCTGTTCTGCGTCTTCGACTGGACCGAAACCGGTGACAGCCGCGCGAGCCCGCATGCGCTGTCCTTCTGGATCAAGGCGCTCCCATGAGATTGGCGACCTTGGCCTGGCCGGTGGAGCCGACGCCGGATGTGGCGCGCTATGCCGCCAAGCTCGACCATTGGGCCGACGGGGCGAAGCGGGCGGGCGCCGATCTGCTGCACATGCCCGAATATGCCTGCGTCGAACTCGGCGCGGCGCTGGCCGGTGGCGCGCCGGATGCCGCGACCGAATTGCGCGCCATGGTGGCGCACGCCGATGCCATCCTGGACGCGATGCGCGACACCGCCCGGCGCCATGCGCTCTGGCTGCAACCCGGCACGCTGCCCATGCGGGACGGCCCGCGCATCATCAACCGCGGACCGCTGATCGCCCCCGATGGCACCCTCGCCTTCCAGGACAAGCGCATGATGACGCGCTTCGAGGATGAGCGCTGGGGTGTGGCGGCCGGCGCGTCGCCGCAGGTCTTCGAGACACCCTGGGGGCTGATCGGCATCGCGATCTGCTATGATGCGGAATTCCCGAAGCTGGTGCGCGCCCAGGTGGAGGCCGGCGCCTGGCTGATCCTGGTGCCCACCTGCACCGACACGCTGCACGGCTTCCACCGGGTGCGGATCGGTGCCGCCGCGCGGGCCATGGAGAACCAATGCTTCGTGGCGCTGGCACCCACGGTCGGCGGCTTCGCGGCCTCGGTGGCACTCGATGAAAACCACGGCGCGGCCAGCGTCTTTGGCCCGGTGGATCGCGGCTTCGCCGAGGATGGCGTGGTGGCGGCCCGCGCGCTGGACGCGCCCGGCCTGCTGATCACGGATCTCGACCCCGCCCGCCTCGAAGCCGTGCGCGCCGATGGCGCGGTCCGCAACCACCGCGACTGGCCTCGCGCGCCGATCCCGCGCCCCATGCCGGCGGATTACGCATGACGCTGCTCTACATCGCCGCCGGCGAGGCGTCGGGCGATATTCTGGGCGCGCGGCTGATCGCGGCACTCCGCGCCCGCGACGCCACGCTGGAATTCGCCGGCATCGGCGGCGAGCGCGTGGCCGAGCAGGGATTCCAGTCCCTCTTCGACATCCGCCAGCTCGCGCTGATGGGCATCGCCGAGGTGCTGCCCAGCATCCTGCGCCTGAAGCAGCGGATGGCGGAGGCGGTGGCTGATATCGAAGCGCGCCGCCCGCGCCTCATCATCACCATCGACAGCCCGGGCTTCACGCTGCGCCTTGCCGCCCGCGTCAAGCATCTGGGCATCCCGGTGATCCACTATGTCGCCCCACAGGTCTGGGCCTGGCGGCCGGGCCGCGTGAAGAAGATCGCGAAGCGCGTTGACCGCATCCTCGCCTTGCTGCCCTTCGAGGCGCCGATCTTCGAAGCAGCCGGCATCCCCGTGGATTTCGTGGGCCACCCCATCCTGGAGAGCGAGGCCGCGCATGGCTTGGCCACGCACGCGCCTGGTGAAGGCCGGCGCCTGATCATCATGCCCGGCAGCCGGCGCGGCGAGGTGAAGCGCCTCCTGCCGATTTTCGCCGAATCGCTGAAGCGTCTGCCGGCCGACATCCACCCCATCATCGGCCTGGCCGGCACGGTGGAGGAGACGGTGCGCGCGCGCGCCGGCGAATGGGGCCGGCCGGTCAGCATGGTGCGCAGCCCGCAGGAGAAGGCCGATGCCTTCGCAGCCGCCCGCGCGGGGCTGATCAAATCCGGCACCTCCTCGCTGGAGGCGGCGGTGGCCGGGCTGCCGCACGTCATCGCCTATACCTTCAACCCGGCCACCAACTTCATCATCCGCCGCCTGTTCCGCCTGAAATACGCAAGCCTCGTGAACCTGCTGCTGGATGAGCCGGTGGTGCCCGAATTCCTGCTGCCGCATTGCGAGCCGGTGCGGATCTCGGCCGGGCTGAACCGCCTTTTCGAGGATGACGTAGCCGTGGCGGCACAGCGCGACGGCTTTACCCGGGCGCTTGCCCGGCTGCGGCCCGAGCGCGGCCTGCCGAGCGAGGCGGCCGCGGAAGCCGTGCTGCGACAGCTTTGACGCCGCACGGCGCTCGGCTACCCTGACGCCATGCTTGAACTCCGCGGCATCACCCGAAAGTTCAAAATCGGCCCGACCGAGCGCACGGTGCTGCACGGCATCGACCTCGACCTCGCAGGCGGCGAGCTGGTCTCGCTGATGGGCGGCTCGGGCTCGGGCAAGACCACCTTCATGAACATCGTGGGCCTGCTGGACCGGCCCAGCGCCGGCAGCTACCGCATCCGCGACGAGAACGTGCTGGCGGCCGAGGCCGATGCGCAATCGGCCATGCGCAACAAGATGATCGGCTTCGTCTTCCAGCAATTCTTCCTGATGCCGCGCCTGAACGCCTGGCGGAACGTGGCCCTGCCGCTGATGTATCGCGGCACGCCCGAGGGCGAGGCGCGCCGCCGGGCCGAGGTGATGCTGGAGCGCGTGGGCCTGGGCCAGCATCTGAACCATGTGCCCAACATGCTCTCGGGCGGGCAGAAGCAGCGCGTCGCCATCGCCCGCGCCCTGGTCGGCGAGCCCGCGATCCTGCTCGCCGACGAGCCGACCGGGGCGCTCGATCCGCTGGTCAGCCGCGAGATCATGGGCCTCTTCGAGGAAATCAATCGCGACCTGGGCGTCCTGGTGCTGATCATCACCCATGATCCAGGTGTCGCCGCCCGCTGCCGGCGGCGGCTGATGCTGACCCAGGGGCGGCTGGCCGACCAGACGGCGCTGGAGCACGCATGAGCGCCCCCGATCGGCGGAGGGCGAAAGCCCGGAGACGTGAATCGGTGGCGCAGGCAACCGCCCCCGATCGGCGGAGGGCGAAAGCCCGGAGACGTGAATCGGTGGCGCAGGCAACCACCCCCGATCGGCGGAGGGCGAGAGCCCGGAGACGTGAATCGGTGGCGCCAACATGATCCGCCAGACGCTCATGGAGGCCGCCGGCAACCTGCTCGCCTCCTGGCAACGCAGCCTCCTGGCACTCATCGGCATCGTGGTCGGCGCGGGTGCGGTCATCGCCATGCTGCATGCGGGCACCATGGCCCGGCAGGAGACCATCCGGCAGTTCCGCCAAATGGGGACGGACACGCTGGTGCTGCGCGCCGACAGCCCGCAGGGCCTCGGCAATTTCCGCCTGGGCGACATCGAGAGCGTGCCGATGATGGTGCCGACCGTGGGCGAGATTGCGCCCTTCATGATCGGCGGCGGGCCCATCACCTATGAGGGGCAGACGCGCAATGCCGGCTTCATCGGCGCGACAGGCAGCTTCGCCGAAGTGGGCCGCCTGCCCATGGCAAAGGGGCGATTCCTGTCGCCGTATGACCGGTTCGAATTGCACGCCGTGCTGGGCTCGGAGCTCGCCGAGCAATTGTCCACGCCCTTCTCGCCCATCCGCGTCGGCTCGCAGATCCGGGTCAGTCGCTACATCTTCACGGTCATCGGCGTGATCGAGCCGGTGCTGATGAACCCCATGCTGCCGATGGACGTGAACGGCACGCTCTTTCTCTCTCTGCCCAATGCGCGGCGCGTGATGGCGGCGCCCGCCCTCTCCATGGCCGTGGCCCGCCTGCGCGGCGATGCCGACCCGGAGGTCGCGACGCAGCAATTGCAGCAGCATCTGGGGCCGGGCATGCGCGATTCCACGCTGAACGTGCTCTCGGCACGGCAACTTATCGCGGGCATGAACAGCCAGGTGCGGCTCGTCGCACTCCTGCTCGGCGCGGTCGGCAGCATCGCGCTGGTGTTGGGCGGCGTCGGCGTCATGAACATCATGCTGATGTCGGTGGCCGAGCGGAAGCGCGAGATCGGCATCCGGCTCGCCATCGGCGCCCGCCGGCGCGATGTGCGGCGGCTGTTTCTCAGCGAGGCGCTGATCCTCTCGCTGCTGGGGGCGGTGCTGGGCGTGGCGCTGGGCTATGCCGGCGGCGTGGGCTTCGCGTGGATGTCGGGTTGGCCCGTGCATTTTTCGCCCATCGCCGCCCCACTGGGGGCCGGCGTCTCGCTCGCCGTCGGCGTGTTCTTCGGCTTCTACCCCGCCGTCATGGCCGCCCGGCTGGACCCGATCGAGGCGCTAAGATCGGAGTGAGGTTGGCCGGATCGGGCAGCGCGATCGGCGGGTCGCCCATCAGTTCCATGACCGCGGGCAAGGGTGGCAGCGGCGCCTGCACGGGCTCATAGCTCGCGCCGACCACCGGCTGGCGCAGCGTGGCCGGCGGCGCGCAGGCGGCCAGCAGCAGGATCAACAGGGCGGCACCTCTCCTCATGAGCTGAGGGAACACCAGCCAGCGCCCGTGGTCGAGAGGGGTTTGGGCCGATCGGCGCCATCGGGAGGGCTTATGGGGCCAAGGCTTGCGGGCCCGGCCCAACGGGTGAGATAGTTGAATGGAAGATAATTGGAGATTTTTGGATGCGGGGCGGCAGGGCCATGTTCGGCGCGACGCTGGCGCTCTGCGCCGCGCCGTTGCTCGCCATCCCCGGCGCCGCCTGGGCGCAAGGCCAGCCGACGCGCGAGCGTGCCGCGCCACGCGCCAATACGGCAATGCCCACGGCCAACATGCCCGAAGGCTCGATCCCCCTCACCCTGCCCGAGGCGGTGTTCCTGGCGCTGCGCAGCAACCGCGCGATCCGCAGCCAGTATCTGCAACGCGTGGCCGACCGCTTCTCCCTTCGCGTGGCGGAAGCGACATTCGACCCGCGCTTCGGCGTGACCGGCGGCGTCACCCGCTCGCGCACCAATGGCGCGAACCTGACCCAGGCGACGCTCGGCCCCGTCGTGAACATCGCGGCCCCCACGGGCGCGCAATTCCAGTTCGGCTGGCTCGGCGTGCAGAGCAATGCGCGCGGCGCCAACCCAAGCGGCCAGGGCCGCGCCACCTTCCAGGTCATCCAGCCGCTCCTGGCGGGCGGGGGCGTGGATTTCGCCATGGCGCCGGTCCGCATCGCGCGCATCCAGGAGGAGAACAGCAAGCTCCAGCTCAAATCCCTGGTGGCCGACCAGATCACACAGACCATCACCGGCTACCGCACCCTGCTCCAGGCGCAGGAGCAGCTGCGCATCGCGACCGAGGCGCTGCGGCGCGCGCGTGAACTCGCGAGTGTGAACCAGGCGCTGTTTGCCGCGGGGCGTCTCGCGCAGGTGGAGCTCATCCAGGCCGAGACGAGCATCGCGCAGCAGGAACTGCAACTCGTCGGCGCGCGCAACCAGCATGAGGCGGCGCGGCTCGCGCTGCTCACCCTGCTCGCGGTCAACCAGAACCAGAAGATCTGGGCGGTGGAGCGGCCCGCGGCGGAATCGGCGCGCGTGAACCCGGAGCGGGCGCTCACCGTCGCTGCCGCCAACCAGCCCGACTATCTGCGCACGCTGCTGGCGGTCGAGGTCAACCGCATCAACCTCGATGTCGCACGCAACCAGCGGCTTTGGGACGTCTCCCTGGTGGCGGGGACCGGCTGGGCCGCGCAGCGCGCCGACCTCGCGCGCACGCTGGGAGCGCTGGCGGAGGTCCGCAACGACTTCAACATCGGTCTGCAGTTTAACATCCCCCTCGGGCAGATCGCGCGGGAACAGCCGGAGGTGAATGCCACCATCGCGCTGCGCCAGTCCGAACTGGCAATCGAGCAGGCGCGCGACCGACTGCGCCAGGCGGTGGAGGACGTCGTCCGCAATATCGACACGCTCCGCCGCCAGGCCGAGCTGGCCCGCCGCGCGCGCGAACTGGCCGGGCTGCAGCTGGAGGCGGAGCTGGTGAAGCTCCAGGCCGGGCGCTCGTCCAACTTCCAGGTCGTCTCCTTCCAGGGCTCGCTGCAATCGGCGGAAAGCGCTGAGCTTTCGGCCGTCATCGCCTATGCCAATGCGCTCACGCAGCTCGACCAGGTGCTGGGCACCACGCTGGAGACATGGCGGATCTCGCTGAATGACTGATGTGCCGGCCGGCCAGAGCGGGCCCGGTTTCGAGGATATCGCGCGCCTCGCCGCGCTGCTGTGCGCGGCCCCCATGGCATGCGTGGCCGTGCGTGATGCGGCAGGGCGGCGCATCGTGGCCGCGAGCGGCCTGCCCGCCGACGCCATGGCGGACGAGCCCTTCAGCGCCGCCGCCGCAACGGCACTGACGGAGATCGCCGACCTCACGGCCGATCCGCGCTTCGCGGCTCACCCGCTGGTCGCTGGCGCGGCCGGGCTGCGCTTCGTCGCGATGGCCCCTCTCCCCGCTGGCCGTGGCGCGGTGCTGGTGCTGGACCGCACGCCCAGGCGCCTGGGCGAGCGGGAGCGCGAGGGTCTGGAACGCCTCGCCGCCCGCGCCGCGGCCGAGCTCGACCTCGCCGAGCGCGAGGCGGCGCGCAGCGGCCTGCAGGAGAGCCTCTCGCTCGACTATCGCCGCGCTTTGGACGTGATGACGGATGGGGTGCTCGCCATCGGCCCGGATGCGCGGGTGATGACGGTGAACCCCGCCGCGGCCCGCATACTCGGGATCGACGCCGAGGAGGCGATGGGCCAGAGCCTGGCACTGCTCCTGAGCGAGCGCGATGGCACGGATGACTTCATCGACGCGGTCCTCGCCCCCTTGCAGGAGGAGGAAGCGCCGCAAGGCCGCCGCGTTCTCGACTTCCCCGGCGAGCGGCGTCTCTCCGTCGAGGCGACGAGCTGGCGGGTGCAGAGCGGCCCCTTCGCGGGGCGGCCCGCCATCACCGCCGTCTTCGCCGATGTGACGGAGAATGAGCGCCTCCAGGCGGAGCTTGCCGCGCAATACACCCAGCTCCAGGACGCCTTCCTGAAGCTCGAAACCTCCGCCACCCGGGCCGCGCGCATCGCGCGGCGGATCGCGGCCTTGCGCATCGCAGCGGTGGCGGCGGCGTTCCTCGGCGTCTTCGGCGTCGCGGCCTGGACGTGGTTCTCACCCACCGGCGCCAATGAATTGGCCCCGGGCGGCGCGGGCGGCGCTGTCACCATGACGGCGACGGCCCAGCCCGTCAGCGCACGCATCGCCGTGGTGGGCGTGCTGGAGCCCGGCGCCAATGTCAGCGTCGTCGCCCCCTATGACGGCACGGTGCGCGAGCGGCTGTTCCGCTATGGCGGCGCCGTGCAACAGGGCGACGTGCTGCTCCGGATGGATCGGGGCGAGGTGGAGACCCGCCTTCGCGAGGCGCGCGCCGCCGAAATCCGCGCCCGACAGCGCGTCGAGGAGCTGCGCAGCTGGGCCAATGGCTTCGAGGTGGCGCGCGCGCGCCGCCAAGTTTCGGCGGCGGAACTTGAAACAAGCAACCTGCGCGCCCGCCTGCAGCAGAGCCAAATGTTGCTCAGCCGCGGCATCATCCCGGCCGAGGAGCATCGCAACCTCATCCAGCAGCAGCGCAACCAGGAGCTTCAGTTGCAGGCCGCGCAACAGGATCTCGCCGCGACACTCGACCGCGGCGGCGAGCTGCATCTGCGCACCGCCGAGCTCGAACTCGCCAATGCCGAGACGCGGCTGCGCGAGATCGAGACCGACCTCGGCAATGCCGAGGTCCGCGCCCCCGTCTCGGGCGTCGTGCTGCTGCCGCCCGAGCGGGGCGCCGGCCAGGGCCGGGCCGACACCGTCGAGGTCGGCTCCCGCTTGTCCCGCGGGCAGACCATGTTCGGGATCGGCGACCTCGCGGGCTTCCTGGTACGTGGCCAGGTGGACGAGATCGACGTGAACCAGGTGCGCCCGGGCCAGGCCGTGACCGTGACGGGCGATGCCTTTGCCGGCGAGGTGCTGACCGGCCGCGTCGCCTCGGTCGCGGCGCAGGCCAGTTCGGACGCGAGCGGCATGGGGCGCGGCATGCCCAACTTCGCCGTCAGCATCGCCATCACGGACCTGACGCCGGAGCAGCGCGCGCGGCTGGCCGTCGGCATGTCGGCCAGCCTGGCCATCATCACGCATGAGCGGGAGGATGCCGTGGTGCTGCCGCCCTATGCCGTGCGCGACGAGGGCGGAGCGCGCGTCGTGCGCGTGCGGGAGGGCGGGCGCGTCGTCTCGCGGCCTGTCACGCTCGGCATCAGCACGCCCGAGGGGATCGAGATCCGCGAGGGGATCTCGCCCGGCGATGTGGTGGTGCTGCGGGATTAACCCGCCGTGATGCCGGCCGCGCGCACCACCTCGCGCCACCGGGCGAGATCCGTCTCCACCAGCAGCTTCAGCGCGGCACCATCCGTCGCCTCCACGGCGAAGCCGGTGGCGGCCAGGCGCTGCGCCACTTCGGGGTTGCGCAGTGCGGCGCGCAGCGTCTCCTGCACGCGCATCTGCAAGGCGGGCTCCATGCCGCGCGGCGCCACGATGCCGTGCCACGAACCCGTGAGGAAATCGGGCAGCCCCTGCTCGATGAAGGTCGGGATCTGGGGCAGCAGCGGGTGGCGCGCGGCGGAACCGACCGCGATGGCGCGCAGGCGCCCGGCCTGCACATGCGGCGCCACGGTCGCGATGTTCAGCGTGGAGAGCTGCACAGTGCCGGCCAGCAGGTCGGTCACGGCGGCGGCCGTCCCGGTATAGGGAATATGCGTCGCCTGGGTGCCGGTGCGCAGCTTGAACAGCTCCATCCCGAACTGTTCGGAGCTGCCGATGCCGGATGAGCCGTAGGAGCCGGCCGTGGGATTGGCGCGCAGCCAGGCCACCAGCTCGGTCACATTGGTGGCAGGCAGGGAGGGATGCACGACCATCACATTGGGGGCGCTGATCGCGAGCGTCAGATGCGCGAAATCCTGCACCGGATCATAGGGCAGGCGTGGGTTGATGGCGGGCGTCACCGACATCAGGCCGCTCGCGCCGATGAAGAGCGTGTGGCCATCGGGCGCCTGGCGCAGCACATGCTGCACGGCGACAAGGCCATTGGCGCCGGTGCGGTTCTCGACGAGCACCGGCTGGCCGATCGCGCCTTGGAGCGGCGCGGAGAGGGCGCGGGCGAGCACGTCCGAGGGGCCGCCCGGCACGAAGGGCACAATGATGGTGACGGGGCGCGTGGGCCAAGCGGCCTGGGCTCCCGCCGCGCAGGGGAACAGGGCAGCGCCGCCAAAAAGGGCAGGCAGGCGGCGGCGATGGAGCAACATCCAGGCGGTTCCTTCATCCAGGCCGCACAAGGCGCGCGGGCCGGCGAAGGCGATGCAATCAGCGTGCCGTCCGGTCAGTTCCGGAAAGAAGGGTCGATCCGGTCCAGCCGGCGCAACAAAGCGGGCCATTCCATCACGCCATAGGGGCGGCGCGTCTGGGGCTGATAGTTCATATAGGTCTCGTCCAGCACCGCCTGGGGCACCTGGATGATCTTGGCGTTGCAGGCCAGCGCCGCGAGTTGCGCCCGGCAGGAGAGTTCGAGGCGGTGCATCGCGTTGAAGGCCTCGGCGATGGTCCTGCCCACCGTCAGCAGGCCGTGATTGCGCAGGATCAGCGCGTTGTTGCTGCCGAGATCCTCGA
>JAIYCD010000027.1 GCA_027488195.1 Acetobacteraceae bacterium | reverse complement strand
GGTGCGGTCGAGAAGATTCGAACTTCCAAGGGGTTTCCCCCACCAGCACCTCAAGCTGGCGTGTCTACCATTCCACCACGACCGCAGACGAGAGCGTCCTAGCGCATGATCCCGCCCTGTTCAACCGACCTGGACCAAAAACCGCAATGGGAGATCCGCGCGGGCCTCACCCCCTATCCCGAGGCGCTGGCCGCGATGGAGGCGCGGGCGGCCGAAATCCGTGCTGGCACCGCGCGGGAGGCGGTTTGGCTGGTGGAGCACCCGCCGACCTACACTGCCGGAACCAGCGCCAAGCCTGAGGAACTGATCGAGCAGCGCTTCCCGCATTACGCGGCCGGGCGCGGGGGGCAATGGACCTATCACGGGCCGGGCCAGCGCACCGCCTATGTCATGCTGGACCTGACGCGACCGCATGGACCCGTGCCCCCGCGCGACGTGCGCGCCTATGTCCAGGCGCTGGAGGAATGGATGATCCGCGCGCTGGACCGCTTCAACATCCGCGGCGAGCGGCGGGAGGGGCGGGTGGGCATCTGGGTGGTGAAGCCCGGCGGCGGTGAGTTCAAGATCGGCGCCATCGGCGTGCGCGTCACCCGCTGGGTGAGCTGGCACGGAATCGCGCTGAATGTGGAGCCGGATCTGACCCATTTCGGCGGAATCGTGCCCTGCGGCATCGCCGAACACGGGGTGACCAGCCTGCATGACCTGGGCGTTCTGGCGACGATGGAAGAGGCGGATTCGGCGCTGATGACGGCCTGGGACGAGGTCTTCGGGGGCTGAGGCCGGGGGCGCTGCGCCCTCATTTCGCGGCCGGGCCGTTACGAGGCTTGACAGACGCGCCCTGTCAGTTGTTCCATTCACTTGACACAGCGATTGTCAATGTAGATTGACAATCAGGAAAGGTCAAGATGGCGATGGGGACAGAAGCCGACCAGGACCGCGCGAACCGCCACCGCGCCACCGCGTCCATCACCCCGCATCCCGACCATGCCGCTTGCTTCCGCCCCATACCGCTGATCCTGGCGCTGAAGCCCCGAGGAACCCGCTTCCGGGTTCATACCGCAACGTCCACAGGTCTCTAAAGGAGGGACATACATGCCAAGTGAAGACAGCAAGGTCTGGCCGACAGGTCTGACCCTCGGGGAGGCGGAAGAACTCCACCGCTACCTGATCAGCGGCACGCGCACCTTCGGCTTCATTTCCGCCTGCGCGCATTTCCTTGCCTATACCCTCTCCCCCTGGCTGAAGTAGGAGGGCGGATCCATGATCAATGGTAGAATGTGGCTCGTGGTGAAGCCCACCGTCGGCGTTCCGCTGATGCTGGGCGGCGTGGTCGTGGCCTCCTTGGCCGTGCACTTCTCGATCCTGACCAACACCACCTGGTTCCCGGCCTTCCTGCAGGGCAAGCCCCGCGCGGCGGCCAGCCTCTCGGACGGGAATGCCCCGGCCGTGGCGCTGATGAAGCCGGGAACGCCCAGTGAGCACGCGGCCCTCTTGGTGAAATAGCCAGAACCGACGCTCACAGGTTTGACGGGGGGCCGACCCTGGGTTGGGCCGACCCCTCATTCACCTCCACGAGCCTCTCTCCGGGACGGGAGACGCCACGCATGAATCCGCTGACCCGCAAGGTCATCTACGGCTGGGCGAGTCTCGGCCCCAAATTCCTGCCCTTCGCCGATGCCGCGACGCCGGAGATGCCGCTCTCGCGCCTGTTGCGGCTCTCGCTCTTCCAGGTCTCGGTCGGCATGGCGCTGGTGCTGCTGATCGGCACGCTGAACCGCGTGATGATCGTGGAACTGGGCGTGCCGGCCTCGCTCGTTGCCATCATGCTGGCGCTGCCGCTGGTGTTTGCGCCGTTCCGCGCGCTGATCGGATTTCGCTCCGACACGCATCGCTCCTTCCTGGGTTGGCGGCGGGTGCCCTTCATGTGGCAGGGCACGCTGGTGCAGTTCGGCGGCCTGGCCATCATGCCCTTCGCCCTGCTGGTGCTGGCCGGCGAGGGCGAGGCGCTGGATGCGCCGCGCTGGATCGGCCTGGCGGGCGCGGGCCTCGCTTTCCTGATGGTGGGTGCGGGGCTGCACACGGTGCAGACCGTGGGCCTGGCGCTGGCGACCGACCTGGCGCCGCCCGAGTCGCAGCCGAAGATCGTCGGCCTCATGTATGTGATGCTTCTGGTGGGCATGATCATCAGCGCCGTGGTGTTCGGCGCGCTGCTGTCGGACTTCACCTCGGGCAAGCTGATCCAGGTGATCCAGGGCGCGGCCGTCGTCACCATCATCCTCAACGTGATCGCCCTGTGGAAGCAGGAGGCACGAAACCCCGCGCGCACCGCCTTCCATCTGCCGCAGCCGAGCTTCCGCGCCTCCTGGGGCAGCTTTATCGAGGGCGAGCAGGCGGTCCGGCGCCTGATGGCGCTCGGCCTCGGCACCGCCGCCTTCTCGATGCAGGATGTGCTGCTGGAGCCCTATGGCGGGCAGATCCTGAAACTCTCCGTCTCCGCCACCACCACCCTGACGGCGAGCCTGGCCCTCGGTGGGCTGATCGGCTTCAGCTACGCCTCGCGCGTGTTGAGCCGCGGCGTGGACCCCTTCCGGATGGCGAGCTTCGGCGTGATGTTCGGCATTCCGGGCTTCGCGCTGGTGATCCTGGCCGCACCCTTCCAGATGCCGGCGCTCTTCGCCCTGGGCGTGCTGCTGATCGGCTTCGGCGGCGGCTTGTTCAGCCATGGCACGCTGACCGCCACCATGAACCTGGCCCCGCGCGACCAGGTGGGCCTGGCGCTGGGCGCCTGGGGCGCGGTGCAAGCGACGGCCGCCGGAGTCGCGATGGCACTCGGCGGGGTGATGCGGGATGTGGTGACCGGCTGGGCCGGGCCGAAAGGCAATGGGCCGATGCTGGGCTATGCCAGCGTCTATGCGCTGGAAATCGTGCTGCTGCTGGCGGCGCTGGTGGTGATGATGCCGTTGCTGCGGCGGCGCGGAGTCGCGGCGCAAGTCGTTTGAGGGTGACGCCCCGGGAGGCGCTGCCTCCCGGACCCTCCGCCGGGGTCCGTGGCGGACCCCGAACCCCGCCACGACTCAAGGCGGGGTCCGGGGTGACACTGTCACCCCGGCGGGGGCCCGGGGGCAGCGCCCCCGGAAGCAGGCTTAACGCCCGCGCGCCATAAACCCACGCGGCGCCGCAGACGGCGCGGCGGGCCGCTTCCGCCCCGCGTCGCTGATCGGCTTCACCCAGGCGCGTTCCGGCGCGGCCGGGCGGTTCGGCGCGCGCGGCTCGTCGCGGCGGTCATGGTCGCGGCCGCCGCCGTGGTCGCGCTTCGGGGCGCGGTGGTTCTGCGCCGGGGCGCCGCCGCGGCCGCGTTGCGGGCGGGTCGGCACGGCGCGGTCGTTCAGCGGGACCGTCGGGTTCTGGCGGCGGTCTTCGCTGTCGATCTTCTGGCGCGTCAGCTTTTCGATGGCGCGCAGAAGGCCGACCTCGTCGGGAGCGACCAGGGCGATGGCCATGCCCGAGGCGCCGGCGCGCGCGGTGCGGCCGATGCGATGGACATAGGTCTCCGGCACTTCCGGCAGCTCGTGCTGGATGACGTGCGTGACTTCCGGCACGTCGATGCCGCGGGCGGCGATGTCGGTCGCCACCAGCACGGGCGCGCGGCCGGATTTGAACTCGGCTAGCGCCCGTTCGCGCTGGGACTGGCCCTTGTTGCCATGGATGGCATTGGCGGCGATGCCGTCATCGGCCAGCGACTTCACGATCTTGTCCGCGCCATGCTTGGTGCGGGAGAAGATGAGAACGCGGCCGACGCCTTCACCGCGCAGGATGCCGGTCAGCGCCGAACGCTTGCCCGCGCCATCGAGGAAGATGACCTTCTGGTTCACGCGCTCGGCCGTGGTCGAGACGGGGGTGACTTCCACGCGGACCGGGTCGATCAGCATGTCGGCGGCCAGGCGCGCGATATCCGGCGGCATGGTCGCGCTGAAGAACATCGTCCGGCGCTGCTTCGGCACGGTGGCGACGATCTTGCGGATGGCCGGCAGGAAGCCCTGGTCGAGCATCTGGTCGGCCTCGTCCAGCACCAGGATCTGCGTGTGGTCCAGGCGGGCATGCTTGGTGCCCATATGGTCCATCAGGCGGCCTGGTGTGGCGACGAGCACGTCCACGCCGCGGGCCAGCGCCCGCTGCTGCGGCACATGGCCGACGCCGCCGAAGACGGTGGCGACCGAGAAGCCCATGTGGCGGCCATAGGTCTTGAAGCTTTCCGCGATCTGCGAAGCCAGTTCGCGCGTCGGGCTCAGCACCAGGACGCGGCAGCCGCCGCGCGGCGGGTGGCCGCCGGTCAGCGCCAACTGGTGCAGGATCGGCAGCGCGAAAGCGGCGGTCTTGCCGGTGCCGGTCTGCGCAATGCCCAGGATGTCGCGGCCCTGGAGGGCGGCCGGGATGGCCTGCGACTGGATCGGGGTGGGAGTGGTGTAGCCGGCCTGTTCCAGCGCGCTCAACAGGAGCGGATTGAGGCCGAGTTCATTGAAATTGGTCATGACAAATCCAGCTGCGCGGCGCGCATGCTGCGGCCGCGGGAGGGGTAGGTGGACACCCCGCGTGGCTGGGCTGATCCGGGAGATACATCGAAGGGTCCGGCAGTTCGGCTGCCTTGTGGCGTCTCAGCTGGGCTGAGATGCGGCGCCGCTCACGCGGCCGGATCCTGGCGAGCATGCATGCCCGCTTGATGCGCTGGGGTATGGTGCATTGCGAAAGGGAACGCAAGACAATTCGGCGCGCCTACCAAAGTCCCGGCAGCCATAGCGAAATCGCCGGCACCAGCGTCAGCAGGATGATCCGCACGAGATCGGACGCGACGAAGCCCATCACGCCGCGATAGGTCTCGCCCATCGGCACATCCTTCGCCATGGCATTGATGACGAAGAGGTTGAGGCCAAAGGGCGGCGAAATCATCCCCACCTCGACCGACATCAGCACGAGGATGCCGAACCAGACCAGCACCTGTTCCCGCCCCAGCCCGAAATCGAGGCTGAGCATGAGGGGGATGAAGATGGGCAGCGTCAGCAGCACCATCGCCAGGCTTTCCATGAAGCAGCCCAGGATGAAGTAGATCAGCAGGATCATCAGCAGGATGACGATGGGCGCCACATCGAAGGTGGCGACCACGGCGGAAAGTTCGGCCGGCAGGCGGGAGAGGGCGAGGGCCGCGCTGAACAATTCGGCGCCCAGCAGCACCACGAAGATGAGGCCGGTGGTGACGGTGGTGGAGAGCAGGCTCTCCTTCAGCCCCTGCCAGCGCATGCCGCCCAGGATGGCGGCCAGCAGGAAGGTGGCGGCGGCGCCGATGGCCGCACCTTCGGTGGCCGAGAACCAGCCCCCATAAATGCCGGTGACGACCAGGATGAAGACCATGGCCACCGGCCAGACCTCGCCTGTCGCGCGCAGCTTCTCGCGGAAATCCATCCGCGCGGCGGGAGGTGCGTCATCAGGGTTCAGGCGGGCATGGATGTTCACCACCAGCATGTAGCCGGCCGTCGCGATCAGCCCGGGGATGACGGCGGCGATGAAGAGCGTGCCAATGCTCATCTCCGTGTAGATCGCGTAGATCACGAGAATGACGCTGGGCGGAATGAGGATGCCGAGCGTGCCGCCCGCGGCCAGCGTGCCGGTGGCCAGCGCGGGCGAATAGCCGTGCCGCCGCATCTCGGGGCCGGCCACCTGGCTCATGGTCGCGGCGGTGGCCAGCGAGGAGCCGCAGATGGCACCAAAAGCCGCGCAGCCGCCGATGGTGGCGACGGCCAGGCCGCCGCGCCAATGCCCCATCCAGGCGCGGGCACATCGGAAGAGGGCGCGATTCATCCCGCCCTTGGTGGCGAAATCGCCCATCAGGAGAAACAGCGGGATGACCGAGAGCGTGTAGGAGGAAAACCGGCTGAAGGTCATGGAGTTCAGCGTGGCGAAAAGCCGGTCCCAGCCGCCGATCGTGGCGAAGCCGACGCCACCCACCAGCAGCATCGCCACACCCACGGGCATGCGCAGCGCAATCAGCACCAGGGCGGCGGCGAACATCGCCAGCCCGATATCGAAATCACTCATGGGGTGCGCCTGACGCGGGCCGCGCTTTCGAGTGCCACGAAGGCGGAACACAGCATCCAGAGCGCCATGCCGAAGGCGGCCCCCGCATAGCCCCACCAGAAGGGAATTTCGAGGAACATGGTCTCGCGCTCGCGGTCCCAATTGTTGTAGCCGCCGATGGCGAGCCGCCAGGCCAGGACGAAGACGACGGCGGCCGCGATGGCGCGCATCAGGGCATCGAGGCCTGCGAGCCCGCGCGCGGGCAGCTTCTGCGTGAAGAAATCCACCATGACATGCGCGCCCCGCATCTCGGTCAGCGGCAGGCAGAAGGCGACGGCCACGCCCAGCACCATCTCCACGATCTCGGAATCACCGAGGATCGGCTTGTTGATGATGGCGCCCTGCAACACGGACCCTGTGGTGACGCCGACCGCGACCAGCAGCAGCCCGCCGGCGAGCAACGCGGCCCAGCTGCTCACCATCTCCAGCACGGCCCGCATGCGCGGGAAGGGCTGGAAATCCGGCGCGGCGAGGATGCCGTGCTCGGTGACTTCGGGCGTGCTCAACCCACGCGGCCGAATCGCGCCGTGGTGGCCTGGATCTCGTCGAAGAGCTGGCGGCCATTGCGGTTGCGCCGCGTCATCTCCGCCATCCAGGCGTCATAGGCGGGTGCGACGGTGGTGCGCCAGCGGGCCATCTCGGCCGGGCCGATCGCGATGATCTCATTGCCCGCATTGCGCGCGGCATCGATGGCCGGCTGGGTCTGCGTGTCCCAGGCCTCGCCCAGCTGCTTCGAGAGTTCGGCGCCGGAATTGGCGTCGATCACGGCACGGAGTTCGGGCGGCAGGCGCATGTAGCTGCGCTGGTTCATCAGCGTCAGCAGCATGCCCTGGAAGAGGCCGACACCCGGCGGCTCGCTGTGGTATTTCGAGACCTCGAACAGCCGGAAGGGCTGGGTGATGGCCCAGTTGATCAGGAAGCCATCCACCTGGTTGCGGGACGCCGCCTCATAGACGCCGCCCAGCGGAATGCCGACCGGCGTGGCGCCCATCGCCGTCACCGCCTCGCCGATGAAGCGGCCGGCCACGCGCAGCCGCAACCCGCGGAAATCCTCGAGTGTGCGGACCGGGCGGCGGGAGGTGTGGATCAGCGCGCGGTCGGTCGCGTGGATCGAGATGATCTTGATGCCGCGATATTCGGTGTCGGCCAGGTTCTTGGAGACATAGTCGAAGGCGGCCTGGGACATGGTGGCGCTGCGGCCGGTGTTCATGAAGGGCATCTCCAGCCCTTCGGTGCCCATGAAGCGGCCCGGCGTGAAGCCCGGCACCGTCCAGATGATGTCCACCACGCCGTCTTCCAGCTGCTGCGGCAGGTCGCGCGGCTGGCCGCCCAGCTGCATCGCCGGGAAGGACTGGATGGTGATGCGCCCCTGGGATTGCTGGTTCACCCGCTCGGCCCAGCGATCCAGGTGGATGGTGTGATCGAGCGCCGTGGGAGAGGAGAAGCTGTGCAGCCGGAGCGTGAAGTTCTGCTGCGCACGCGCCACGAGGGGTGTTGCCAAGGCGCCCAGCGCCAGACCGGCGCTCATGAGGTCACGTCGTTGCACGGGCCTGCTCTCCTTCGGTTCCGCAGGAGCGTCGCAAGCTTTGGCGTGGCGTGGCAAGGCGCGTCGTCACGAAATCCCGGCGCGCGGGGCGGATGCGCCTCTCTTGCGGGCAGGCGGTGCCCGCTTCGTGGCAACTCGCGCAAAAGCTGCGCGGGGGCGCAACGCGAGGCGGTGTCGAGGGTTTCGCAGGGGAACGGCCGTGGCGCCTCCGCTGCGGGCGCGCCGTGATCCTCACGCAGCAAGGCTGAGGAACGATATCATGCACAAGGACCGGATCGCAGGCGCGGCCAAGCAGGCCAAGGGCGTGGTGCGCAAGGCTGCCGGCAAGTAGCCGGATGTCGCGTGCGGGCGTGGGCATGTCCACGCCCGCCGGCACTCTCCCTCAAAGTGGCCCTGTTGGATTGGAATGTCGGATGACCCTGTTCAGCTCGATCATGCACAAGGTCTTCGGCGCCTCCAACGCGCCCCCGCCTGGCGCAGGCGGCTCCTCGACGGGCGGGCTGGCCACCGCCGCTTCCATGCCCGGGCCAAACACCACGGGTCTTCCGCCGGGCCCTGCCGAAGCGGGCATGGGTGCTGCCCCGATCAGCCCGCCACCCCTGCCGGACGCCGCCACTGCGTCGGCTCCGGTGGATGTCGAGGCCGTGCTGACGGAACTGGCCGCGCCGAAGGGCGGCGGCGGGAATTGGCAGGCCTCCATCGTGGACCTGCTCAAGCTGCTGGATCTGGATTCCGGCCTTGCCGCCCGCAAGACGCTGGCGGAGGAGTTGAACATCCATGCCGGCGCCGATGGCTCGGCCGAGCAGAACATGGCGCTGTCCCGCGCGGTCTGGCAGGAGCTCGCGCGGAATGGCGGGCATGTGCCGGAGAGCTTGAAGGGCTGAGTGCGCCCCTACTGCACGGCCGCTTCCGGGATCCAGCCTTGTTCGGCGAAGATGTGCCCGAGGCGCAGCCCCAGCGCATCGCCGATCCGCCGGCCCTCCGAGCCGGTATCGGCGGAGCGCGCTTCGCTCACGCTCGACAGGATGGCATTGGAGGCGGCCATCGTGGCCAGGCGGCCGACCGCCATGCCCGCGCCCATGGTGCCCACGACGCCCGGGGTGCGCGGGCTTTGCGCCGTCGCTTCGAAGCTGCTGATCAGGCGCGGCGCCGCGTGGCCGTCGCGGTAATAGACCTGCACCTCCACCGCCACGCTGCTGCGCCCGCGGCCGAAGCCGATCAGGTTGCGCTGCGTCTGGTTGCCCTGGTCCACCGAGAGCAGGTGCCCCTCGACGATGACCACGCGCGCCGCGCTCGGCGCCGGTGCGCGGGCGACGCGCTCGGCGGGCAGGCCGAAGCCTTGCAGCTTGGCGGTGACCTCCGCGCTCACGGCATCCGCCGCCTGCCGCCCCGCGGCGAGGCGCTGCTGGCTGAGCGTCTGGTCGCTCGTCATCGCCGTCAGGCGCTGGCGCACGCCATCATCGAGCTTCACATCGTCGGCGGCGACGCCGGGAGCCACGACATAGATGCGCTCCGGCCGGGGCAGGCGGCGGCCGGTGTAGCCGCTCGTCTGCTCCACCTGCGGCTGGGCGCAGGCGGCCAGCGCCAGGCCCGGACCGATGGCGAGGAAGGCCCTGCGGCCGGATTGGGGTGCTGCGGACATCATGGCCCTTCCTGTCGCTGTGCGGGGGTCTCAGCTTAGCTTTGCCCCGCCGGGCATGGGAAGCTTGGCCGCGCTACAGGCTGGCCCGCTTGCCGAAACCCGGACCTTCCGGCGGCTCGGCGAATTCCTCGTCGATGCTGGTCACATGCGCCAGCGGCGGGCCGCGCCGGCAGGCGGTGAGCACGGCGTTCAGCGCATCCTCCTCGCCGGCCAGCAGCGCCTCCACCGTGCCGTCGGCGCGGTTGCGCACCCAGCCCGAGATGCCGTTGCGCCGCGCCTGATGCACCAGCCAGTCGCGGTAGCCCACCCCCTGCACCCGGCCCCCGATGCGCAGGAGGCGGGCCTTCATCCCTGGCTCAATGCGGCGAGCCGCGCGGCGAGGGTGAGATCGGCCGCGACCTTCTCGCGCCGTTCCTCGGCTTCCCAGTCGAGGCCCCAGCGCTCCTCCTGGAACAGCTCGTCCAGCACGGCGAGGCGATGGGCGTCGGCTGCTTCCAATCGCCCATGCATCACGGCGAGGCCGAGGACGCAGCTGCCCAGCGCCGGCACCAGCACGCCCAGTGCGGAAAGCGCCACGGGCGACATATCCGCCACCGCCTGGTGCAGTGCCGCCAGCGCCTGCGGGCTTTGCCGCACCGGCATGATGCCCCGGGTGGCGCGCAGCTCCGCGCCGAAGCGCTGGCGCGCCCAATCGAGCCAGGGCTGCCAGGCTTCGTCCTGGCGCGCGGCCAGCGCGTCATCCTCGGCGCGATAGCAGAGCAGGTCGGTCTCCGCGTATTTCGCGATGGCGGCGATCGTGGCGGCGGGATCGGGCGCGATGCGCTCGGCCGCCGTGCCGGTCAGGCGGGTGAGGGGGACGTCCTCCCAGGACATCTCGCCGCCCTGCGCGCCGCCTGCCGCCTGCCATTCGGCGGCCAGCGCCTCGCCCAGCTCGCGGGTGGCCACGCGCAGCGCGGCGCCGGTGGGCAGGCGCACGGGCTTGCCGTCGAGATGGATGGCGAAGCCGTCATCCTCGGCCACGCAGGCCGCCTGGTTCCAGAAGCGTTTCATGACGGAGCCGTTCTTAGAGCATCGGCGGGCGTGGTGGAATCACGGAATCAGGCCGCCTGGCGGAGGCCCAACTCGCCCAGCGCCGCCTCGACCGCGCGCAGCACCATCGCCACCTCCGGCAGCCCGATATCGCCGATGGCGCCGATGCGGAAGCTCGGGCTCTCGGTCGTGAAATAGCTGCTGATGGTCACGCCGTTCCGCTTCAGGGCGGCCACGAACTCCGCCAGCACGAGGCCGGCGGGTTGGTGCACGGTCACGACGATCGGCCCCTGCTCGGCCTCCGTGAGATAGGGCTTGAGGCCGAGCGCCACGAGGCCGCGATGCAGCGCCAGCGCATTGGCGCGGTACCGCGCAAGCCGCACGGCGCGGCCGCCCTCTGCGTCGAAGCGGTCAAGCGCCACGTCCAGCGCGCGCAGCGTCTGCACGGGGCCGGTGAAGCGCAGGCTTCCCATGCCATTCTCCCGGCTATTCGCCAGGACATCCGAAAGATCGAGGCTCCAGGAGCGCGCATGGCCGGCGCATTGCTCCGTCCGGTCCACCCGCGCCACGGCGAAGGCGAAGCCGGGCAACCCCTCCAGGCATTTGTTCGAGGTGAAGACCACCGCGTCCAGCTCGGGCTGCGCCGCGAGGTCGAGCGGCAGCGCGCCGAAGGCGGAGACGGCGTCCAGGATCATCCGCCGGCCGGCCGCGCGCACCACGGCGCCGATCGCCGCCGGGTCGTTCACGATGCCGCTGCCCGTCTCGCTCTGCACCATGCCGAGATGGCCGCATTCCGGATGCGCCGCGAGTGCCGTCGCGACTTCCTCGGGCGTGATGCCGCGCGTGTCGGGCGCGTGCAGTTCCACCACCTCGCGTCCCGCCTCGCGGGCGAGGCGCGCCATGCGCACCGCGTATTCGCCGTTCATCGGGATCAGGATGGCGGCGCCGGGCGCCACATAGGTGCGGATGGCGGCTTCCAGGATCATGTGCCCCGCACCTTGCAGCGGCAGCGTCACATGCTCGCCCTCCACGCCGCCCGCGATGACGCGGATGCGCTCGCGCAGGCGGGTGTAGAAGGGGCGGAAGGCGGCGTCCCAGGGGGCGATGTCCTCGGCCATGGCGGCGCGCACCGAGGGGTGGGTCTGCACGGGGCCGGGGGTGAGGAGGAGCATCGCGGGTCTCTCTGATCTGAGGGGCCGCTCTTGCCGCGAATTCATCGACGGGGGAACCCCGCCCCTTCTGAAAACGGCATGGATGACTTGCCGCGATAAACCTCTAGGCTGGCGGCATGGCCGATGCGCGACTGACCGCCGTGATCGTCGCCTCCGCCCTGTTCATGCAGAACCTGGACAGCGCGGCGGTGGTGACCGCCCTGCCCTCGATGGCCCGCGAGCTGAACGAGGACCCGGCGCGGCTCGGTGTGGCCATCACCTCCTATCTGGTGGCGCTGACGGTCTTCATCCCCGTCTCGGGCTATGTGGCGGACCGGTACGGCGCGAAGCGCGTCTTTCTGATCGCCATCGCGCTCTTCGGGCTCTCCTCCGCCGCCTGCGGCTTGTCGAACAGCCTGGGCGAGCTGGTGCTGGCGCGCGTGCTCCAAGGCATGGCGGGTGCCATGATGGTGCCTGTGGGCCGCCTGCTGCTGCTGAGCGGCATCCGCAAGGATGAGATGCTGAGCGCGATGACCTGGCTCACCATGCCCGCCATGCTGGGCCCCATCCTGGGCCCGCCCTTGGGCGGCATCCTGACGGACCTGTTTGGCTGGCGCAGCGTCTTCTGGATCAACCTGCCGGTCGCCGCCTTCGGCCTCGTCATGGTGGCCTGGAAGATCACGCCGCTGCCACCGATCAACCCGGGCCCGCCCGACCTGCGTGGCCTCGCCCTCGTCGGCGGCGCGCTGGCCACGCTCATGGCGGGGATCGAGACGGTGGGGCGTGGCGTGTTGCCTGATGTCTGGCCGGGCGCGCTGCTGGCCATCGGTGTCGTGCTTGCCATTCTTGCCTGGCGGCATTGCCGGCGGGTGGAGAAGCCGGCGCTCGACCTCACGCTGCTGCGCCATCCGAGCTTCCGCCATGCTGCCCTCTCGGGCAGCCTGTTCCGCATGGGCGCGGGCGGCGTGCCCTTCCTCGTGCCCATGCTGCTGCAGGTGGGCTTCGGCTGGGGGGCGACGGAGGCGGGCTTCGTCGCCTTCGCCACCGCCATCGGCGCCTTCGCCATGAAGCCGCTGACGCGCCCCATCCTGCGCCGCTTCGGCTTCCGCACCGTGCTGATCGGCAATGGCGTGCTGGCGGCCTGTGGGGTGGCCATCGGCGCGGCCTTCACGCCGGCCTGGCCGATCGCCGCGATGTTCGTGGTGCTGTCCCTGGGCGGGCTGTTCCGCTCCTTGCAGTTCACCGCGCTGAACACGCTGGCCTTCGCCGATCTCCCGCGCGAGAAACTCAGCGCCGGCACCAGCTTCTACGGCACGGCGCAGCAATTGCCGCCCGCACTCGGCATCGTGCTGGCCACCACCTCTCTGGAAATCAGCCGGCATATGGCGGGACATGAGGCGCTGCTGCCGAGCGACTTCACCGCCGCCTTCCTGATCGCGGGGCTGGTGGTGCTCGCCTCCAGCCCGCTCTTCGCGCTGCTGCCGCGCGATGCGGGGGCGGAGGTCAGCGGGAAGCGATAGCCTGCTTCAGCGCGGCGTGGCCGGCGCGGGGTTGGTCAATTCACGCAAGATCTGCTCCTCCCGCCGCGCATCCTGGCCCACGGTGCCGGAAGCGGGGGGAGGTGTCGCCGTGCTCGGCGCATTCTGGCTGCGGCCGGATTCCTCGCG
The DNA here is from genome assembly GCA_027488195.1 of Acetobacteraceae bacterium. Classification (GTDB taxonomy): domain Bacteria; phylum Pseudomonadota; class Alphaproteobacteria; order Acetobacterales; family Acetobacteraceae; genus Roseococcus. The sequence goes on along the minus strand of JAIYCD010000027.1, from coordinate 30,750 downwards.
GAAGATCTGCGCCTCCCGCTGTGCGTCCTGGCCCGGCGTCGCGTTCAGGGCGGGGGGCGGAAGGTTGCCCGGCGCATTGGGGCTTCGGCCCATCAATTCCCGATAGATCTGGTCGGTCGCCTGGGCCTGGCTCGGCGGGGTCTGCGCGTGGACCGTGCCGGCCAGCAGCGTGGCGGCCAGCAGCAGGCTCCCGGCCCAGGGGCGTGTGACGCTCGACATGCGGATCTCCGAGAATGAAGCTGGTGGTGAGCCTAGCAATATCCTGCGAAAGTCACAGGGGCCTTACTCGGCCGGCGCCGCACCCGGCATCTCCACCTTGCCCCGCCCGCGGCTGAACCGCCGCGCCAGCCCGTCGAAGCCCAGATACAGCACGGGTGTCACGAACAGCGTCAGCGCCTGGCTGACCGCTAGCCCGCCGATGACGGCGAGGCCCAGTGGCTGCCGCAGCTCGGCCGCCGCACCCCAGCCGGCCGCGATGGGCACGGCGCCGGCGGCGGCGGCGAGCGTGGTCATCAGGATCGGCCGGAAGCGCAGGATGCAGGCATGGCGCACCGCCTCGACCGGCGTTTCGCCCGCGCGCTGGCGTTGCAGGGCGACATCCACCACCATGATGGCGTTCTTCTTCACGAGGCCGATCAGCAGCAGCACACCGATCACCGCGATCACCGAGAGATCCAGGCCAAACAGCCAAAGCGTGGCGAAGGCACCGAGGGCGGCGGCCGGCAGGCCCGAGAGGATGGTCAGCGGATGGATGAAGCTCTCATAGAGCACGCCCAGCACCACATACATGATCAGCACGGCGGCGAGCACGAGCGCGCCCTGGCCGGCCAGCGCCTGCTGGAACACCTGCGCCGAGCCCGAGAAGCCAGAGACGATGGTGGGCGGCAGCCCCATCTCGCGCTCCACGGCCCGGATCGCGTTCACCGCATCGCCCAGCGCCACGCCCGGTGGCGTGTTGAAGCCGATGGTGACGGCGGGCAGCTGGCCCTGGTGAGCCACGGTGAGCGGGCCTGCGCGGCGCTCGATGCTGGCGACGGCCGAGAGCGGCACGAGGCGCCCGGTGTTGGAGCGCAGATAGAGCTTGGCGAGGCCTGTCTCGTCGCGCTGATCCTCGGGCAGGGCCTCCAGGATCACCGGATAGGCATTGGCCTGGCCGTAGATCGTGCTGATCTGGCGCGAGCCGAAGGCCGAGTACAGCGCCTGGCGCACCTGCTCGATGGAGACGCCGAGCGCCGTCGCGCGGTCCCGGTCCACATTCACCATGACCACGGGGCTGTCGAGCTGGAGGTCGGTGTTCACATCCTGCAATTGCGGCAACTGCGCGAGGCGCGCTTCGAGGCGCGGCGCCCAGTCATAGAGCTCATCCAGGCGCAGCCCCTGCATGGTGTAGATGTAGAGGGTGCGGGTCTGCCGCGCGCCGAAATTGATGTTCTGGATGGGCTGGAGGAAGACGCGCATGCCCGGCACGCCCGAGGCCTGGCGCCGCAGCTCCTGGATCACCGTGGTCACGTCCGGGCGCTCGCCGCGCGGCTTGAGTTCCACGAAGAAGCGCCCCTGGTTGATGGAGGCCGAGCCACCCACGGCGCCCACTGTCGAGACCACGCTGTTCACATGGGGCGAGGCCTGGAAGATCTGCGCGATGCGCTCCTGCTTCTCCGACATGTCGAGAATGGAGGCCCCGCGCGGCCCCTCGGTGTTGACGACGAGAAGGCCGGTATCCTCGATCGGGAAGAAGCCCTTGGGCAGGTGGACCGCCATCCAGCCCGCGCCGATGAGGGAGGCGAAGAACAGCGCCCAGATGAGCAGCCGGAAGCGCAGCGCGTAATTCAGCAGGAAGGCGTAGCTGCGCTCGATGGCGACGAAGCCGCGCTCCAGCGTGCGGTCCAGGATGCCCGGCGCCTTGTGCTGGCCCTTCATGCGGCTCGCCATCAGCGGCGTCAGCGTGAGCGAGACGATGAGCGAGGCGATGACGGCGAGGCTGACGGTCGCCGCAAACGCGTTGAAGACGCGTCCCACCACGCCGCCCATGAGCAGGATCGGCAGGAAGACCGCGATCAGGGAGAGGGTGATGGAGAGCACGGTGAACCCCACCTCCTTGGCACCCCGGATGGCGGCGGCGACGGGATGCATCCCTTCCTCGATGTGGCGGACGATGGCCTCCAGCACCACGATCGCGTCATCCACGACGAGGCCGACGGCGATGGTGAGGCCCAGCAGCGTCACGTTGTCGATGCCGTAGCCCAGCGCATACATGAGGCCGAAGGTGATGCAGAGGCTGATCGGCACGGCGACGCTCGGGATCAGCGTCGCCGAAAGCCGGCGCAGGAAGAGGAAGCAGACCAGCACGACGAGGCCGATGGCGATCAGCAGTGATTCCTGCACGTCGTGTACGGCGGCGCGGATGGAGCGGCTGCGGTCCAGCATGACGCCGAGGCGCGCACCTGGCGGCAGGGCCGATTGCAGCTGCTCCACGCTCCGCATCACGCCATCCACCACATCCACGGTATTGGCGTCCGGCTGGCGCTGCACGGCCAGCACCAGGGCGCGCTGGCCGTCGCGCCAGCTCGCCACGCGTTCGTTCTGCACGCCGTCCGCCACTTCGGCGATCTCGTTCAGGCGGATCGGCGCATTGGCGCGGCCGGCGACGACGAGGTTGCCGAATTGCTCGGCATTCTGCGGCTGTTCGGTGGCGCGCAGCGTCAGCTGCTGGCGCTGGCCGCTGAGCAGGCCGACCGGCGCATTGGAATTGGCCTGCTGGATGGATTGCTGCACCGTGTCGAAGGCCAGCCCCATGGCCGCGATGCGGTCAGGGTCGAGGCGCACGCGCACGGAATAGAGCTGCTCGCCGAAGGTCACCACCTGCGCCACGCCCTGCACGCGGGACAGGGCGGGCGCGATGATGGTGCTCGCCACGTCCTGCAGGCGGTAGAGCGGCACGTCGCCGCCCGAGAGCGTCAGCAGCAGCACCGGCGCATCGGCCGGGTTCACCTTGCGGTAGCTGGGCGGGACCGTCATCTCGATCGGCAGGCGCCGCTGTGCGCGTGTCAGTGCCGCCTGCACATCCTGGGCCGCGCTGTCGATGTTGCGGCCGAGCTGGAATTGCAGCGTGAGGTTCAGCGTATCCTGCCCGGAGGTGGAGCTCATGCTTTCCAGCCCCGCGATGGTGCTGAATTCGCGTTCCAGCGGCAGGGCGACGGAGGTCGCCATCGTCTCCGGGCTGGCACCCGGGAAGCTGGCCGAGACCGAGATGACCGGGAAATCGACGCGTGGCACGGCAGCCACAGGCAGGCGCGTATAGGCGATGGCGCCGGCGACCACGGCCGCGATGGTCAGCAGCAGCGTCATCACCGGGCGGCGGATGCAGAGTTCCGAGATGTGCATGGCGCGCCGCCCTCAATTGGCCGAGGAGACGCGCTGCGGCGCCGGCGGGGGGCTGCGTTCGGCAGCGCGCGCGCCATCGGTCACGCGCTGCGCGCCATCCACGATGATCTTCTCGCCCGCCGCGATCTCGCCGCGCACCACGGCCCGGTCCCGCAGGTTGCGGACCAGCTGCACGGGCCGGCGCCGCGCCGTGCCCTCGGGTGTCAGCACATAGATGAAGCGGCCCTGCTGGCCGGTCTGCACCGCGGCGGAGGGGATGGAGATCGCGTCCTGCTCGATCGTTGGCACCACCGTCACCCGCACATATTGCCCGGGCCAAAGCGCGCCTTCCGGGTTGTCGAAGCGGCCGCGCAGCTGGATCGTGCCCGTCGCCGTGTCCACCGCGCTGTCCACGAAGACGAGGCGCCCCTCGGCGGGCGGCCCGGTCTCGCCATCGCCCAGCGCCAGCACCGGCACCTCGCCCGCGTTCAGCGCGTTGCGGATCTGCGGCAGCCAGCGCTCGGGGACGCTGAACTGCACGAGGATGGGGTTCATCTGCGTCAGCGTGGCCATCGCCACATTCTCGGCCTGGCGCACCACATTGCCGACGCGCAGCGGCAGCACGCCGAGCTTGCCGTCGGTCTCGGCGGTGATGGTGGCGAATTCGATGTTGAGCCGGGTCTGCTGGATCAGCGCCTCGGTCGCGCGGGCATTGGCGACGGCGGCGGCGGCTTCGGCGGTCGCCTGCTCGAAGCGCTGCTGCGCCGCGAACCCCTCGCCGCGCAGCGACTGGTAGCGCACCGCATCAGCCTGGTAGCGGACGATCTGCGCGCGGTTGGCGGCGAGCTGCGCCTCCTGCTGGGCGAGGATCGCCTGGTTCAGCCGCGAATCGAGCGTGAACAGCACCTGGCCGCGCTGCACCAGCTGCCCCTCGGTCACGTGGACCTGCGTGATCTGTCCATCCACCCGCGTGCGGATGGTCACCACGCTTTCGGACACCACCGTGCCATTGGCGAGGATCTCGATCGGCATTGCGCCCACGCGTGCGGGTTCGGTGGTGACCGGGATGGCCGGCTGCGCGATGGCGTTCAGCGGCAGCAACAGGACGGCAAGAAGGGGAAGCAGGCGAGACAACATCCGGACGGCGGCTCCGATTCGGGCAAGAACGATGGCTCCCGCACGGCACGCCGTGGGGACCCTGGGATTGAAGCGCATCCCTCCCGAAAGCCGAGTGACAACGCGGAAAGGTTACCCTTCGTCACCCCCAGTTGTTCTGTGTGCGTCCCGCAAAACCGTGCATGATGCGGGGGCTGAGGGAAGGAAGACTTCGCATGTTTCGTTGGCTGGTTGTCCTTGTCCTGTTCTTTGCAACTTCGGCGCAGGCCTTCGATCTTCCCGGCCTCTCCCGGGACTCCGGCCAATACCGCGAACAGCTGGAGCGTCGCTTCCCCGCCGGCGGCACGCCGCAGCAGCGCCAGGGGGCCGAGCAGCGCGCCACCACGGCCGAGCGGGCGAACAACTGGCCCAATGCCGCCGCCGCCTGGGAAGAGCGCGCCGGCATGGGCGAGGTGACGCCCGCGCAGTGGATGGCGCTGGCCCGCGCCCAGCTCCGCCGCGCCCCGCCCGAGCCGGCGCGCGCGCTGCAGGCGGCCTGGCAGAACTTCATGATGGTCCCGGCTGGGCCGCCCGAAATTCCCTCGCTGCTTCTGATCGCCGAGGCGCTGGCCCGCATGGACCGCCCGGCGCAGCAGATCGCGGCGCTGGAGGCCGTGATCCAGCGCGCGCCCAATGAGCCGCGCCACGCCCAAGCGCTGGCCGAGGCCCGCCGCGCCGCCGGCCTGCTCGTCACCCGCGTGAACACCGAGAGCGAGGCCGAGCCGCCGCGCGTCTGCCTCAGCTTTACCCTGCCGCCCGCCCGCCGCCAGGATTGGCAGCCGCAGGACTGGATCCGCAGCGAGCCCGCCATCCAGGGCCTCGCCGTCACGCGCGATGGCGATTCGCTCTGCGTCGTCGGCCTGCCGCATGGCCGCACCACGCGGCTGCTGCTGCGCCAGGGCCTGCCGGGCGAGGACGGGCTGCGCCTGAACCGCGACACCACGCTGAACATCGCGATGCCCGACCGCGCGCCCCGCATGGCCTTCGACAGCCGCGCCTTCATCCTGCCGCGCGGCCAGCAGGCCCGCGTGCCGCTGGCCCTGATGAACGTCTCGGGCGTGCAGATGCGCATCATCCGCGTGACCGAGCGCAACCTCGTCCCCCTCACGCGGGACTGGCGCCTGGGCGACCAGCTCGACACCTGGATGGCGCAGGACCTGCAGGAGAGCTGGGGCCGCGTCGTCTGGCAGGGCCATGTCGAGGTGCCGCGCCACCCGACCAACAGCCTGCAGCGCCTTTCCATCCCGGTGCCGGAGGTGGTGCGGACCGCCGGACCCGGCCTCTACATCATGGTCGCGCGCCCGGGCGATGGCACGACCAACCCGGACAACCTCACCACCGCGCAGCCGCTGATCATCACCGATCTCGGCCTCACCGCCTGGCGCGGGGCGGGTGGGCTTGCCGTGCAGGCGCGGCATCTGGGCGATGCACGCCCCGCCGCCGGCGCCCGCGTGGCCCTGATGGCGCGCAACAACGAAATCCTGGCCGAGGCCGAGACCGGCTCCGATGGCCTGGCCCGCTTCGCCCCCGCCCTGCTGCGCGGCGAGGGGCCGATGGCACCCGTGGCACTCCATGCCAGCACGGCGGATGACCTGGTGGCGCTCGACCTCGAGGCCGCGGCCTTCGACCTCTCCGACCGTGGCGTGGCCGGCCGGCCGCATCCCGGCCCGCTTGATGCCTTCCTCTGGCTCGATCGCGGCATCTACCGCCCGGGCGAGACGGTGCAGGCCATGGTGCTGCTGCGCGACGTGGCGGGGCAGCCGGCGAATCTGCCGGTGCGCCTCAGGCTGCGCCGCCCGAACGGCCAGGTGGCGGCCGAGACGGTGCTGCGCGATGGCGGCCACTGGCCCGTCACACTTCCCGCCGCGGCGCCGGCCGGCGCCTGGAAGATCGAGGCCCTGACCGACCCCGCCGCACCCCCGGTGGGCGAGGTGACATTGCGCGTGGACGCCTTCGTGCCCGAGCGCCTCGCCGTCGAGGCCGGGCCCGCGCCCGGGCCGCTGACGCCCGGCCGCCCGCTGGAAATTCCCGTCACGGCGCGCTTCCTCTATGGCGCGCCGGGCTCGGGCCTCACCGGCAGCGCGCAATACCGGCTGATCACCGAGCGCAGTCCCTTCCCGGCCTTGCAGGGCTTCCTGTTTGGCCTGGAGGACGAGATCTTCGCGCCCGACATGCTCTCGGCCGACCTGCCCGAGACCGACGCCCAGGGCCGCGCCACGCTGACGCTGAACCTGGAACGCGCGCCCGACACGACGCGCCCGCTGCGCGCCGAACTCACGGTGCAGGTGGAGGAGCCGGGCGGCCGCGCCAGCACCGTGCAACTGCCGCTGGCGGTCGCCGGCGCGCCGCGCCTCATCGGCATCCGCGGCCCGCAATCGGTGGACGCCAACAGCGAGGCGGCTTTCGAATTCGTCATCGTGAACCCGGCCGGCGAGGCGCAGGCGGGCAACCTCAACCTGCGCCTGCTGCGCGAGCGGCCGGATTGGCGCATCATCATGCGCTCCGGCCAGCCGCGCTACGAGACCGTCTGGACCGATGAGCCCGTGGATACGGCAAGCCTCGCCGTGACTGCGGCCGCGCCCGGGCGCTTCGCCCGCAGCCTCCCCTTCGGCCGCTACCGGCTGGAAGCGCAGGAGGCAGGCGGCATGGCGCTGGCCTCGGTGCGCTTCCGCTCGGGCTGGGCCGCCTCGGAATCCGCCGAGGTGCCGGACAAGGTGGATGTGGCGGCGGACCGACGCGCCTATGCGCCGGGCCAGCCCATCACGCTGCGCGTGACGGCACCCTTCGCCGGGCGCGCCAGCCTCGCCATTCTGACCGACCGCCTGGTCGCGCTGCGCGAGATCGAGGTGCCGGCCGCCGGCGCCGAGGTGACGCTGGAGGCCGATCCCGCCTGGGGCGCCGGCGCCTATGCCGCAGTCACGGTGTTCCGCCAGGGCGAGGCGGCGCTGGCGCCCGGCCGCGCGCTCGGCCTGACCTGGCTGCAGATCGACCCCGCCGCGCGGCGGCTCGAAGTCGCGATCGGCGGCGAGGAGCGGGTGCGCCCGCAGCGCCGCGTGACGCTGCCCGTGACCGTGACGGGCGGCCAGGGCCAGGTGCATCTGACGCTCGCCGCCGTGGATGAGGGCATCCTGCGCCTCACGCGCTTCGCCACCCCCGATCCCCTCGCGCATTACGCCGGCCGCCGCACGCTCGGCGCCGATATCCGCGATGATTACGGCCGGCTGATCCGCCCCGGCGAGGGCACGCTCGCCACCTTGCGCCAGGGCGGCGACGAGCTGGGCGACCTCGGCGCGCTGCGCATGCCGCAGCGCAACGTGGTGCTGTTCAGCGGCATCGTCACCACCGACGCCCAGGGCCGCGCCGAGATCGGCTTCGACATCCCCGATTTCGCGGGCGAGTTGCGCCTGATGGCCGTCGCCTGGGACGGCGCGCGGGTGGGCTCCGCCGCGCGCACGCTGCTGGTGCGCGATGCGGTGCTGGCCGAGGCGATCCTGCCCCGCTTCCTCGCTCCCGGTGACGAGGCCAGCATCCCGGTGCTGCTGCATAACCTGGAACTCCCGGCGGGCGAGGTGAGCGCCACGCTGAGCACCGAGGGCGCGATCGCGCTGGCCGGCCCCAACCGGCTGGCCGCGCGCCTCGCCACCGGCGCGCGCGCCCAGCCCACCGCCACGCTCCGCGCCATCGGTGCGGGCGAGGGCGTGCTGCGCCTCGCCATCTCCGGCCCCGACGGCTTCACCGCGACCCGCGAGGCGCGGATCGAGGTTCGTTCCTCCCGCGCGCTGGCCGTCGCGACCAGCGTGATCGAGATCGCGCCCGGGGCGGAGGCGCGGATCACCCCCGATGCCGCGCGCTTCCTGCCCGGCGCCTGGCGCGCCACGGCGCGTCTCGGCACGCCGGTGCGCTACGATGCCGAGGGCATGCTGCGCGCGCTGGAGAGCTTCCCGCTCACCTGCCTGGAGCAGCTCTCCTCCCAGGCGATCGGCCTCGCCGCCGCGACGACCGAGGCGAGCACGCCCGCCCAGGCGGTGCGGTTGCAGCGCGTGGTGGATGGCGTGCTGGCGCGGCAGCGCTTCGATGGCAGCTTCGGCCTCTGGTCCGCCCAGGGGGAGCCGGAATTCTGGACCTCCGGCTATGCGGTGGAGGCGCTGCTGCGCGCCAAGGCCGCCGGCGCCGCGGTGCCCGATGCTGCGCTGGAAGCGGCGCTGGTCAATCTCGCCGAACGGCTGGAGGAGACCAACCCGACCGAGCCCGCCGAATACGCGGCCCAGGCGGCGCGGCTGAATGCGCTCTCCTTGGCCGGGCGGCACCGGCTGGGGGCGGCGCGCCGGCTGATGGAAAGCCTGGACCGGCTGCCCACGCCGCTGGCCCGCGCGCAGCTTGGCGCCGCCTTTGCTCGTGCGGGCGATGCCGAACGCGCCACGCGCGCCTTCACCGCGGCGCTGGCCGCACCCGCCCGGCGCGACTGGCTCTACGATTATGGCAGCGGCGCGCGGGATGCGATGGCGATCCTGGTCCTGGCGCAGGAGGGGCGCATGCCGGCGCCCATGCTGGCCACCGCGCAGGGGCGCCTGCCTGGCCCGGAACTCACGCCGGCGCTGGCTTCCACGCAGGAGCAGGCCTGGGCCGTGCTCGCGGCAGCGACACTGGGCCGCGACGGGCGGCCGGTGCGGGCCAGCCTCGACGGCACGGCGCTCACCGGGCGCGTCGTGAACGTCATGGAGGGCGGTGTGCTGCGCAACATTGGCGACGCGCCGCTACCGGTCAGTCTGACGGTCACCGGCATCCCCTCCGAGGCCTTGCCGGCGGGGCGCAACGCCATGCAGATCCGCCGCCGCTTCCTCAACCTCGACGGCATGGCGCTGAACCTGGATCAGCTGCGCTCCGGCACCTCCTTCGTCATGGTGATCGAGGGCCGGACGGAATCCAGCCAGAACCACCTTTCCATGATCAGCCAGGGCCTGCCGGCTGGCTGGGAGATCGAGGCGCGGCTCGGCCCCGGGGCGGTGCCGGGCCTGCCCGGCCTCGGCGAATTGCCGGAGGCCGATGCGCAGCCGGCACTGGATGACCGGGTGGCGGCCGCCTTCACCTTCTCGGCCGAGCTTCGGGAATTCCGCCTGGCGGTGCGGCTGCGCGCGGTGACGGCGGGGCGCTTCGAGCTGCCGGGGGCCGAGGTCTCGGATATGTACCGCCCGGCCTTCTTCGCGCGGCAGGCGGCGGGGCGGGTGACGATTCTTCCGTGAACGGGCCTGCCGTGATCAGGCGCTGAGCAGGCGTTCGACGAGCATGCGCTGTGCCGGGCCCTCGCCCCGGGTGAAGCCGGCGTAGAGCCCGTCCAGCACGCGCACCCCATGCGCCTCCGCCACGTCGCGTGCGAGGCCGGGTGCGGCGACCAGCACGTCGCCCGCGGCCATGATCGCCGGCCCCTCGGGCGGCGGCGTGCCGGGCAGTTCGAGCCTTTCCCAGGCCCAGCCATGGGCGGTGACCCAGCCATGGGCGGCCCCGAGGGACGCCAGCGCGCAGGGTTCGGGGCGCAGCACGCCCAAACCCTCGCGCAGCAGCGTGAGGATGCCGGGCTCCAGCCCCGGAAGGCCGGTGTCGAGCCAGAGGCGGGCCTGGCGGGGGCCGGGGAAGGTCGCGGCCAGCGCTTGGCCGGCCGCCCCCGCATCCCGCGCCGAGAGTGGCAGATCGCGACTGATCGCGAGCAGCGCGGCGAGGCCTGATTGCGGCCCCCGCCCATAGGCTTCCTCCAGCACGCGGGCATAGGCGGCGGCGATGCGCGGGGGATTGAGCTCCCAACTGGCCCAGCTGCGGGCCCGCTGGCCCATGGCATCGCGCGCCGCCTCATCCCGGCCCAGCTCCAGCAGGGCCTGCGACAGCTCGGCCAGGTCGGCCGGCTCGGCGATGAGACGGCAGCCGGAGGCCTCCATCTCAGGCATCGCGCCATGGCGATTGGTGATCAGCGGCAGCCCCGCCATCAGGACATCCTTCGCCGCACCCGAGGTCTCGCCCCGGCTGCCGCGCCGCAGCTGCACCGCGAGGTCCGTGGCGGCGAGCCAAAGGCGGTAGAGGTCGGGCGGCACGCGGCCCGTCACGGTGACGCGCCCGGCGAGGCCCTGGCGCTCCGCCTCGGCCCGCAGGGCCTGGCTGCCATCCTGTGGGTGGCCGACAAAGACCAGGCGCGCGGCGGGTGCCTGCCGGGCGAGGGCCGCGAAGCCGGCCAGGAGGCGCCCGGGAATCTTCTGCGGCGTGACCATGCCGAAGGAGGCGACGACCAGAGCCTGATCCGGCAGGCCCAGTGCCGCCCGCGCCGCCTTGCGCGGGGGCAGCGGGACGGGCTGCCGCATATGGGGCAGGATCACGGTATGGGCCAGCGCCGCCTGGCCGTACTCGGTCTCCAGCAACCAGCGTGCATGACCCGAATGCACCACGGCGCCCAGGGCCTCGGCCAAGGGGCCAGCGCTGCCCGCCAATTCCCGTGATGCGAACAGCGCGGGGTAGCCCTCCTCGCGGGCCAGGCGCGTCGCGCGTGGCTCGGGCGGATCGGCGCGCAGGTCGAGCCAGTTGCGCAGGTCCGTGATGGCGGTCTCATGCAGCGTGACCACGCCGGGGATGCGGGGCAGCAACTCGGTCAGGGCGCGCGCATGCATGGGGTTGTTGCCGATCTGGTAGAGCACGCGGTCGAAGCGGCCACCCTCCGCCGCGAAATCCTCCTCGCTCATCCAGGGCATGCGGCCGGCCAGCGCGCCCTCGGGCGGGGCGTTGCTGACCAGCGTCACCGCGTAATGCGCCGCCAGTTCGGGGGCGAGCTCGGCCGTGTAGTCGGCGATGCCGCTCGGCGTGGGGGGGAGGGGGGACACGATGGCGAGCCGCTTGCGCCGCGCCGGCCGGCCCTTCGCCCGCGCGGGCTGCGCATGTTCGAAGCCGGCCCAGGCTTCGGCCGCCACGCGGTCCCAGCTGAACTCCCTCGCCCGGCGCGGCCCATAGGCGGCGAGGTCGGCGCGCAGCTCGGGCGTCTCCAGCAGGCGCTGGATCATCCGGCTCAATCCCTCGGCATCCTCGGGGTCGAACAGCGCATCGCTGCGGGACAGCACTTCGGGCAGGGCCGAGCGATTGCTGGCGATGCAGGGCGCGCCGCAGGCCATGGCCTCCAGCAGTGGCAGGCCGAAGCCCTCGGCCAGCGAGGGCATGACGAAGAGCCCGGCTGCCGCGTAGAGCCCGGGCAACTCGGCCTCGGGGATGAAGGGCAGGCAGACCAGCTCATCCTCGCCGACGCCGGCGCCGCGCGCCATCTCGCGCAGATGCGGCGGGTTCACATGGCCGATCGCGAGGCGATGGCGCGCCCGCAGCGCCGCCGGCAGGGCGGCGTAGGCGCGCAGCAGAAGCCCCTCATTCTTCCTGAAATCGCCGGCGCCGAGGGTGAGCAGGAAGCCTTCCGCCAGGCCGTAGCGGCGCAGCAACGCCTCCCGTGCGGCGGGGTCGGGCGGGGGGGGCGCGAAGCCGGGCGACGCGCCACCGCCCACCACCACCACGCGGTCGGGCGGCAGGCCCAGGTGGCGCAGCACTTCCGCGCGCGTCGCTTCCGAATTGGCCAGCAGCGGCGCGCAGGCCGCAAGCTCGTCCAGGCAGCGGGCATACCAGGGCACGAGCCCGGCCTCCCGCCAATGCCCGTCCAGATAGGTCTCCCGCAGCGTCATCGGGATCAGGTCATGCACGGTGGCGGCGATGCGCGGGCGCTCCAGCTCGGCCGGCCAGGTGGTCACGACGTCATGCCGCAGCCCCTCGAAGACGGAGCCCAGATGCAGCAGGTCGGGGGCGGCGGCGCTGATCACCTCGGCGCGGATATGCTCGGCGAGGCGCCGCAGCGGCGCCTGGGGCAGGTGGCCCGCGGCGCAGCCCTCGGGGGCGGTCCAGCGCCGGATTCCGGTGGGTCCGAGCAGGGGCGCGAACTCCGCCGCCAGCCGTGCCGCCGATTCCTCCAGGCGCATGTTGAGCAGGATCTGCACCTCATGCGCCCCACGCCCACGCACCAGGGCGCGGGCCAGCTCCAGGCTGTAGCGGCCGAGGCCCGCATGCCGCGCCGCACCTTGCACCCCCTGGAGGTCCAGCATGAGCCGCACCGGGCGTCAGCCCTTGCGGGAGGTGACAAGGCGGAGCGCCGCCCGCCCCGCCTCGCCGCCCGGCAGAGGGGCCGTGGGCTCCGCCGTCTCGGCCCTGAGCCGGGCCTCCAGCGCCATGAGGCGCGCGGGTGTCAGGGCATGCGCCTCGCCACCCTGGGGCAGCATCACCGCCTCGATCATCGCGATCCGGGCCGCGACGTCGCCCGCGGCGGCCCATTGCAGGGCGGCGAGGCGGATCGGCGGCACGCTGCGATCCTCCATCTCGAGGGTGATCGAGACCTTGCCATCCGCATCCGTCGTCAGCTGGAGCGGCAGCAGCAGGGCGCCGCCGCCCTCGGGCAGCTCGGTCAGGCCACCCGGATGGCGCAGCCGGCCCCCGCTCCCCGCACGGACATGCAGGTGCAGCAGCACCCGGACATCACCCGCCGCCACGGGCGGCAGGTTGAGGCGCAGCACGGCATCGGGCGCCAGCGCGCTGACGCCCTGCACCTGGGCGGATTGGCTCCAACCCTCGGCCAGGAGGGCGAGCCAGTCTTGCTCGGCGGCGGAGGGGCCGAAGATGACAGGCCGCCCGGGCGTGAGGCGCGGCGTCTCATGCGCCACCGCCAGGACCTCGCGCAGCGCCACGCGGATGGGCCGCCGCTCGCCCCCCTCCGGCGGCGGATGGGTCGGCCCGTCCACGACAAGGCGGAGCGTTGCCGGGCCTGCCGGAAGGTCGAGCGCCAGCATGGCTTCCTCCCCGGGCTCGATCTCGGTCCATTGCAGCGGCCCCTCGCCCAGCGCGATGCCGGCGCGGTTCTCGTTCGCCCAGGGCGCGGCCCGCAGGCGGAACCAGAGCCGCAGCGGGGCGGCGCAGTCCACATGCAGCGTTCCCGAGGGGCCGATGAGCCAGGAGCCCGGCTCCTCCGGCGGCTCGAAGCCGGCGCCGAGCATCAGAAGGTCGCCCAGGCTGGCGCCGCCCGTGAAGGCGAGGCGGTGGCCGGGGCTGAGGCGCAGCGCCTCGGGTGCCGCGCGCTGTGGCGGCGGCTCGGCCATGCAGGCGGCGAGCTCGCTGAGGAAGTGTCGTGTCACATCGGGCCAGCCGCGCGGCTTGAACTCCGCGCGCAGGCGGGCGCCCACCGCTTCCAGCGCGGCGCGGTCGGTCACGAAATGGCGCACGCGGGCCGCGATGTCGCGCGGGGAAAAGGCATCGATGGGCTCAGCGAAGCCGGAGGCGGCCTCGGGCGTCGCCCCTTCGAGGGCGGCGAGGCACACCTTGCCCAGCGCCAGGGATTCACCCACCGGCAGGCCCCAGCCCTCGGTGAAGGAGGGGAAAATGGTGAAGAGGCAGCCGCGATAGAGCCCCTCCAGCTCGGGGTCGGAGACGCCGTGCACGAGGCGCACGCGCCCGCCCAGGAAGCGCGTCGCCTCCAGCTGCTCCATGAGATCCGTCACGCGCCAGCCGGGGCGGCCGACCAGCACGAGCGGCGGAGGCTCCAACCCCTCGCGCAGGAGGATCTGCCAGGCCTGGAACAGCGCCAGGTGGTTCTTGCGGGATTCGATGGTGCCGACGCAGAGCACGTAGTCCTGGCCCCTGAGGTCGCCGACCGCCTCGGGGAAGGCCCCAGGAAGTGGTTGCGCATCCGGCTTGTCCGGCGGGCTGATGCGGTGCGCGAGCGGCACCGGGCGGATCGGGATGGGCGGCGCCTCGATCGCGGCGAGCTGGCGGCCCAATTCGCGCGCGGTGAATTCCGAGATGGTGAGCGCGAAATCCCAAAGGCCGGCGCCTTCCTCCAATCCCTGGCGGAAGGCCGCGACCGTGCCCTCGCTGGTATGCTCGGGGTGGGTCAGCGGGATCAGGTCATAGACGAGCACGCCGATGCGCAAGCCCGCCGCGCGCAGCCGCGCCAGCGCCGATGGCACGCCCGCCCAGAACCAGAAGGCGCCCATGATGAAGAAGACGCGCGCCGAGGGCAGGTGCGTCGGCCGCGCGCGGTCCATGGCGCCGGTCACCAGTGCCTCGGCGCGGAGCGCGTCATGCGGCTCATGCAGGCAATAGGCGATGATCGCCTCGATGTCCTCGCGCGCCAGGGTCCAGAGGGGGCCGAAGCGTTCGGCCAGGAAGACGAAGCGCGCCTGCTCGGCCGCGACGGGATCGGCCAGGATGCCCTCGGCGAGACCCAGCTGGACGCGCTGGATGCCGGTGGCGCGCCCGGTGTCGCGCAGCATGGTCAGCAGGTCCGTCACATCGTGCAGCTGCGGGCCGCCGGGGGCGCCCTCCTCCGGCGCGGCGCCGCCGACGCGGCGGATGGCCTGCCAGTTGCGCCGCTCGGGGCAGAGGCCATAGGCCGCGCGCGCGGCCGCGATGGCGGCGCTGCGCCGCCCCGTCTGCAACAGCGCCTCGGCCAGGGCGCGATGGGCGGCCGGGTCCTGCGGCGCGTGCGCGACATGGAGCTCCGCCTCGCGCAGGCGCTCCAGCGCCAGGCGCTCGCGCTCCGAGATCTGCCGCGGCGAAACCCCGGCCTGGCGGGGGCGGACCTCGATGCCCGCGAGTGTGGCCAGCTCCTCCGCGGCGTGGTTGATGGGGGCGAGGCTGTCGGAGAGGGCATAGGCCGCCGCCGCCTCCTCAAGCCTGCCTTGCAGCTTCAGGGCATGACCGAGCTGGAGGGCGATGTCGTGGTCGCGTGGCTGGCGCTCCTGCGCGATGCGATAGGCCTGCTCGGCGGCCGGCAGGTCGCCCGCTTCCTTGCGGGCATGGCCGAGCTGTACCCAGATCGCCGCATCATCCGGATTGAGGGCGAGGTAGCGCTCATACTGGATGGCCGCCTCGGCCCAGTCGCGCCGATCGCGGGCGGCATCCCCGCCGCCTCGCGCGGCCTGGGCCGCGATGCGCTTCACCGCCCGTTCCCGTTCGGCGACAAGCCGGGCGCGGAAGCGGGTGAGGAATGCGAATGGGTTCAAGCACGGGCTCCGGGGGCTGCAACTTCAATCCCCCGGAGAGGCGCACCGCGTCAAGCGCGTGGCGCCTCGCCCGGCAGGATCAGCCCCGGCGATGCACCAGCGCGTCATAATCCTTCATGAGCGTCTCGGTGATGGTGCCGGGCGTGAAGTCCTGCGTGCCGATGCGGCGGATGGGCGTCACCTCGGCGGCGGTGCCGGCGAGGAAGGCCTCCGTCGCGCGGGGCAACTCGTCCGGGTGGATCACGCGCTCCACCACCTTCATCTGGCGCTTCTCGGCCAGGCTCATCACGGTGCGGCGGGTGATGCCGTCCAGGAAGCAGGTGGGCTTGGGCGTGTGCACCTCGCCATCCATCACGAAGAAGGCGTTGGCGCCGGTCGCCTCGGCCAGGTCGCCCTTCCAGTCGAGCATCATGGCGTCGTCGGCGCCCTCATCCATGGCAGCCTCCTTGCTCATGGTGCCGATCATGTAGAGGCCGGCCGCCTTGCTGGCGGTGGGTGCGGTATCGGGGTGCGGGCGGCGCCACTTGGCCATGGCGAGGTTCACGCCCTTCATGCGCTGCTCCACGCCGAAATAGGCGCCCCATTCCCAGACCGCGATCGCGAGCTGAACCTTGGTGCCGCGGGCCGCCACACCCATCTCCTCCGAGCCGCGCCAGGCGATGGGGCGGACATAGGCATTGGTCAGGTTGTTGCGCCGAATCGTCTCGTTGCAGGCATCATCGATCTGCTGTGCGGTGTAGGGGATCTCGAAGCCGAGGATCCGGCCGGATTGCAGCAGGCGCAGGGTATGCTCGCGCAGCTTGAAGATCTCGCCAGCGTAGCAGCGCTCGCCCTCGAAGACGGCCGAGGCATAATGGAGACCATGGGAGAGGACGTGCAGCTTCGAATCGCGCCAAGGGCGGAACTCGCCATTCCACCAGATCACGCCATCGCGATCATCGTAGGGAACCAGGGCCATGTGTGTCCTCCTTGGCGCCGAGAGAGACCCGAACGAAATGCCGGGGGCAGGATTGGCGCATCATCCTGTCGTGTTGCCTGATCTTTGTAGAATGACCGGAAAAAATGTGTCAATGAAGCTGACCGAAAACGGAATCATGGCTGCCATGTCGGAAACACTCAAGTCCGCCCCGCCCCGCCCCGAATCGCCGCGTCCCGAATCCCCGCGTTCGCCGGGCGGCACGCGCAGCCTGCTCTTTCTCCGCGAGGAGGAGCTGCGTCTCGCGCAGGACCTGCTGTATTTCGGTTATCGCGACTTCACCGCCGGCGCGGACCGCATCCTGGCCGCGCTCGAGATGGGGCGCGCGCATCACCGCGTGCTGCACTTCGTCGGCCGCGCGCCGGGCATCAAGGTGGGCGAGCTTCTCGCCATCCTGGACATCACCAAGCAGTCGCTGGGCCGCGTGCTGCAGCCGATGATCGAGCAGGGCTATGTCCACCAGGCGCCGGGCGTCACCGACAAGCGCCAGCGCCTGCTGAGCCTGACCGAGCAGGGGGCGGCGCTGGAACGCCGGCTGTTCGACGCGCAGCGCGAATGGGTGCTGCGCGCCTATCGCGAGGCGGGCCCGCAGGCCGTCGAAGGTTTCCGCCAGGTGATGCGCGGGCTGATGGGCCCCGATGCGCGCGCGCAGTTCGAGGCGCTGGAGCGCAGCGCCGCCCCCGGCCGCACCACGCCGACCTTCTCGCCCAACCCCGCCCTCAACCCTGCCCCGCGGCCCGAGACGAGAGGAGGCTGAACCATGGCCGAAACCAGCGCGGATATCTTGGTGGTGGATGACGATGCCCGGCTGCGCGCCCTGCTGCAGCGCTTCCTGGCCGAGCAGGGCCACCGCGTCGCCGTTGCGGGCGATGCGACCGAGGCGCGCGCCGCCATCGAGGCCATGGCCTTCGACCTGCTGGTGCTCGACGTGATGATGCCCGGCGAGACCGGCCTGGAGCTGGCCGAACACCTGCGCAGCGAGGGCCATGAGACACCCATCCTGATGCTCACCGCGCGCGGTGACCCCGATGACCGCGTGGCCGGCTTCGAGCACGGCGCGGATGATTATCTCGCCAAGCCCTTCGACCCGCGCGAACTGGCGCTGCGCATCCGCACCATCCTGCGCCGCGTGGCGCCCCGAGCCGCGCCCGCCGCCCTGCCGGAAGGCCCTATGCAATTGGGGCAGCGGTGGTTCGACGCTGAGCGCTGCGAGCTGCGCGGCCCCGACGGCACGCAGCGCCTGACCGGTGGCGAGGCGGCCCTGCTCTCCGCACTCGCCCGCCGCGCGGGCGAGGTGCTCTCGCGAGAGGAAATCGCCGTGGCGCTGGGCACTCCTGATGCGGGCGAGCGCAGCGTCGACGTCCAGGTGACGCGCCTGCGCCGCAAGATCGAGGTGGATCCGCGCGAGCCGCGCTTCCTGCACACCATCCGCCACAAGGGCTATGTGCTGAGACCCGGGCCTTGAGAGGGGAGGCCTTGAGAGAGGAGGCCTTGAGAGAGGAGGCCTTGAAAGAGGGGACCTTGAGCCAGGCTGGCATGAGCCAGAAGCCCCCCGCGAAGCGGCCGGACAAGTCGCTGCTGCGAGGCATGGGCGCCGTGCTGCCGCGCGGCCTCCTGGCGCGCACCCTGCTCATCATGCTTCTGCCGCTGGTGGTGCTGCAGGGTGTCGCGCTCCAGCTCTTCTATGGCGGGCATCTCGACGTCATCTCGCGGCGGCTCTCGGCTGGACTTGCGGGCGATGTCGCCTTCGTGGCCAACCTGGTGGACCAGGCGCCCGAGGCGATGCGCAGCCAGATCCTGCGCGAGGCGAATTGGCGCCTCGGCCTCTCGCTCGGCTTCGAGCCGGGGGAGATGCTCGGCACGCCGCCCGCGCGCCCGGCCTGGATGCCCTTCCTGCCGCTGGAGGAGGACCTGGACCACGCGCTGCGCGAGCGTATGAACTTCGCCTTCGACGCCGATTGGCACAGCGACCCGCAGGCCATCGTCATCCGCGTGCAGACCGCCACAGGGCTGCTCTCCGTCGAGGCACCGCGCAAGCGGCTGTTCAGCACCACGCTCTACGTCTTCGTGCTGTGGCTGGTGGGCTCCGCCCTGCTGCTGGCCGCCATCGCCATCCTCTTCATGAAGAACCAGGTGCGCGCCATCCGCCGCCTGGCCGAGGCCGCGGAATCCTTCGGCCTCGGCCGCGACGCGGCCGCCATCAAGCCCGAGGGCGCGCGCGAGGTGCGCCAGGCCGCACTCGCCTTCAACGCGATGCAGGGCCGCATCCTGCGCTTCGTGAACCAGCGGACCGAGATGCTGGCCGGCATCAGCCATGACCTGCGCACGCCGCTGACGCGCATGCGCCTCGCCATCGCCATGCTGCCGCGCTCGGCCGAGACGGCGGAGGATCTGGACGCGCTCAACCAGGACCTCGAGGAGATGGAGCGCATGGTCGAGACCTACCTTGCTTTCGCCCGCGGCG
The DNA here is from genome assembly GCA_027488195.1 of Acetobacteraceae bacterium. Taxonomy (GTDB): domain Bacteria; phylum Pseudomonadota; class Alphaproteobacteria; order Acetobacterales; family Acetobacteraceae; genus Roseococcus. The sequence continues at coordinate 11,738 of JAIYCD010000027.1, read as the reverse complement.
AGGGCATCGAGGCGCCGCGCCCGTCCGACCTGGTGGAACTGGTCGAGGAGATGGCCGCCAAGTCGCGCCGCAGCGGCGCCGACCTCAACGTCACGCTGCCCAAGGCGCTGGTCCTGCCGCTGCGTGCGGATGCGCTGAAGCGGGCGCTGGGCAACCTGCTCGACAATGCGCGGCGGCATGCGCGCCGCATCACCATCGGCGTGGCCGAGGTGCAGGAAGCCGGGCGCCGCTGGGCGGAACTGACCGTGGATGATGACGGCCCGGGCATTCCGGCCGCCGACCGCGCGGAGGCCTTCCGGCCCTTCAGCTCCGGCTCCGCCACGGGCACCGGCCTCGGCCTCGCCATCGCGCGGGATATCGTGCGCGCGCATGGCGGCGAGATCCTGCTGGAAGAGAGCCCGATGGGCGGGCTGCGCGCGCGGGTGCGGCTGCCTGTTTGACCGCATGGCTGGCTTGCACGCCCCTGTGCTGTAACCGCCGGGGCGCATCGCCAAATTGTCTCCATCACGCAGGAGCACGACGCGCATGGCGCAAAAGCAGCTTCACCTCGGCGCCTTCATGCGGCCCGTCGTCATCCACACCGGTGGCTGGCGCTATCCGGGCGCTTGGCCCGGCGCGAATTTCAGCTTCCCGCAGCTCAAGCAGCTCATCCAGAAGCTGGAGGAAGGGAAGTTCGACGCCTTCTTCATGGCGGACCACCTGGCGCTGCTGAACATGCCGATCGAGGCGCTGCGCCGTTCCCACACCGCCACGAGCTTCGACCCGCTGACCCTGCTGCCCGCACTCGCCGCCGTGACCGAGCGCATCGGCCTGATCGCAACCGCCAGCACCACCTATAACGACCCCTATCACGTCGCGCGGAAATTCGCCTCGCTCGACCACATCTCCAATGGCCGCGCGGGCTGGAACCTCGTCACCACCGCGAACCCCGACGCCGCGCAGAATTTCGGCCAGGACGCGCACATGGCGCATGGCGAGCGCTACAAGCGCGCGCGCGAATTCCACGACGTGGTGACCGGGCTGTGGGACAGCTTCGCCGATGACGCCTTCATCCGCGATGCCGAGAGCGGGATCTTCTGGGACCCCGCGCGGATGCATGTGCTGAACCACCAGGGGCCGGAGCTTTCGGTGCGCGGGCCGCTGAACGTCGCGCGCCCTGTGCAGGGCTGGCCCGTCATCGTGCAGGCCGGCGCTTCGGATGCCGGACGGCAGATCGCGGCCGAGACGGCGGAGATGGTCTTCGCCGCCGGCGGCCCCATCGCCGAGGCGCGGACCTTCTACGCCGATGTGAAGGGGCGCGCCGCGGCGTTGGGTCGCAACCCGGACCACCTGAAGATTCTGCCCGGCGCGCTGGTCGTCGTCGGCACCACGCTGGAGGAGGCGCGGGCCAAGCGCGCCCTGCTCGACAGCCTGGTGCATTATGAAAGCGCGATCGGCGCGCTCTCCATCGCACTCGGCGTGGATGCCCGTGAATTCGACCCGGATGGCCCGCTGCCCGAGATTCCGGAGACGGAGGCCAGCAAGTCGGGCCGGGAGCGCGCCATCGCCATGGCACGGCGCGAGAACCTGACCGTGCGCCAGCTGGCACAGCGCCTGGGCGGCTATGGCGGGGCGGCGATCGTCGGCACGCCAGCCAGCATCGCCGACGAGATGCAGGAATGGCTGGAGACCGGTGCCTGCGACGGCTTCAACGTGATGTTCCCGTACGTGCCGGGCGGCCTCGTGGATTTCGTCGAGCAGGTGGTGCCGGAGTTGCAGCGGCGTGGCCTGTTCCGGAAGGAATACGAAGGCACCACGCTGCGCGACCACCTGGGCCTGCCGCGCCCGGCCAATCGGTTCTTCCCGGGCTAGCTACTCGACCCGGCCGATGCGCTGCACGGCCCGCACGAGCCGCGCCGAATCCTCGGCGAGGAAGCGCGCGAAATCCGGCGCATCGAGGTAGCGCGGCGGCGAGCCCGCCGTCTCGAAGGCGCGCAGCAGCTCCGGGTCCTGCATGGCGGCGCGCAGGCTCTCCCGCAGGCGGAGCTGGATGGGCGCGGGCGTGGCAACGGGCGCAAACAGGCCGGCCCAGATGTAGAATTCCACCTCCGGGAAGCCCGATTCCATGAAGGTCGGTACCTGCGGGAAGGCGGGCGCGCGCTCGCGGCCCCAGCAGCCCAGCACGCGCAGTCGGCCCGATTGCACATGCTGCGTGACCGTACCGGGCGCCGTCGCCAGCGCCTGGATATTGCCCGAGAGCAGCGCGGTGATGGCCGGTCCCGCGCCCTGGAAGGGCACGTGCAGCAGGCGGATCTGGGCAGCGGAGGCGAACATCTCCATCGCCACATGCAGCGTGCCGTAGGCGCCTGAGGAGCCATAGGGGATGTCGCCCGGCCGGGCGCGGGCGGCGGTGGCGAATTCCGCAAGGTTCGCCCACGGGGCACTGGCCGGCACGGCCAGCACGGTGGGGTCGGCGTTCACCAGTCCGATCGGCGCGAATTGGTCCACCGTATAGGGCGGAGCGCGGCCGAAGAGGCGCTCGGCCTCCGGAATGACGGCAAGCGAGGAGAGCGCCATGAGCAGCGTCTGCCCATCGGCGGGCGCGCGGGCCACGAAGCCCGAGCCGATGGCGCCGGCTCCACCGGGGCGGTTCTGCACCACGACCGGCTGGCGCAGGTTGCGCTCCATGGCGGCCGAGACCGGACGCGCGGCGAGGTCGGCCTGGCCGCCGGGCGGGAAGCCCACGACCATGGTGACGGGACGTGTGGGGAAATCCGTGCCCTGGGCGGCGGCCGCGCCGGGCAGCAGGGCCAGCAGGCCGCGGCGTGCCAGCCTCATGCGGCGGCGGCGGTTTCGCGGTCTTCGGTCAGGTGGGATGGCTGCTGCGGCAGGTCATCCCGCGGCGGCTCATAGAAGGCAGCCGCGCGGGGCGCCTGCTCGGGGAGGGTGCAAATCTGCGTTGCCGTCAAGGGACGGCGACGCAGCATGGGCAAGCAGCTCGGACCGCGCAAAATTCTTTCCTCCCACCGAAGGTTGTCACGCTTTAGTCGCAATTGAAGATTCAGGCTACTCGATTCTCAAGAATTCCAATTCCGGGAACCTCAATCCGCACGACATCGCCGGAGGCGAGGAAGCGTGGCGGCGAAAAGCCGATGCCGACACCGGCCGGCGTACCGGTCGCGATCACGTCACCCGGCTCCAGCGTGATGCCGGCGCTGATCGCCTCGATCAGCGTCGGAATGTCGAAGATCAGGTCGCTGACGGGGGCGTGCTGCCGCTGCTCCCCATTCACCCAGGTGGTGAGGGTGAGCCTGGTGGGGTCGGGCACTTCATCGGCCGTCAGGATGGCGGGGCCCATGGGGCAGAAGCTGTCCAGCCCCTTGCCCAGCACCCATTGGCTGTGGCGCTTCTGCAGATGCCGCGCCGTGACGTCGTTGATGATGGTGTAGCCGAAGACATGCTTGAGCGAATCGGCCTTGCTGATGCCGCGGCCGCCCTTGCCGATCACGACGCCGAGTTCGCCCTCGTAATCCAGGCCGCCCGTCGGATCGAGATGGCCGAGGATGGGCTCGCCGGTCGCGATGATGCTGGTATGCGGCTTGCTGAACACGACGGGGAAGGGGGGCACCACATCCTTGGCGCCGCCATCGAAGCCGGAGCCCGCGAATTCCTTGGCGTGCTCGTGGTAGTTCTTGCCGACGCAGAAGACGTTCTTCGGCGTGCGCGGAATGGGCGCCAGCAGCCGCGCCTCGGGCACGACCGGCGCGTTCCCGATGACGGGCATGCGGCCGGATGCGATCAGGCCCAGCATGTCCCGCGGCAGGGAGGAATCGGTGGCGGTGATGTCACGCACGGCGCCCGAGGAATCAAGGGCTCCGACACGGGCCCCCATGCCATCGGTGAACGTCACAAGCCGCACGTCATGCTCCCGTCACATTGAGTGGCGGGGGTGAAGCATCTTTTCGTGAACGTTACAAGACGGGTGCGGCGGGTGACTGGAGCGCAATTTCGATGGCCCGCGCGGCCCGGAAACAGAGGTCGTCGCGATAGAGCGCCGCCGCCACCTGCACGGCCCGCGGCATGCCCTCGGAATCGAGGCCCACCGGCACGGAAATCGCGGGCTGGCGCGTCAGGTTGTGGGTGAAGGTCCAGGGCGCCCAGTCCCGCCAGAGGGACATGCGCGGGTCGATCGTCGGCTGGTCGGCGGCGAAGGCGGCCGTCGGCGTGCAGGGCGTGAGCATGATGTCGTAACGCTGGTGGAAGCGCGCCATGGCGTGCGCCGCCTCGATGCGCAGCGCGTCGGCGCCCAGGAAATCCACGGCGCTCATCACGCCTTCGGCGGCGGCGACCCCGGCGATGCCGTCATCCAGCAGGTGGCGCTTCTCCTCCGGCACGGAGGCGACCAGGCGGGACAGCGCGACACCCCAGACGCGGCCGAAGATGGCGCGGGTGTCGGGCAGGAGCGGGTCCGCCTCCTCGATGATGGCGCCGGCGGCTTTCAGCGCCTCGGCCGCCTGCATCAGCGCCGTCTCGCCCTCGGCGTCGAGCGGCGCGTCGAAACCCATGCGGCGCACGATGGCCACGCGCAGGCCGCGCACGCCCTCCTCGATGCCGTCCCGCCAGTCGCGCTTGTCATCCGGCAGGCTGAAGGGGTCGCGCAGGTCATGCCGGGCCATGGCGTTCATCATCAGCGCGGCATCGCGCACGCTGCGCGCCATGGGGCCGGCGACGGCGACATTGGCGAAGGCGCCGAGCGGCCATTGCGGGATGCGCCCGAAGCTCGGCTTCACGCCCACCACGCCGCAGAAGGCGGCCGGGATACGGATGGAGCCGCCGGCATCCGTGCCGATATGCAGCGGCCCGAAGCAGGCCGCCGCCGCCGCCCCCGCGCCGCTCGACGAGCCGCCCGGCGTGCGCTCGCGATTCCAGGGGTTGCGGGTGATGCCGTGGAGCGGGCAATCGCCCGGGGATTTCCAGCCGAATTCGGTGGTCGTCGTCTTGCCGATGATGACGGCACCCGCGAGCTTCAGGCCCAGCACGGCGGGCGCATCCTCGGTGGCGGGGGTGGCTTCCGTCGTGCGGCTGCCGCGCCGCGTGGGAAAGCCGGCCACGTTCAGCAGGTCCTTCACCGTCACCGGCACGCCATCCAGCGGGCCTTGCGGGCGCCCGGCGGCCCAGCGCGCCTCGCTCTCGCCCGCCTGCTGCAGGGCGCGTGGGTTGAGCGCGGCGAAGGCGTTCACCCAGGGGTTCATCCGCGCGATTCGCTCGGTGACGGCCTTCAAGGCCTCGACCGGCGAGAGGGCGCGGCGGGCGTAGAGGCCGAGCAGCTGCTCGGCTTCCATCAGGGCGGGGTCGGTCTGTGTCATGTCCCCAGGATGCCCTTGTGCGCGGGCCGCGTCACCTGGGCGCGGCTCAGCGCCAGTTGCGGCGCTGGTTGGGGTTGGGCGCTTCGGAGCAGCTGTCGATGGTCACGGTGGCCGCGCCATTGGCCAGGCTGGTGGGCAGGGCCGGCGTCAGGCTGCGGATCGGGACGACCAGGGCGCCCGTGGAGCCACTGGTGATGGTGCGGTTGAAGCCCGTGCCGCGGATCGCGACGCTCACGCTGAAGGAAATCCACTTGGTCGCGTCGTCGTTGTTGAGGCTGACGACCAGCTGGTCCGTGCCGAGCGAATAGACCTGCCGGGCGGAGAGCGTTCAGCCATTGTTGTTGGTGTAGTTCAGGGTGATCGCCGAGGAGGGGATGGCGAATTGCGCCTGGGCGGGCAGGGCGATGGCCAGGCCGGCCAACAGCGTCGATGCGGATAACTTGAACATCTCGGGAACGCCTCTGGTGTCTGCCGTGGTGGGGGTTGCCCCAACCCGGGCTGGCCCGCCAATCGGTGCCATCGATCCCGGTCATTGCCAGCCTCCATGCCGCCTCAATCCGCGGCGGCGACGGGAACCGGCGCGGGGCCCGGCCGGCGGCGCGCCAGGATGCGGCGCAAATCGCCGGCCCGCCCGGCCTGAGCGCAGGCGCTGAGCAGGGTGAACTCGACGAGATCCGTCTGGGCGCGGCTGCCGCCGATGCGCTCGCTTTGCGCCAGGATGGGTTCCAGCGTCGTGATCGCCGCGCCGAACTCGCCTCGCCCATAGGCCAGGAAGGCGCGCGAGACGGCCGGGATCACGGGGCCGGACGGATAGCGCCCCGCCCGCTCCAGCGCCGCCATCTGCGCGATGCGCGCCTCCAGCGCCTCGGCATCGCCGGCCACGGCCTCGGCCAGCATCACATGCAGGTCGGCGAAGGCGATGCCGGGTTTCGGGAAATGCGCGCGGGCGAAGTCGCGCAGGCTCGCCCAGGCCGCATCGTCGCGCGGGTGGCCGGCGAGTTCCCAGCGCCACAGGAAGGAGGTCGCATCCTGGAGTTTCTGCCGCGCCGTGCCGCTGCCGCCATCGAGCGAAAAGGCCGCGCGGTAAAGGGCGCGTGCCGATTCCGTCTCGCCCGCTTCCAGATCGCCCAGTGCGAGATGCCAGTGCAGATGCCCGTACAGCACGCCGCCGCGCGGATAGGCCGCGAGCCAGCCGCGCAGGAAGTCGCGCGCCGCCCCGGTCTCGCCCTGCTCGTAGCAGAGATGCGCCCGCGAATGCGCGACCCAGGCGCTGTCCGGCCGTTGCGCGAAGGATGCCTCGATGCGGTCGCGCGCCGCGGCGTGCTGGCCGGTCTCGTTCAGCGCCATGGCGTGGGCGGAGGCGAACCACCAATCGCCCGCGTAATGCGGCGCGAGGCGGTCCATCATCGCCGCCAGCCGCGCCTTCTGCCCGACCTGGCCGGAGGAGCCGAGCAGGCCGTTCGGGTTGGCATTGGTGTTCAGCACCATCGCATCGCGCGGCCAGGCTTCGACATGCGCCTCCAGCGCCGCGATCGCGGCCTCGATCGGGCGGGTCATCAGCGTCCGGTAGAAGGCGATCTGGCTCGCCTCGCGCGGCGTGATCCCGCCCGTGAGGGATTCGGCGGTGGCCAGGGCGGCGGCGGCCTCGGCCGTATCGCCGCGCAGCATCAGCCCCTGGGCGCGGCCGACATGCGCGAGCGCGAAGCCGGGATCGGCGGCGATGGCGGCCTCGAAGGCCTCCACGATGCCGTCATATTGCGTGAGCAGCCGGTCCAGCCCCAGCGCATGGGCATCGCGCGCCGCCGGGGAGGCGGTGGTCACGGGCAGGCCGTAGGGATCGCTCAGCATCAGCGCAACTCCGGGAAATCCTCCTCGCGGAACTCGGCCTCCCCACGCGTGCCGGTGGCGAAGCGCTTCTCCTCCAGCTGGCGCAGCTCCACGCGGCGGATCTTGCCCGAGATGGTCTTGGGCAGGTCATAGACCTCCAGCCGGCGCAGGCGCTTATAGGGTGACAGGCGCTCGCGCAGGTGCTGGAAGATGCTGAGCATGGTGGCGCGATCCGCCTCCACGCCCTCGGCCAGCACGAGATAGGCCTTGGGCACGGCCAGGCGCACCGCATCTGGCGCGGGCACCACGGCGGCTTCGACCACCGCTTCATGCTCGATCAACGCGCTTTCCAGCTCGAAGGGCGAGATGCGGTAGTCGGACGCCTTGAACACGTCATCCGCGCGGCCGACGTAAGTGAAATAGCCCTCCGCATCGCGCGTTGCGACATCGCCGGTGCGGTAGGCGATGGAGCCCAAGGGCATGAAGCTTCCATCATCATTCTGGTAGCCCTGCATCAGGCCCATCGGCGGTGGGTCGAGCAGGAGGGAGACCTCGCCCTCCTCCACCTCCTGGTCGTCCGGGTTCAGCAGGCGGACGCGATAGCCCGGCGATTCCTGGCCCATGCTGCCGGGCTTCACCTTCTGGCCCGGGAAGCTCGCGATCTGCAGCGTCGTCTCCGTCTGGCCATAGCCCTCGCGGATGGTCATGCCCCAGATCTTCTGGACATGCTCGATCACTTCGGGGTTCAGCGGCTCGCCGGCGGAACACAGCTCGCGCAGCGCGCCCCGGTGCGGCGCCATGTCCTGCTGCACCATCATGCGCCAGACGGTGGGGGGCGCGCAGAAGGTGTTCACCCCATGGGCGGCCATGGTCTCCAGCGTCGCGCGCGCATCGAAGCGCGGCTGGTTGTTGATCAGGATGGTCGCGCCCGCATTCCAGGGGGCGAAGACATTGCTCCAGGCATGCTTGGCCCAGCCGGGCGAGGAGATGTTGAAATGCAGGTCGCCGGGCTGCAGGCCCAGCCAATACATCGTGATCAGGTGCCCCACCGGATAGGAGCATTGGTCATGCAGCACGAGCTTGGGCTTGGCCGTGGTGCCGGAGGTGAAATAGAGCAGCAGCGGATCCTGCGCCCGCGTCACGCCCTCGGGCGTGAACTCCGCGCTGTTGTCCAGCAGCGCGTCGTAATCCACCCAGCCCTGCGCCCCGCCGACCGCGATGCGCGAGACCTTGGGATCGAGCCCGTCGAATTTCCGCGCATCGGCGCCATTGGCCACCACATGCTGCACGCGGCCGCGCTCGAAGCGATCCTTCAGGTCGGCCGGCGTGAGGAGCGTGGTGGCGGGGATGACCACGGCGCCCAGCTTCTGTGCGGCCAGCATCGTCTCCCAGAGCGGCGCGATATTGCCCAGCATCATCAGGATGCGGTCGCCGCGCTTCACGCCCATGGCGCGCAGCCCATTGGCGAGGCGGCTGGAATCGGCGGAGAGCTGGGCGAAGCTGCGGGTGGTCGCACCCTCGCCCAGGATGCGCAGCGCCTCGCTGTTGCCGAGCGGCCCGCGTGCCAATTCGGCGTCGAACCAGTCGAGCGCGTAGTTGAAGCGCTCTATCCTGGGCCAGCGGAAGTCGCGATGCGCCGCCGCGTAGTCGCCGCGATGCGCGAAGAGAAGGTCCCGCGCCTGTTTGAAGGATTCGCCGCTCATTCTGGCCTCCCCGCCCTGTTCTTGTGCGGAGAGGTTAGGCGGGCAGACGTGCCGGGCGCTAGCCCGCGAAGGGATCGCGCAGCGCGATCGTGTCGTCGCGGTCGGGCGAGGTGCTGAGCATCATCACCGGCGCCTCCACCAGCTCCTCGATGCGGCGCACATACTTGACCGCCTGGGCGGGAAGCTGCGCGTAGCTGCGCGCGCCGCGCGTGGAGCCGGACCAGCCCTCCATCGTCTCGTAGATCGGCTCGGCCTTGGCCTGGGCGCGCATGGCGGCCGGCAAATGGCGCATCTCCACGCCATCCACGCGGTAGCCCACGCAGATCTTCAATTCGGGAAGGCCGTCCAGCACGTCGAGCTTGGTCAGCACCAGGCCGTTCACGCCGCCGATCTTCACCGCCTGGCGCACCATCGCCGCATCGAACCAGCCGCAACGGCGCGGGCGGCCGGTGACGGTGCCGAATTCATGTCCGCGCTCGCCCAGGCGCCGGCCGGTCTCGTCATGCAGCTCGGAGGGGAAGGGGCCGGAGCCCACGCGCGTCGCATAGGCCTTGGCGATGCCGAGGACGAGGCCGATGGAATCCGGGCCCACGCCGGCACCCGCCGCCGCATTGCCGGCGACCGTGTTGCTGCTGGTGACGTAGGGGTAGGTCCCGTGGTCCACGTCGAGCATGACGGCCTGCGCGCCCTCGAAGAGCACGCGCTTGCCTTCGGCGCGGGCGGCGTCCAGCCGCTCCCACACCGGCTCGCCATAGGGCAGCAGCTGGGGGGCCAGGGCCAGCAGCGCATCGAGCAGCGGCTGCTTCTCGAAGGGCGTCGCACCCAGGCCGCGCAGCAGCGAGTTGTGGTGCAGCAGCAGCTCATCGAGCTTGGCGGAGAGCGTCTCGGGCTCGGCCAGGTCACAGAGGCGAATCGCGCGGCGGCCGACCTTGTCCTCATAGGCCGGGCCGATGCCGCGCCCGGTGGTGCCGATCTTGTCCTCGCCGCGGGCGGCCTCGCGCGCGCGGTCGAGCGCGGGGTGCAGCGGCAGGATGAGGGGCACGTTGTCGGCGATGCGCAGGTTGTGGGGGCCGACATCCAGGCCCTGGGCGCGGACCTTCGCGATCTCGCCCAGCAGCGCGTCAGGATCGAGCACCACGCCATTGCCGATGACGCCGAGCTTGCCGCGCACCACGCCCGAGGGCAGGAGCGAAAGCTTATAGGTGGTGCCGTCCACCACCAGCGTGTGGCCGGCATTGTGGCCGCCCTGGAAGCGCACCACGATCTCGGCGCGGCTTGCCAGCCAATCCACCACCTTGCCCTTGCCCTCGTCGCCCCATTGGGCGCCGATCACGGCGACATTGGCCATAACGCTTAACCTTTCTGAACCAGCGGGACGGGGTTTGCGCCATCCCAGACATGGGTGCAACGGAGGGCCGCGGGGGCGTCCTCGGCGGCCAGCGCCGCGACGGTGGCGAAGCCCTGCTCACGCAGCGCGGCACCTGCGGCGGCGGGCGTGCCGAGCGGCAGGAAGCAGCGCGGGCGGGGCGGGGCGGGCGGGGCCGCGCGCAGCACGGCATCGGGGTAGAGCGTCATGCCCGTCGCCGGCTCGTCATTCGCCGAGAGGTAGCGCCCGCCCTTGGCCAGTTCGCCCGACATGCCGGGGCCGAAGATCGTGAAGGCGACGCCCACATGGTAGCGGAAGCCCCGGAATTCGACGGGGTCGAGCGTGATGCGCAGGCCGGGCGCACGGGCGGCGATGGCCTCGATGATGCGGGCGGCGTTCTCGGCGATGGCGCGGGCGGCTTCGGGCAGATCGGCCTCGCGCAGCACGGCGAGCGCATGAGGCGCGGGGCCGGCGGCGGCCAGCAGGCGGGGCAGCAGCAGCGCAACAGGGCCGGCGCCCTCGGCGAGGGCGGCCACGGCGGCGGCGTCCTTGCGGTCCAGCGCATGGATCAGACGGGCGGCCAGGCGGTCATCAATCCCGGCGGCGGCGAGCAGCGCCTGGGCCATGCGCGGCAGGGTCACGTCCAGCGTAATGTCGGTGACGCCGACACGGGCCAGCGCCTCGGCCGCCACCAGCGCCACCTCCGCATCCGCCTCGGGCGCGGCGCCGCCGATGAGCTCGACACCGGCCTGGGCCAGCTGGCGCGAGGGGGCGAGTTCGCTGCCGCGAACCCGCAGCACCTGGCCGGCGTAACACAGCCGCAGCGGGCGCGGCTGCAGGCCGAGCCGCGTGGCGGCGATGCGGGCCACCTGCGGCGTGGTGTCGGCGCGCAGCCCCATCATGCGCTGGCTCACCGGGTCCATCAGGCGGAAGGTCTGCTCGGCCACGGCGGCGCCGGAGCCAGCCAGCAGCCCTTCCTCGAATTCCAGCAAGGGCGGCTTCACCCGCTCATAGCCGTGGCGGGCGAAGCCCTCCATCAGGGCTTCGACGAGCACGGCCTCCCGCTCCGCCTGGGGCGGCAGCAGGTCCATCAGCCCGGCCGGCAGCAGGCCGGGCGGCGTGTTCGGGGTGGGTCCATCGTTCATGCGGGTGCGATGTGTGACAGGGGGGATGCGCGCGGGCAAGATGCGCGGGTGCGCAAGGCGATGGACCCTGGCCCCCGCTGGATGCCATGCTCCGGCAAAACACCCCGGAGGAACCGCCATGCTGACCCGCCGCGCCGCGCTCGCCGCCCCCCTCGCCTTGGCCATGCCCCCCTTGGCCACCCCTGCCCTGGCCCAACAGGGCTTTCCCAACCGGCCCATCCGCCTGGTGGTTCCCTGGCTGCCCGGCGGCTCGGCCGACACCCATTTGCGCGTCCTGGCCGATCTGGCGGGGCGGCGGCTCGCCCAGCCCGTCGTGGTGGAATACCGGCCCGGCGCCACCGGCACGCTCGGC
>JAIYCD010000195.1 GCA_027488195.1 Acetobacteraceae bacterium | reverse complement strand
GTCGCGCTCGCTTACCTCACCGCCTTCGTCGAGGAGATGAAGGCCACGGGCTTCGTCGCCGCCTCCCTCGCGCGGCATGGAATCCAGGGCGCCAGCGTGGCACCGCCGCGCGCCAATTCTCGTTGACCCCGCCGCGCGGCGGGGCCTAGCCTCCCCTTCGGAAGCCGGAACAACCGGCACCGGAGGAAGCCATGACCCATCTCACCCGACGCGCCAGCCTGGCCGCGGGCGCGGCTCTCATCTCAGGCCCAGCCAGCGCCCAACGCATCGCCGCCGCCAACGTCACGTCGCCGCGGCTGACGCCCGAGAACGGCGCACGCCTGCGCATCCTGCGCCCGGCGCGTTTCGTGGAGGCCGATGAGGTCATCTTCAACGCCAACACCCGGAAATTCACCCAGGCGACCGGCATCGAGGTCCGCGTGGATTATGTCGGCTGGGATGACATGCCGGCGCAGACCGCCGTCACCGCCAATACCGGCCAGGGCCCCGATGTGGTGCTGGGCTTCGGCGCGGACCCGCATTTGTTTTCCGACAAGGTGATCGAGGTCACGGACATCGCCGAATATCTCGGCGCGAAATATGGCGGCTGGTACCGGCTGGCCGAGGTCTATGGCAAGCGCTTCAACAGCCAGAGCTGGATCGGCCTGCCCATGGGCGGCTCGGGCGGGCCCGCGCTGTATCGCATCTCGGCGATCCGTGCGGCCGGCTTCCAGGCGATCCCGAATGACCTCAGCGAATTCCTGCGCCTCTGCGAGGGGCTGAAGCGCGTGGGCAAGCCCTGCGGCTTCGCGCTGAGCCACGCGCCGGGCGATGCGCCGGGCTATGCGAATTTCCTGCTCTGGGCGCATGGCGGCCGCATCCTGGACGAGCAGGGCCGCATCGCGCTCGACAGCCCGGCCACTTTGCGCGCGCTGGATTATTCCCGCGCCATGCAGGCCACGATGATCCCTGGGACCATGTCCTGGAACGGCGTCTCCAACAACCGCGCCTTCATCGGCGGCGAGCTTGGCCTCACGCAGAACGGCGTCTCCGTCTACTACGCGCTGAAGAACTCCACCGATGCGGAGCAGCGCGCGACGGCCGAGGACACCGACCATGCCGAGATGGCGCGCGGCGTGGCGCCCGCGGCACCGCAGACCGGCCTCGTGCTCAACGCCATGATCTTCCGCCATTCGCGCTTCCCGCAGGCGGCCAAGGCGTATCTCACCTTCATGATGGAGGCCGAGCAGTACGACACCTGGCTGACCGGCTGCCTGGGCTACTGGTCCCAGCCGCTGAAGGCGTATGCGGCGAGTGCGGTCTGGCAATCCGACCCCAAGCTGCGCGTCTTCTCGGAGACGCTCGATACCCCCTTCTACGAGGGGTATTCCGGCCCGATCACCGCCGGCACCGCGGCGCTTTCGGCCAATTGGGTGCTGGTGGACATGTTCGCCCGCGTGGCGACCGGCCAGGCCTCGCCCCAGGATGCGGTGCGCGAGGCGGTGCGCGCCGCGCAACGCCATTACCGGAGATAAGCGCCATGCTCACCCCAGCCCAGATCGAGGAATACAACCGCGTCGGCGCCATCGTTGTGCCCAACGTGCTGACGCCCGCCGAGGTGGCGGAACTGCGCGAGGTGACGGATGGCTTCGTCGCCCGTTCCGCGCGGCTGACCAAGCATGACGACGTCTATGACCTGGAGGACAGCCATACGCCGGCCCAGCCGCGCGTGCGCCGGATCAAGGCGCCGCATCTGCACCACCCCGCCTATGAGCGGCTGATGCGCAACGCGGCCATCATCGCCTGCCTGCAAAGCCTCTGGGGGCCGGATATCCGCTTCGACACCTCCAAGCTCAACATGAAGTCGGCCGGCTTCGGCGCGGCGGTGGAGTGGCACCAGGACTGGGCCTTCTACCCGCACACCAATGACGATCTGGCCGCCGTCGGCGTCATGATGGACGATATGGAGCTTTCGAACGGCCCGCTGCTCATCGTACCCGGGAGCCATCGCGGGCCGGTCTTCGACCACCATTTCGAAGGCAGGTTCTGTGGTGCGATGGACCCCTCCAAGCGCGAGCTGGACTATGACGCCGCCGTGCCGCTGACGGGCAAGGCGGGCTCCATCTCCATCCACCATGTCCGCGCCGCGCATGCCTCGGCGCCCAACACTTCGAACCGCGAGCGGCGCTTCTTCCTGATGCAGTTCCGCGCGGCCGATGCCTGGCCGCTGCTGGGCTTCCCGGGCGGGATCGAGGCCTATGACCGGCTGATGGTGGCGGGGAAATCCAGCCTCGCGCCGCGCCTCGCGGATGTGCCGGTGCGGCTGCCGCTGCCGCCGGCCGATCTGCAGGGGTCGATCTATGAGAACCAGAAGGGGCTGAAGAACAAGTTCTTCGCGACGCCGGCCGTCTGAGCCGGATTGAGGGGCTTGGCCCCTCAACCTCCCCAGCAAGGTGAAAGCCTGCTTGGCTTTCACCAGGTTCTTGCAGCTCCGGGAAATGAGGATGCTAGGCTCACATCCTCATTTCCAAGGCCTTTCCATGCGCCTGATTGTCGCTGCCATCCTCACCCTGCTGGCGCTGCCCGCCACCGCCCAGCACATCCGCATCGGCATCGCCTCGGATCCCGATGTGCTGGACCCCACCCTCTCCCGCTCCGTCGCCGCACGACAGGTCTTCATGGCCATGTGCGACAAGCTGATCGAGGTGAATGAGCAGGGCGCGCTCGTGCCGCAACTCGCCACCGCCTGGGCGTGGCAGGAGGACGGCCGCGCCCTGCTGCTCACCCTGCGCGAGGGCGTGCGCTTCCATGACGGCGTGGCCCTGGATGCCGAGGCCGCGCGCATCGGCCTCGAACGCCACCGCAATGCGCCCGGCTCCACGCGGCGGGGCGAATTGGGGCCCGTGACGGCGATCGAGGTGGCTGCGCCCATGCAGCTCCGCATCCGCCTCAGCGAGCCCTTCGCGCCGCTGCTGGCCGCCCTCTCGGATCGCGCCGGCATGCTGGTCTCGCCGCGCCAGGCGAATGTGCTGGGCGCCGAGTTCCAGGCCGCCCCCGCCTGCGCCGGCCCCTTCCGCCTGACCCGCCGCGTGGCGCAGGACCGGATCGAGCTGGAGCGCTTCGATGATTACTGGGACCGCGCCGCCATCCATGCCGAGCGCGTGACCTATCGCCCCATCCCCGACACCACCGTCCGCGCCGCCAATCTGCGCGCGGGAACGCTGGATGTGATCGAGCGCGTAAACCCCTCCGATGTTGGCACGCTGAAGGGCGACCGGCGGGTGCGGCTGCTGGAGGGGCCCTCGCTCGCCGTCGTCTATCTCGCGATCAACATGGGCAATGGCGAGCGCGCCAATACGCCGCTGGCCCGCGATCCGCGCATCCGCGCGGCACTTGAGGCGAGCATCGACCGGACGGCGCTGAACCGCGTGGCCTTCGAAGGCCTGTACCGCCCCGGCAACCAGTCCACGCCGCCCGGCCATCCGCAGCATGTGCCGGGAATCGCGGTGCCGGGGCGCGACCTCGCCCGCGCGCGGGCGTTGCTGCGCGAAGCGGGGCATGAGCGTGTGCGCATCCGCTTCTCGGTCCCCAACACCACCGAATACATCCAGGCGGCCGAGGTGATCCAGGCGATGGCGGCGGAGGCCGGGATCACGCTGGAGATCCAGGTGATCGAGACGGCGACGCTGCTGCGGCAATGGACCGCGGGCGATTTCGAGATGCTGGTCATCGCCTGGTCGGGCCGCACCGATGTGGATGGCAATCTCTGGGGCTTCAACGCCTGTGGCGAGGCGCTGAATGGCGGGCGCTATTGCAGCGCGGCCGCCGATGCCGCCCTGCGCGAGGGCCGCACGCAGGTGGAGCCGGCCGCGCGCCTCGCCGCCTATGGAAGCGCGATGGAGGTGCTGCTGCGCGACCGGCCCTATATCTACCTGTGGCACCCCACCAACTTCACCGGCACGGTTGCGGCCGTGCAGGGGCTGCGCATGGTGCCGGATGGGTTGATCCGGCTGCAGGGGTTGCGGGTGCGCGGGTAACTACACCCGGAGCCACGTTTCCGAGAAGGCCAGCATCGCCGTCGAGATATGCTGGCCCACGATCTCGCGCGGGATGGGCGCGCCGGGACGCTGCGCGCCATTCACCGTCACCGTCGCGGCATCGCAGCCCACGAAAAGGCTCGGCATGTGGTGCTTGCCGGTGGCGGATTGCGCAGGCGCGAGCGCGAAGCAGAAGGGCGTGCCGAGGCCGCTCCATTCGAGCGCCACGGTCATGCCCGCACCCGTCACCGTCTCGCTGTAATGGGTGATGGCGTCGCCGCCGACGGTGACGCTGTCGAGCGGGCGGTAGGACAGGTTCTTCAGCCCCGCCAGGCCGCGCCAGGCGCCGAAATGCGAGACGTAGTCGGAGACCAGCCAACGGGCGAGCGGCTCATTGTCGGTCAGGCAGATATTGCCCGCGCCCTCGCTCGTTGGGTTCTGCAGCAGCACCAGCGCATGGCCGCGCCCATGCGGCGAGAGGACGACGCGAAAGAAGGAGGCGAGCGTGGTGAAGGGGCCCGCCGGGTCCTCCTTCAGGGAGATACCGGGATTCTCGCCCGACCATTCGACCGTGCCGGGGAAGAGGATGGATTCAGCCATGGGACGCTCCTGTCGGGGGATTGGGGGAAGCTTGCGCCGCGCGGCGCGGCCCATCAAGGCGCAAGCAGATCCCTCGGCGTCCGGCCCGCCAGCGCATCCAGGATGTTGTGCGCGGCTCGCAGCGCAATCTCCCGCCGCACGCCCGCCACGGCCGAGCCCAGATGCGGCGTGAAGAGCGTGCGCGGATGCGTCCGCAATGCGGGCGCGATCTCCAGCGGGCGGTCCGGCAGCAACCAGTCCTCGAACTCGAAGACATCGGCCGCATAGCCGCCGAGATGCCCGCATTCCAGCGCGGCCAGCACCGCCGCTTCATCCACCACCGAGCCCCGGCCGATATTCACCACCAGCGCCCCGGGCCGCAGGGCAGCGAGGGCTTCCGCGTCGATCATGTGGCGCGTGGCGGGCGTCAGCGGTGCGGCGCCGATCAGCAGGTCGGATTGCGCGAGGACGTCCGGGAAGGGAAGCAGCGTCACATCCGCGCGCGGCACGGCGCCCGGATCATGCGCGATGATGCGGCAGCCGAAGCCCGCCAGCCGGTCCGCGATGGCGCGGCCCACGGCGCCGAGGCCCAGCAGCCCCACCGTGGCACCTTCCAGCCCGAAGCCGTAGAGGATGGGCCGCCAGCCCGAGAATTGCCCGGCCCGCACCAGCGCATCGCCGTCCCGGATCTGCCGCCCGAGGCCGATGGCGAGACCCAGCGCCAATTCGGCCGTCGGCGCCGTCAGCAGGTCGGGCACGATGGAGAGCCGCACGCCCGCCGCCGCACAGGCCGCGCGGTCGAAATTGTCGAAGCCCTTGAGCGCGCAGGCGATGATGCGCAGATGCGGGCAGGCGGCCAGGAACGGGGCATCCACGCGGTCCGGCATGAAGGCCATGATCGCGTGCTTGTCGGCCGCCCGCGCGCGCACCTCGGCGGGCGTCCAGCTTTCGCGCGTGCGGTTGGCCTCGACCTCGCCCGCGGTGGCCAGCAGGTCCAGCACCTCCTCCTCCACCCAATGGGTCACCAGGATGCGCGTCACTTCAGCGCCGCCCTGAGCCGCGCGCCGATGCCGTCCACCACCAGCACGCAGGCCAGGATCGCGAGCAGGATGGCCGAGACCTGATCATAGGACATCAGCCGGAGCGCGGCGATCAGCTCGAAGCCGATCCCGCCGGCGCCGACGATGCCCAGCACCGCCGAGGCGCGGAAGTGATATTCCCAGCGATAGATGGTGATGTCGGAAAGCTGCGGCATCACCTGCGGCAGCACGGCATGGGTGATGACCTGCAAGCGGGTGGCGCCGGCCGCGCGTGCCGCCTCCAGCGGCTTCGGGTCCACATGCTCGATCGCCTCCGCGTAGAACTTGCCCACCATGCCGACCGAGTGCAGGGCCAGCGCCAGCACGCCCGGCAGCGCGCCGAAGCCGACGGCCGCGACAAACAGGATGCCCATGATGATCTCGGGCACCGAGCGCAGGAAGGCGAGCAATGTGCGCGTCGCCTGCTGGATCACCGGATGCGGCGAGATGTTGGGCGCCGCCAGCAACGCCAGCGGCAGCGAGATCACGACGGCCAGCGCCGTGCCCGCGATGGACATGGCCAGCGTGTCGAGCAGCGGCTTCAGCCAGGCGCGCCAGCGCGAGAAATCGGGCGGCACCATCTCGGAAAAGAGCTGCGCCATGGCGGGCAGCCCATCGGCGAAACGCTCCGCATCGAAGAAGCCGGTGATGCCGAGTGCCACTAGGCAGACCGCGATAATGCCGACCGCCAGCGCGCCCCCGCGCAGCCCCGCCGCGCGGTCGGCCGCGAGAATGCTGGCCGCGTTCATCCGCGCATCCGCGTCAGGTCCATCTCCAGCACCCGCGCCGTCTCGCGCAGGATGTTGTAGGCGGCGTCATCCGTGGGCGCGAAGCCCTCGACGCGGAAGGCGCGCAGCACCTCGGGGTCGCGCGCCTCCAGGAAGGCACCGCGGATCGCGGCCTTGAGCGGCTCGGCCAGGTTGCCCTGCATCACCATGGGGTAGTTCGGGATCGGGTCGCTCACCGCCACCTCGCGGATGCGGGCGGGGTCGATCACGTTGCGCGTGATGAGGGTGCGCAGGATGCTCTGCGAGAGGGCGCCCGCCGCCACCTGCCCCGCCTGCACCGCGCGCGCCACGCCGTCATGCGTGCCCAGATGCACCACGCGGTAGTCGCGCTCGCCATTCAGGTTCGCGCGCGTCAGCAGCATGGCGCGGGGGACGAGATGCGCGGAGGTGGAGGCCTGGTCGCCAAAGCCCATGGGGCGGCCACGGATATCCTCGAGCGTCCGCACCGGGCTCTCGCTGCCCGCGATCACGATGGAATTGTAGGTGGGCGAGCCGCGCTCGATGCCGACGGCGAAGGGCTCGATGGCCGGCGCGCGGGACTTGGCGAGCACATAGGAGAAGGGGCCGAAATAGGCGATCTCGATGCGGCCGAAGCGCATCGCCTCGATCATCGAGGAATAGTCGGTCGTCACCACCAGCTCGACCTCGCGGGAGAGGCTGCGCTCCAGATGCGCGCGCAGCGGCTGCGCGTTCTGGATGATGGTGCTGGCATTCTCATCGGGCAGCAGGGCCACCCGCAGGCGGCGCGGATCGCGCGTCTGCGCGAGGGCCAGTGAGGGCGCGGCGAGGCCGGCGAGGATCAGATGGCGGCGAAGCATCAGGCGATCTCCAGGGCGGGTTCGGGTTGCGGCACGGTGCCGTAGATGCGGGCGGTCTCGGCCGCGCCCAGCGCATGGGGCGGGCCGTCAAACACCACCGCGCCGCCCGCGATGCCGATGATCCGGTCGGCGAACCGGCGCGCGAGGTCGAGCTGATGGAGCGAGACGATGGCGGTCAGCCCGTCCTGCCGGCAGATGCCGTGCAACTGGCCCAGCACCCGCTCCGAGGTCGCGGGGTCGAGCGAGGCGACGGGCTCATCGGCCAGGATGGTGCTGGGCTGCTGCACCAGGGCGCGCGCGATGCCGACGCGCTGCTGCTGCCCGCCCGAGAGCTGGTCGGCCCGGCGCAGGGCGTAATCCAGTAGGCCCACGCGCTCGATGGCGGCGAGCGCCAGGCGTTTCTCGTCGAGGCTCCAGGGCAGCAGGGTGCGCAGCGCGGCATGATGGCCCAGGCGCCCCATCAGCACATTCGCCAACACGCTGCGGCGGCCGATGAGCTGGTGCTGCTGGAAGATCATGCCGGTACGCGCGCGGTGCCAGCGCAGCGCGGTCGTGATGTCCCGCCCCTCGGCGGTGATGCGCCCTTCGCTCAGTCGCACCAGCCCGTTCAGGCTGCGCAGCAGGGTGGATTTGCCGGCACCCGAGGCGCCCAGCAGCACCGTGAAGGCCCCGGGCGCGAAGCTGAGAGCGCAGGGCTTCAGCGCCTCCGTCCCGTTCGGGTAGACCACCCGCGCGCCTTCCACGACGATCATGCACACCCCTTGCCAAACGAGGGGCGTGCCTAGTCAGGCCCGGGGTCCGCCACATGACGATTTTGCTGCCATTTCGTGAAAGCACGCGACGGTGGCAGCATATGGTCAACGACACCGGAAGACATCCATGACCAACCGCACCCGCATCCTGCTCTGGACCGATACGCCCGGCCCCTACATCGAGGCCATCGCCGCCGCCGGGCTCGAGCCGCGCGTCGCCGTCGAATCGCTGGGCCGCGCCGCGCAGCCCAGCGCGGCGCAGATGGCGGAGACGGAGGTGATCCTGGGCTGGGGCGTCCCCGCCGGCCTGCTGCCGCGCATGCCGCGGCTGCGCTGGGCGCAATCGCTGACGGCCGGCGTCGAGGGCTGGCTGGCCCTGCCCGACCTGCCGGAGGCGCTGACGCTCACCTGCGCGCGCGGCACGCATGCGGATTCGATGCCCGAGAACATCCTGGGCGGGCTGTTCCACATCACCAAGGGCTATGCCGCCATCGCGGACGCCCAGAAGGAGAGCACGTGGAAGCGCCGCGTCGCCACGCCGCTGAACGGCAAGGTGCTGGGCATCCTGGGCCTCGGCGCCATCGGGGCCGAGGTCGCGCGGCTGGCTTCGGCGTTGCGGATGGAGGTGATCGGCACGCGGCGCAACGCGGCCCCCATGGCGCATGTGGCCGAGGTGCTGCCGCCCGAGCGCACGGATGAGGTCCTGGCCCGCGCCGACTTCGTCCTGCTGCTGCTGCCCGCCACACCCGAGACCGAGAACTTCATGAACGCGGCGCGCCTTGCCCGCATGAAGCCCAGCGCCTGGCTGCTGAATTTCGGCCGCGGCAGCGCCATCCAGGACGCCGACCTGATCGAGGCCGTGACGGAGAAGCGCATCGCGGGCGCCATCCTGGACGTGTTCCGCGTGGAGCCGCTGCCGGCCAGCGACCCCTTCTGGACCACGCCCGGCATCATGGTGCTGCCGCATATCGGCGGCATGCATCCCGAGCGGGACCGCGTGGTGGCCGCCCTCTTCACCGACAATCTCCGCCGCTTCCTGGGTGGCGCGCCGCTGCGCGAGGTGGTGGACCGGCGCATCGGCTATTGAGCGCTTGTGCGGGCGCGCGAAGTTCCGGCACGCTCACCTGACAAGCCGGACATGAACCGGCGATCCAGGAGGAAACCTCGCATGCAACGTCGCGCCCTCGCCCTCGGGCTTGTCGCCGCCCCATTGGCCGCCCCTTCGCTCGCCCTCGCGCAGGAGGGCTGGCCCAGCCGGCCGGTCCGCATCGTCGTCGGCTGGCCGCCGGGCGGTTCGGTGGACATCGTGGCGCGGCTGCTGCAACCGCGCCTCCAGGCGCTGCTGGGCCAGACGGTCGTGGTCGAGAACCGGGCGGGTGCGACGGGCACGGTGGGTGCGGCGGAAGTGGCGCGCGCGGGGGCCGATGGCCACACCTGGCTGATCGCGCAGGACAGCCAGGTGATCACGCCCGCCATCATGAACCTCACCTATGATGTGCGGCGGGATTTCGCGCCGATCACGCTGATCGGGCGCGGGCCGCTGGTGGTGACGGCGCATCCCGCGACACCCTGGCCGAGCTTCCAGGCGCTGATGGCCGATGCCCGCGGCCAGCCGCCGGGCCGCATCACCTACGCCACGGCCGGCGTGGGCACGATGATGCATGTGGCGATGGTGCAGCTCTGCAACCTCGCCGGCGTGGAACTCACCCATGTGCCCTATCGCGGCGGCGCGCCGGCGCTGGCCGATGCGCTGGCGGGGCAGGTGCCGCTCTTTGTCACCAATGCGCCGGTGGGCGGGCCGCATGTGAGGAGCGGCGCGCTGCGCGGCCTGGGTGTGACCACCGCCACCGCCTGGCGCGACCTGCCCGGCGTGCCGAGCTTCCAGGAACAGGGCATGACGGGCTTCGAGGCACCGACCTGGTGGGCCGTCTTCGCGCCCTCGGCCGTGCCCCCGGCCATCCGCGATCGCATGGCCCGGCTGCTCGGCCAGATCCTCGCCGAGCCTGAGACCAAAGCGCGCGTCGAACAGCAGGGGATGGATGTGCTGGCGCTCTCGGGCGAGGGCTTCGCGAATTTCGCGGAAGCCGAGACCGAGCGCTGGGCGCGCGTGGTCCGCGCCAACAACATCCGCCTGGACGGTTGAGCCCGGCGAGCCTCCTTCGGCTCCTTCCCCTGGCGCTGGGCACGCTGGTCGTGCCCTTCGACACCGCGCTGAACGTGGCCTTCCCGGCGGTGACGGCGGCCTTCGCCCTGCCGCTGCCGGCGATCCAATGGCTGATCATCGCCTATGTGCTGACCTATGGCAGCCTGATGCTGGCGGTGGGCCGCATCGGCGACATCTGGGGCCATGCGCGGGTGTTTCGCCTGGGCCTCGCCTGGAGTGCGGTCGCCTTGCTGCTCTGCGCCCTGGCGCCGAGCTACCCGCTGCTGCTGGCAGCCCGCATCCTGCAGGGAGTGGGCGCAGCACTCGTCATCGGCTGCGGCGCCGCACTCGCCACCAGCCTCTACCCCGAGGCGATGCGCGCGCGGGCGCTGGGCGCCTATGCGGCGAGCTTCGCGGCCAGCGGCGCTCTCGGCCCGCTGCTGGGCGGGCTGCTGGTGGAGGCCTGGGGCTGGCCCGCGGTCTTCTGGATCCGGGTGCCGGTCGCGCTGCTGGCGCTCTGGCTGCTGCGGCACGAGACGACGCCTGCGCGCTCCGCCCCGCGCGAGAGTTTCGACGGCTGGGGGGCCGCCCTGCTCGCGCTCGGCATGGCGAGCCTGCTGCTGGCGATCAACCGCGCCTCGGCGCTCCTCGCCCTGCTGGCGGCGCTGGCGCTGGGGGGCTTCATCTGGCGCAGCCTTTCCGTCGCGCGGCCCATCCTGGACCTGCGCCTGTTCCGCCAGCCGGGCTTCGCGCGGCTGAATCTGGCCAGCCTGCTCGTGAACCTCGCCGGCTTCGCGGTGATGCTGCTGGTGCCCTTCTATCTGGCGCGGGTGGCGGCGCTGCCGCCGGCCTGGCTCGGCCTCGTGCTGGCCACCGGGCATCTGGGCGCGATGCTGGGCTCGGCGCTTGGCGGGCGGCTCGGCGGCGGCCCGCGCTGCGCGCTGGCGGGCGCCCTGCTGGCGGGGCTCGGGCTGCTCTCGGTCGGCTTCTGGGGGGCTGCGACACCCCCTGCCCTGCTGGTGGCGAGCCTTCTGGCCCAGGGCATCGGCATCGGCCTCTTCACACTGGCCTATACCGACCTGGTGACAGCGACCATGCGGCGGGAGGATCGCGGCGTGGCCGGCAGCCTTGCCCTGCTGACGCGCACGCTGGGCGTGGTGCTGGCCGCCTCGCTCCTCACCCTGGTCTTTGGCGCGGCCGAGTCGGGGGCGCTGGCGGGCGGTGCGGCGCGGCGCGAGGCCTTCCTGGCCGGCTTCGCGCCGGCCTTCTGGGTGGCCGGGCTGCTGCCGTTCCTCGCCCTCGCGCTGATCGGGCGAAAATCCCGGTGACTTGCCAAGGCGTCACTTGAACGCCTGTTCAGATGTGGCTATCTTTCCAGTCGTTGCGAGTAATTCGCAACTGGAGAGCATCATGGGTCGCGATTTCAGCCATATCGCCCGCCGTTGCGAGCGTGCCGTCGTCACCGCCTATCGCGAGTTGCGCGATGTCGGCACCACGGACATGGCCGCTTTCCAGGCCTGCACCACGCTCTATCGCGTGCATCACCCCGAGGCCTCGATCACCGAGGCGCGGCGGCTCGTCGCCGAATGGGTGGATCATCACGTGACGCGGCAGAGCATGGCCCCCGCACCCGGCTGCGAGTGCGACTGAGCCGAACGCGGCTTACGCCAGGGGCGCGATGCTGATGGGCGCGGGCGGCAATCCGGCCCGGTGCCGCTCGATCACGGCCGCATAGGCCGCTTCCAGGTTTCGCACGAAGCGCGGCGTGTCGAACAAGGCCGCCATCATGCGCCGCGTCTGGATCTTCTCCCGCAGGGCGGCCCTGGCCGGGGCATCGGCGCATAGGCCGAGCAGCATGGCCTCATGCGAGGCCAGCCCGGGTGCCGCGAGTTCGGGCAGCCCCATGGCGGTGACGATGCTGGTGGAGACGCGCCCGGCAAAGGCCTCGCCCGTGATCGCCAGCTGCGGGCAGCCCGCCCAGAGCGCGTCCGAAGCGGTGGTGTGGCTGCCATAGGGGAAGGTGTCGAGTGCGAGATCCGCCAGGCGATACCGGGCCAGATGCGCGTCCAGCTGCAGCCTGGGCGCGAAGACGAGCCGCGCGGGATCAATCCCCCGCGCCGCCGCTTCCCGCCGCAGATGGGCCATCGCCTCGGGTGCCGCCTCCAGCAGCCAGAGCACGGCGCCGGGCGTCGCCGCCAGCGCCCGCATCCAGATCCCGAAGACCTCGGGCGTGATCTTCAGCGCCTGGCAGAAGCAGGCGAGGACCAGGCCATCGGGCGGAAGGCCAGCCGCCGCGCGGCCGGGCGCGGGCCCCACCTGCCGCTGCCGGTCATTGGGCTGGTAGCAATGCGGCAGCCGGATCAGCGCCTCGGTGAAATGCGCATCGGCCCCGGGCGGCGCGATGACGGGATCGACGATGGCGTAGTCCAGCCAGGGCGCGCCCAGCGTTCCCGGATAGCCCAGCCACGCCACCTGCACCGGCGCCGGGCGTGAGGCCAGGGCCGAAAGGCGGGAGCCCTCGGTCCAGCCCTTGAGGTCCACCAGCAGCTCGACGCCATCCGCCGCGATCCGCCCGGCGAGTTCGGCATCCGTCAGGGCCGCGACATCCTGGAAGGCATCCACGCCCAGGCGCAGCCGCGCGCGCATCGCGCTGCCATCCTCGGGGCCGGTGGACCAGGCGGTGACGTGGAAGCGGGCGCGGTCGTGGAGTTCCAGCACCTCGGCCAGCAGATAGGCGGTGGCATGGGCGTGGAAGTCATTCGAGAGATAGCCCAGGCGGATGATATCCAGGCAGGGCTTGCGCGGCGGGGGCGCGGGCAAGGCCGGCCGGCGCGCCGCGGCGACCAGCCCTTCCACCATCTGCCGGAAACGGGCGGGCGGGATCTCGTGGTAGAGGAGGTGCGGAAGCTCGCCCCCCGCCGCCAGGATGCGCCTGCGCAGCTCCTCCCGCCCGCGCCAGTCGCAGGCCTGCATGCGGGCATCGAGCAGGGCGTTCAGCAACTCCGCCGGGACCGGCCGGCGCTTGGCCTCGCGCGCCGCGAAGCCGGCCTCCAGCAGGGCCGTCGCCTCCGCGCCGCGGCGCTGGTCGAGCAGCAGGCGCGCGAGGTTGCCGAGTGCGGCGTCGAGCTCGGGATCGAGCCGCAGCGCCTCGCGATAGGCGGCCTCGGCCGGCGCGAATTGCTTGAGGTGATGCAGGGCCAGGCCCAGGCCGTTGCGCCAGGAGGCCTGTCCGGGCTGCCATTCCACGGCGCGCCGCAACAGGGCCGCGCCCTCGGCGGCCTCGCCCGCCTGGTCGAGCAGCGTGCCCAGCACGGCCATGGCCGCCGCATGGTCGGGCGCCAGGGCCAGCTCACGGCGAAAGGCGGCGATCGCGGGCTCCACCTCTCCCTGGGAGCGCAAGGCCTGGCCCAGGCCCATCCAGGCGGCGGGGGAATCAGGCGCGAGCCGCGTGGCCGATGCGAAATGCCCGGCGGCCTCGCCGGCCTCGCCCAGCTTCATCAGCGCGAAGCCGAGATTGTGCAGCGTATCGGCATCGGCCGGATTTTCGGCCAGGGAGCGGCGCAGCAACCTCGCCGCCACGCCGGCCTTTCCGAGTTGGAGCTGCAAGGCGCCCGCGAGGCCCAGCAGCGCCGCATCCTTCGGGCGCTGCGCCAAGGCCCGGTCGTAGAGGAGGGCCGCCTCCTTCAGCCGCCCGGCCTGATGCAGGGCCAGCGCCTGATCGGCCATGGCCCGCGAGTCACGGACCATGCCGCCTCCGCTGCGGCGTGGCGACGCGCGGCCTGCGCATGCCGCTCACTCCGCGAAGGGCGGCCGGACCGACCAGTCGAAGCCCCGCGCCGCGCGCACCCGCCCATATTCGAAGAGTGGCCCCATATAGGCGGGGTTGAAGGGCGTGGTGTAGGGCACGTCGAAATCGGGGCCGATAAAGGCGAGGCGGTATTCCACATCGTCGCGCTGCGCGTTGAGCCAGATGCGCATCACGTCGTTGAGCCCGCTGGCGGCGATCATGGTCTCCACGGCGCGGCCGGCGATGGTGACGGTCCGCCGGTCGGTCGCGGCCCAGTTGGCGTCGAGCCGCGCATTGCGGATCACCCAGGCGCGGATCGGCTGCACCGGCAGGCGGCGGGCGATGCGCGCGCGCCGCGCCTGCGTGACCGCGACCGGATAGAGGAAGGCCTGGGCGAAGGCGCCGCCATCCACGTGCAGCTCCTGGTGCTTCACACCATCCACCATCACGTCGAAGAGCACGGGCGCGAAGGCGCCGGGGATCGAGGCCGAGGCCAGCATGATCCGATGGATCAGGGCCGGCGCGTCCGGATGGCCGCTCGCCGCGATGGCGCCGACATTCCAGATCACCGGCACCTGCGCGTCGAGGTTGGTGGTGCCGATCAGCAGCAGCCGCCCCTGGCGATAGCCCTCGCCGATGCGCGCGATCATGGTCGCGTCCAGCTCGCGCGAGATGGTGCGGAAGAGCGGCGTGGTGTCGGCCATGCCGTCGGCCAGCACGCCGCTCAACAGGCTGCGCTGGATCAGGATATCGGCGAGCGTGCTCTGCGTGTAGACGCGGCGCAGCCCCGCATCATAATCGGGGCCGAGGAAGGCGAAGGGGGCGATCAGCCCGCCCGTGCTGACGCCCGTGACCAGCGCGAATTCCGGCCGCGTGCCCGATTGCGACCAGCCATTGAGCAGGCCCGCGCCAAAGGCCCCGTCATCGCCGCCGCCGGAGACGGCGAGGAGGTCGAGCGCGGGCAGCATCTGGCCCGGTGCCACGCCAAGGGTGCGGTGCCGCCGCTCCATGGCCGCCATGAATTCGGCGGCGATCGGCCCCGAGCCTTGCGCGGGGAAGAAGCGCTCATTGGGCAGGCCGAGCACGGTGGCGCGCGAGGTCTGCCCGCGCGGCACGGCGGCCCCCCGCTCCAGCGCCGCGCAGGCGGGAAGGCTCGCCGCGCCCAGGAGCAGGGCGGCGCGGCGGGTGATGTCTTTGGGCATGGTCAAATCCTGGGAAGGCTCCCCGCCGATTGCGCGCGGTGGAGCACGCCGTCAAGGGAAGCCCGCTTACTCGGTCCCGAAGCCCGAGCCGGCCGCGCGATAGGCCTCACGCGGGGGTGCGAAGATGTCGAGCACCTGGCAGCCCTCGGGCCCGGCCCGCATGGTGTGCGGGATGCCGCCCGGCGTGCGCCAGAAATCGCCCTTCCTCACCTGGATCTCCTCGCCGCCCTGGATGCGCACGGCGCTGCCTTCGAGCAGGACGCCCCATTGCTCCTCGGGGTGGGAATGCAGCGTGCCCTCGCCATTCGGCGCGATGGTGACGACGGAGAGCATGGCGTGCTCGCCCGGGAAGATGCGCGTGGTCACACCCGGCGCCAATTCGCGCGCGATGCCCTGGGTGACATCGGCGAGGTTGTGGAAATGCTGGGCCTGGCTCATTGGGCGTTCCTTGGTTGCTGCGCGAAGCGTTAACCAGCGTGCGCGCGCTCGGCAAGCGCCCAGCCGATCGCGGCGCGGGCCAGGGCGGCGACCGTGTCCACCACCGGGAATTCGAGGGCGGGGCCGGCGGCGACGCCCAGCGGGATCTCGGTGCAGCCGAGCACGACGGCGGCCGCACCCTCGGCATGCAGATGGCGCGCGACCTCGGCCAGCGGCGCATAGGCCTCGGCCACGCGGTTCGCCTTGACCAGGCCGACGGCGGGCATGACGTGGCTTGCCATCATCGCGTCACTCGGCGTGATGCATTCGATGCCGAGCCTCTCCTGGTAGAGGCGCATGGCGAGGGTGGCGGTCGTGCCCATCAGCCCGATGCGGCCCGCAGTGACGCCCTGGCGGCGAAGGTCGGCCGCGGCCGCGTCCACGATGTGCAGGATGGGGAGCGCGGTGGCCGCCTGCATCTGCGCGAACCAGCCATGGGCGGTGTTGCAGGGAATGGCGATGGCGCCGCAGCCCGCTGCCTCCAGGCCACGGATGCCGCGCAGCAGGAAGGGCAGCGGGTCGGGCCCGCCATGGTTGCGCGCCGCCGTCCGGTCGGGCACGCGGGGGTCGGACCAGAGGATGGTGGGGATATGGTCCTGGTCGCGCTCCGCCGGCGTTTCCAGCGTCAGCGCGCGCATGAACTCGGCCGAGGCGAGCGGCCCCATCCCCCCCAGCACACCCAGCATTCGCATCCCGCTCTCCCCTTGCCCGATCCCTTGCCTTTTCCGCCCGCACGGCGGTGCTGTCGAGGGCGCTTGTGGCGCGGGCGGCACCGCGCGAAGCTCGCGGCGGGACAAGGAGGGGCGCGATGCACCAGGTGTATGACCGGCACGCCGAATCGCTCGGCCATGTGGTCGAGCTGCAGCACGTAAACATCCGCGTGCCCGACCAGATCGCGGCCACGAATTTCTACATCAGCGGTCTCGGTCTCACGCGCGACCCCTATCTGATGACCGGCACGGACAACATGTGGGCCAATGTCGGGATCAGCCAATTCCACCTGCCGGCCGGCGCGCCGCAAGTGCTGCGCGGCACGACGGCGCTGGTGCTGCCCGACCGGATGGCGCTGCTGCGGCGCCTCGCCACGCAGCGCAAGAACCTCGCCGGCACGCGCTTCGACTTCCGCGAGACCGAGGATGCGGTGGAGACGACCTGCCCCTGGGGCAACCGGATCCGCGTGCATGCGCCCGACGCCACGCGCTTCGGGCGCATCACGCTCGGCATGCCCTATGTGGAGTTCGACGTGGCCCCCGGCACCACGCCCGGCATCGCGCGCTTCTATCGGGAGATCCTGGCGGCGCCGGCGCAGGCGGAGGCGGGTGTGGCGCGGGCGCTGGTCGCGAATGGGCAATATCTGGTGTTCCGCGAGACCGACGCGCCGCCGCCCGAATATGACGGCCACCACATCCAGATCACGCTGGCGGATTTCGGGGGGCCGCATGCGCGCCTGCTGGAGGCCGGGCTGATCACCGAGGAAAGCAATCCTTGGCAGTATCGCTTCCTCGACATCGTGGATCCGGATACGGGGGCAGCCCTGTTCCGGGTGGAGCATGAGGTGCGCAGCATGACGCATCCGCTCTACGCCCGGCCGCTGGTGAACCGGAATGCCGGCATCAACAACCGGAACTACATGCCGGGCCACGAGGCCTGGGCCCACGCCATGCCGCCCGGAGCGGATTGACGCAGCGCTCAGCCGAGGGGTGAGCGGGAGCCCGGGTCGCGGCGCGGGCCCGCGGCGGGCGGCCTGTCGGGGACCTCCATGTAGTTGGAGGCGGAGGAGGCGCGGGCGAGCAGCGCGCGCAGCGCCGGATTCTTCGCCCCATCCTCCGCCGTCAGCGCATCCATCGGGCAGAAGAACTCATGCGCATGCGCGGTCTGGGTCGCCATGAAGCCGCGGAAATGGCTGGGCTTGAGGGCAAAGAGCACGCGCGCATCACGCACCGGCAGGACGAGATCCCCCCGCGGCTCGGTCTTCAGCATGCGGATCAGGCGCCAACGGGGGATGTTGTTGCCGGGCATGCCCGGCTGCAGCAACCATTCAAGAGGGCAGACCGCGAGCAGCGAGCCCGTGCTGGGCGCGAAGCGGGAGCGCTTGTCGAGCAAATTCTGATAGGTGCTGCAGGCCTCGATGCAGAGGATGTCCACATAGGGCTCGGCCACCTTCGTGCTGAAATGGAGATAGAGGCCATCGGGCAGCGTCTTCAGCCGGTCGGCACCCGGGAATTTGAGGTAGGGCTGGGTAACCTTGCGCTCCAGATCCGGCCGCGCACGGAGCCACGTGCCTGGCTGCTTGAAGGAAGGCTCAAGCCCCGGAGGACGCTGGGGCCAATGGCCCAGCCTCTGCCGCACCTGCTGATCCAGCCTTCCATCCGGCCTGCGCTGCGCGCCTGCAACCACGATGACCCCTCCATGGGAAAAAACACAACCTATGAGAGAAGATGCTTTTTTCTGTGGGCTACGCAAGAAGTTTTAGGCTTTTTCTCCGTTTTTTTTAACTTATTTACATGCCAGAGCATAATTTTTCTAATTCGAACATATAGAATTTATGATTTTCATGCGGTTAACAGCATTTCTTGAGATTAACTTTTGCCGACCAAGTCACCATGCATTTCCCTCATTTGATGCGCTTGCGTCAGGAAATCGCTCTGGTCTCGCAATGCTCCCGGGCCGGCCAAATTCCTGCCTGATCGCGGCGGGGGCCGCCACAGCGCCGCGTTGCACGCGGGGGCGGCATGCTTCTCTCCGCCCGGCTTGGCGCCCTTGCCAGGGTGCCAGGGCAGCGCCGCCACGCGCGCTTCCGACCGGGAGACGGCGCCGAAAACGCCGCCCTGCATCTTCACCATCTGGATCGCGGCCAAATGATTGCCGCGGTCCTTGGCCTCGCGCATGGTGGTATGGACGCAGACATCGGTGGTGATGCCGGTCAGCACCAGGTTGCGGACGCCGGGGTGCGCAGGATGAGTTCGAGATCCGTCGCGCGGAAGCTGCCCTTCCCCGGCTTGTCGATGCTGGTCTTGCCCGGGAGCGGCGCCAGTTCCTCGATGATCTCCGAGCCAGGCTCGCCGATGCCCGCGCCGATGCGCTGGCTGCGCCAACGCGTGTTGGCCGGCAGGTCCGAGAGAGCCGGCTGGTGCCCCTCACGCGTGTGGATGATCCAGCATCCCTGGGCGCGCATGGCGGCCAGCACATGCTGGATCGGCGCGATGGACGCCCGCGTCAGCGAGAGGTCATGGCCCATCGCATCCGGGGCGCGGGGAAGCCCAACCCGCGGAGCGGGCGCCCGGCGCCTGAGGGGCGCTACTGCCTCTTGATCACGTCCGGGTACATCACCTTGTCCCCATAGGTCCCCATCTTCGCCAGCTCCTCGTCGGTGATGTATTCCGGCGTCCGGCCATTCACCGCGCAAAGCTGCTCCACGATGATGTTCCGCTTCACCTCGCTCACCAGCACGCAGGTGCGGTGATAGGCTTCCGATAGCGTGCGGCCCAGGACGGTGAAGCCGTGGCGCCGCATGATGATGCAGTTGGTGTCCTGGATGAAGGTCTTGATCGGCGCCACATCCTCCTCGACGTTGATGCTCGCCGGCAGGTAGTGCGCGGGCTTCTGCATGAGGAAGCCGTAGGTCAGGCTGAAGGAGCGGAACTCCTCGTAGCCCGCCGCCAGGAAGGCGATGGTCTCGTCGTGATGCAGGTGGATCACGCAATTCACATCGGGGCGCAGCCGCAGGATCTCGCGGTTCATCTGGTGGCCGACGGTCGTCGCCCGCTCGCCCGCCAGGATGCGGCCATGCGGGATGTCGGTGATGACGAGGTCCTCCACCTCGACCTCCTCCAGGCTGACGCCCTGGGGCTTCGCGTAGCAGATCCCCTGCTCGTGATCCGGGTGGGGCACGCGGATGACCATGCCGCCCACGCTGCTGTTCACGAGGCCTCGCGCGGCCAGGCGGTGCGCGTATTTCACGTAGTCGCCCGAGACCTTGGGGTCGAAGCTCACGCGCGGGTCGGGCGTCAGCTCATTCACGCGATACTGCGGGGTGATGCCGTCCATGGCGATGTCTCCTATTCGGGACGTATGTCGAGGCGCTGCGCGAGGGCGCGCCAGCGGGCGGAATCGGCGGCGATCTGCGCGGCGAAGGCGGCGGGCGCGGACATCACCGGCTCGATGTCGGTGGCGCGCATCTCGGCGCGGCCGGCATCGGTCAGGAAATGCGCGGCGAGCGCCTGCTGCATGCGCGCGGCGATCGCGGGCGGCAGGCCGGCCGGCGCCACCAGCCCATACCAGAAGACGGCGTCGAAGCCCGCGACACCCAGGCTCTCGAAGGTCGGCACGTCCGGCAGCAGGTTGGAGCGCTGCGTGACGGCGAAGGCCTTGAGCTGCCCGTCCCGCACCATGGCGGCGGAGGCGGGCGGGTTGTCCAGCAGCACGCCCACCGTGCCGTTCAGCAGGTCGGGATAGACCTGGGAGGAACCGCGATAGGGGACGTGGTGCATCGAGATGCCGGTCAGCAGTTCGAATTGCCGCGTCAGCAGGTAGCCCAGGGTGGTGACGCCCACCGAGGCATAGCTCACCTGCCGCGCCCGCGCATCGGCCAGGAACTCGGCCAGGTTGCGCGCCGCGACCGCGCGGCCCGCCACCAGCACATAGGGCGTGGTGCCGAGCAGGGTGATGGCAGTGAAGGAGGTGACAGGATCGTAGGGCACGTCGCGCTGAAGGACGGTCGCGACCGGATGCGTGCTCGTGGTGGCGACGCCGATCGTGTAGCCATCGGGGGCGGCGCGGGCGACCGCGGCGCCCCCGATGGTCCCACCCGCGCCCGGCCGGTTCTCGATGACGATGGGCTGGCCCAGCGCCTCGGAGAGCCGCCGCGTCGCGAGCCGCGCGGCGATGTCGGTCCCGCCGCCAGCCGGAAAGGGCACGATGCAGCGGATGGGCCGGTTGGGCCAGGTGTCGTCCGTCTGGGCCTTCGCCACGGCCGGCAGGGCCAGGGGTGTGGCCAGGAGTTGGCGGCGCTTCAGGCTCATCACGCGGTCGCTCCGTGAATGTCCGGACATGTTAAACCCCCGTCGAACCTCACAACAAGGCCGGATGATCCATCAATTGGCGGTGGCGCCCGCGGCCCGCACGATGGGCCCCCATTTCGCTTCCTCCGCGCGCATGAAGGCGTTGTATTCGGCGGGGCCGAGCGGCCAGGGATCGGCGCCGAATTCGCGCAGGCGCTGGATCGTGGCCGGGTCGGCCAGGGCGCGCAGGATGGCGCCGCTCAGCTT
Source organism: Acetobacteraceae bacterium (assembly GCA_027488195.1). Lineage (GTDB taxonomy): Bacteria > Pseudomonadota > Alphaproteobacteria > Acetobacterales > Acetobacteraceae > Roseococcus. The sequence continues at coordinate 2,480 of JAIYCD010000195.1, read as the reverse complement.
CTCGACCACCGGCCGCGCGGTCGCCGTGGGTGCCACCAGCCCATACCAGGAGGAGACGTCGAAATCGGCGATGCCGGCCTCCTGCATCGTGGGCAAATCGGGCAGCTGGGACCAGCGCGTGGCGGAGCTGACGGCCAGCGCCTTGAGCAGCCCCGCCCGCACCTGCTGGGCCGAGGCCGGCGCGTTGTCGATGGCAAACAGGATTTCGCCCGAGAGCACCGCCTGCATGTTGGGCGCCGTGCCGCGATAGGGGATGTGGGTCAGCTCGACGCCGATGCGCTGGCCGAACATCACCCCGCTCAGATGGGACGAGGTGCCGACACCGGCCGAACCGAAGGTCGCCACGCGCGGATTGGCGCGGATGAAGGCGACGAGGTCCGACACGTTGTTGAACCCGCGTGAGGGCAGCGTGATCATGCAATTGGGCATGGAGGCGATGCGGGCCACGCCCGTCAGGTCCCGGTTGGGCTCGAAGCCGGCGCGGCGGTGCAGATGCGGCCCGATCCCGTTGCTCGCGATGTGGTTGATGAAGAAGTTGTAGCCATCCGCCGGCGCCTGGGCCGCGATTTCGGCCGCCAGCATGCCGCCCGCGCCGGGGCGGTTGTCCAGCCAGAAGCTGTGGCTCAGGCTCTCGCGCAGGCTGGGCTCGAGGATGCGCATGAAGATGTCGCTGGCGCCGCCCGGCGCGCCGCCCACCAGCACGCGCCAGGGCTTGTCGGGCCAGTTGCCCTGTGCGGCCGCATTGCGCGCCAGCGCGAGTCCAGCCCCGGCCGCGAGCAGCGCCCGGCGAGTGGCGTGCGTCATGTCGTTGTCCTCCCTTGGTGGGGAGGGAGCGTGGCGCGGCTCTACGCCCGGAGGCAAGAAACTTCCGCCTTACTCCGGCACGGCCCGCGCGATGGCCAGGAAATCCTCCGCGACCAGGCTCGCACCGCCGACCAGCGCGCCATCCACATCCGGCAGGGCCAGGATCTCGGCCGCGTTGGAGGGCTTCACCGAGCCGCCATAGAGCAGGCGCGTGGTGCGCGCCGCCGGGCCGAAGCGCTCCACCAGCGCGGTCCGCATGGTGGCGTGCATGGCGGCGATGTCGCGCTCGGTCGGCGTGCGGCCGGTGCCGATGGCCCAGACCGGCTCATAGGCGACCACACCGCCCGCCGTGATGAAGCCATAGGGGATGGAGCCCGCCAATTGCCGTTCCACCACCGAATCGGCCAGGCCCGAAAGGCGCTCCGCCTCCGTCTCGCCCACGCAGATGATGGGGATGAGGCCGGCCGTCAGCGCCGCCTCGGTCTTGGCGAGCACGGCGGCGTCATTCTCGCCATGGTTGGTGCGGCGCTCGGAATGGCCGAGGATGACATGGGTGGCGCCGATGTCGCGCAGCATGGCGGCGCTGATGTCGGCGGTATGCGCGCCGTGATGCGCGGCATGGCAATCCTGCGCGCCCACGGCCACGCGGCTGCCCAGCATCAGCGTCGCCACCTGGTGGATATGCACGAAGGGCGGGCAGACCAGCAGATCGGCGCCCTGGGCGCCGTCGCGCAGTGCCTCGGCCAGGCGTGCGGCCTCGCGCTGGTTGCCATTCATCTTCCAATTGCCGGCTATGAGCGGCCTAATCCCCGGGGTCATGGCTTTGCCCTTTTTTTGAGCCCTTATTGGACAGAAAGCGTCCGTGTTTGGCAACCGCCCGGCAACCGGCTATTCGCCTTTCCATGATCACCGCAATGCGCCGGCTGGCCGGCACCTGGTTCGCCAAGCTCCTCTTCGTCCTGCTCATCCTCTCCTTCGCGGTCTGGGGGATCGAGGACATGCTGCGCAATATCGGCCGGGACACCGCCGTGGCCCGCGTCGGCAATGACGCGATCGAGGTCGAGGAGGCGCAGGAGGCCGCGCGGCGCGAGCTGCAGCGCATCCAGCGGCAATTGCAGGGCCGGATGGAGCTGGATGCCCGCATCCGCCGCGCCGTGGCCGAACAGGCGCTGGAGGGCCTCGTGCTCGACCGCGTGCTGCGCCAGGAACAGGCCCGCATGCGCGTGACCGTGCCGGATGACGTGGTGCGGGACTACATCTTCCAGATCCCGGGCTTCGCGGGGCTCGATGGCCGCTTCTCGCGCGAGATCTTCAACAATTTCCTCCGCAGCAATGAGATGACGGAGGCCCGCTTCCTCGACCTGCTGCGCACCGATCTCGGCCGCCAGCAGCTGGCCGGTGCCGTGCGCGCGGGTGCCGCCGCCCCCGAGGCGCTGGCGAGCCGCATGCTGGCCTGGGCGCTGGAGCGCCGCACGGCGACCCTGGTGGAACTGCCCTTCGCCGAAGCGCCCGAGCCCGAGGCGCCGACCGAGGCGCAGCTCGCCCGTTACCATGAGAACAATGCGCGCCTGTTCTCGACGCCGGAATACCGCGACGTGGCGCTGGCCACGCTGAACGCCGCCCGCCTCATGGCCGAGGTCGAGGTGAGCGAGCGCGACATCGAAGACGCCTATGCC
>JAIYCD010000311.1 GCA_027488195.1 Acetobacteraceae bacterium | reverse complement strand
GATAGCAAGATGGTAAGGCAGTAAGGAAGAGAAAATTCCTAAATGCCCGGAGATGCAAGAACCTGAGGTTCTTGCCGGGGTCGAAGGGGCAGAGCCCCTTCAGGCCGAAGCGGAGAGAATCCGCGCCAGCGCCTCATCCCGCCCCAACGCGAAGAGCGTCAGGTCGATCGGCGGTGACATGGTGCTGCCGGTGAGTGCCACCCGCAGTGGCTGCGCCACATCCTTCAGCTTCACGCCCTTCACATCGGCGTAGTCGCGCAGCCAGTGTTCCAGGTCCGCGCGTTCCCAGGGCGCGGCCGAGAGGAACTCCGCGAGGTCGGCCAGGCGCGCCTTGGCATCGGGCGTGAGGAGTGCGGCCGACTTGGCATCGGCCTCGGGCGCGCCATCGGTGACGGCGAAGGCGGCGGAGGCGGCGAGTTCGGCCAGGTTCTTCGCGCGCTCCTGGAGCGCGGGCAGCAGGATTTGCAGGCGGGCGATCTTCTCCGTGCCGAAGAGTTCGCCGGATGCCTGGAGGCGGTGCAGCACGCCGGGCAGCAGGGAGGCCGCATTGGCCTGGCGCAGATAGACGCCGTTCACATGCTCCAGCTTCTTGTAGTCCATGCGGGAAGCGGCGCGGCCGACATCCTTGAGGTCGAAGATCTGCTCGGCCCGGTCGCGGGGGATGATTTCCTCATCGCCATGGCCCCAGCCCAGCCGCAGCAGGTAGTTGCACACGGCTTCCGGCAGCAGCCCCTGATCGCGGAAATCGAGCACCGAGACGGCGCCGTGCCGCTTGCTGAGCTTGGCGCCATCGGCCCCATGGATGAGCGGGATGTGGCCGAAGCGCGGCCGGTGCCAGCCCATCGCGTCATAGACCATGCATTGGCGGAAGGTGTTGGTCAGGTGGTCGTCGCCGCGGATGACGTGGGTGATGCGCATGTCGTGGTCATCCACCACCACCGCGTGCAGATAGGTGGGCGTGCCGTCCGAGCGCAGGATGATCATGTCGTCCAGCTCGGTATTGGCGACGGTGACCTGGCCCTGCACCTCGTCGGCGACGACGGTCTCGCCCTCGCGCGGCGCCTTCAGGCGGATGGCGAAGGGCTTGCCGGCCTCGGCCGCGCCCGGCTCGCGGTCGCGCCAGGTGCCGTCGTAGCGGGGCGGGCGCTTCTCGGCGATCGCGCGCTCGCGCATGGCCACGAGTTCCTCGGGGGATTCATAGGCGCGGTAGGCCTTTCCGGCGGCGAGGAGTTGATGGGCCACCTCGGCGTGGCGGGCCTCGCGCTGGGACTGGAAGACGGGCGGCTCATCCGGGGAGAGGCCGAGCCAGGCCAGCGATTCCAGGATCTGGTCCACGGCCTCCTGCGTGCTGCGGGCGCGGTCGGTGTCCTCGATGCGCAGCAGATAGGCGCCGCCATGCCGGCGGGCAAAGAGCGCGTTGAACAGCGCGGTGCGGGCGCCTCCGATATGGAGGTAGCCGGTGGGCGAGGGGGCGAAGCGGGTGCGGACGGTCATTCCCCTTCATATCACGGCGCTGGACGGCGGGTGAGGGGTGGTGTCCCCTGCCTTGGCATGCGTGCGATTCAACCCTGGGTCATCAGCCGGCTGGAGGAAGAGGCCGGTCGGCTCGCGCTCTGGTTGCCGGTGGCGTTGGGGGCGGGCGTGCTGCTCTATTTCGCGCCGCGGTTCGAGCCGCCCTGGTGGTGGGGCCTGGCCGGGCTGGCGCCGCTGGCGCTGGCGGCGTGGCTGCGGGCGGAGCGGCCCTTGCTGGCCTGGGGCCTGGCCTTGCTGGCGGCGATGGCGGCGGGCTTCGCACTGGCCGCCTGGCATGCCTCACGCGCGGCACCGCCGCTCGAACTGCCGCGGGGTGCGGTGCAGCTCAGCGGAACGGTGATCGAGGTGGACCCGCTGCCGGGGGGCTTGCGCCTGACGCTGGCCGAGGCGCGCTGGGCCGAGGGGATGGCGCCGGCCCCCCGCCTGATCCGGGTGCGGCTGCGCGGCAACGACCCGGCGCGGCCGGAGCCTGGCGATGCGGTCAGCCTGCGCGCCCTGGTCCGCCCGCCGCCGGCGCCGGCCTATCCCGGCGCCTGGGACTTCCAGCGCGCCGCCTTCTTCGAGGGGCTGGGCGGCTCGGGCTTCGCGCTCGGCCCGCTGGAGATCAAGGCGCAAGGTGGGGTGGCGCCACCGCTCTCGGGGATGCGCGCGCGGATCGAGGCGCGGGTGATGGCGGCGCTGCCCGGGCCGGATGGCGCGGTGGCCGCGGCGCTGCTGACGGGCGGGCAGAGCGGCGTCCCGCCCGAGGCGATGCAGGCCATGCGGGATTCGGGGCTCGCACACCTGCTCTCGGTCTCGGGGCTGCATATCGCGATCGTGATGGGGCTGGTCTTTGCCGTGCTGCGGGGCGGGCTGGCGCTTTGGCCTGGCTTCGCGCTGCGCTTCGGCACCAAGCCCTGGGCGGCCATCGCGGCCTTGGCGGCGGGCGGCTTCTACATGGTGCTGACCGGCAGCCAGGTGCCGATGCAGCGCAGCTTCGCCATGGCCGCGCTGGTGACGCTGGCGCTGCTGGCGGGCCGCCGGGCGCTGAGCCCGCGCGTGCTGGCCTTCGCGGCGGTGGCGGTGCTGCTGATCCAGCCGGCAACGCTGCTCGGCCCCTCCTTCCAGATGAGCTTCGCGGCCGTGCTGGCGCTGATCGCGGGGTTCGAGGCGGCGCGGCCCTGGCTGATGGGCGGTGCGGCGCCGCGCCCGCTCTGGCAGCGCGCGCTGCTGCTCCTGGCGGGTACGGTGATGACCTCGGTGATCGCGGGGCTGGCGACGACGCCCTTCGGCCTGCACCATTTCGGCCGGGTGCAGGTCTATGGCGTGGCGGCGAATGCGCTGGCCGTGCCGCTGACGAGCTTCCTGGTGATGCCGGCGGGGATGCTGGCGCTCCTGCTGATGCCCTTTGGCGCCGAGGGCTGGGCGCTCTCGGTGATGGGCTGGGGCATCGGCGGCATCCTGGCGGTGGCGCGGGCGGTGGCGGGCTGGCCGGGCGCGGCGCTGGCGATGGCGCCGCTGCCGGGGGCGGCGCTGGGCGCGATCGCTTTCGGCTTCTGCTGGCTCTGCCTCTGGCGGCAGCGCTGGCGGCTTTGGGGGCTGCTCCCCATGGCGCTGGGGGCCGCCGCCTGGGGCTTCACCAGCCTGCCCGTGGCGCTGGCCGCCGCCGATGGCCGGCTCTACGCCTTCCAGGTCGGGGGCGAGGTGTTCTTCGAGCGCCGCCCCGGCGCTTCGCGCTTCACCGGCGATGCCTGGCTGCGCAGCATGGGCGACGATGCAGGCACGCCCCTGCCGGCCGAGGGCGAACTGGCCGGCGGGCGCATCGCCTGCACGCCGCCCTCCTGCCTGCTGCGCGATGCGGCGGGGGCGCCGGCCGTGCTGCTGCTGCGCCCCCCCCAACCGCCGCGCGGCCAGCGCCCCGCACCCGATTTCCGACGCGGCCCGCACCCTGCCTGCGGCGCGGCCCCTGTGCTGATCTCGCCCGAGCCCATCCGCGGCGAATGCCCGGGCAGTGTGGTGGTGGATCGCTTCGCGGTCTGGCGCGATGGCGCGCATGCCGTGTGGCTCGACCCGGCGCGCGTGATTTCGGATCGCGAATGGCGCGGCGAACGGCCCTGGGTGCCGCCGCGCCCCACGCCGCGCGGCGTGGGCCAGGAGCCGCCGGCCGAGAGGGAGTGACGCGGCAGTGCGGGCGCGCCCCCCGTTCTCCACGGGCTTGCCGAGGTCGAAATCCGTGCCTTGGACATGCCTTGCGAGGCGGCGGTCGATCTCCGCCCCGGTCACGATGATCTCGCCCTGCCAGTCATCGAGCCGCGCGGCATGGGCGATGTCCGGGGCCAGGGCCGGGTTGAATGGGCAGGCGCATGATTGCGGGCGCCCGCGTCAAGCGCCGCCTAGCTGGTGGCGGGCCGCCGGGTCGAGCCGCGGGCGATCAGCGTGCCGCGCAGCGTGATCGCCTCCTCCGGCAGGCTGGGGTCGGCGATGCGGTCGGTCAGCAGGTCGAGCCCGCGCCGGACCATGGTGGTGAGCGGCTGCTCGAAGCTTGTGATGTCATAGGCGGCGCGGGCGGCCTCGGGGATGCTGTCGAAGCCGCTGACGGAGATGTCGCGCGGGATGGCGAGCCCCGCCTCACGCAGCGCGTCCATGGCGCCCATGGCGATGATGTCGCTGACCGCGAAGACGCAATCGGGCCGCGCGTCCATGGCGGCGATCTGGCGGCCCGCGTCATGCCCGCCCTCGTAGATGGAGCGGCCATCGAAGCGTGCCGCGATGTGGCCGCCGCCGGCCAGGAAGGCCTCGGTGAAGCCGCGCTCGCGGTCGATGCCGTTGGAGCTGGCGCCGCCCGTGTGAATCACCGCCGCCCGGCGGTGGCCGCCCGCCAGCAGGTGCTCGGCCATGCGGGCGCCCCCTTCCGCATTGTCGCAGGAGACGGCACTGGCATGCAGGCGCGGCACGCGGTTGATCATCACGACCGGGACCCCGTTGGACGCACAGATCTCGGCCGCGCGCGACGACATGTCGGCCGAGGTGATGAGGCAGCCATCCATCTGGTATTGCAGCAGGGCCTCGGTCGTGCGGTCCTCGATGGGGCCGGGGCCGGCATGCAGGATGAGGAAGCGCAAGGACCGATCCGCGCTTTGCGCCACCACCTCCTCCAGCAGGGTCGCGTAGAAGGGATTGCTGCGCGGCCCCAGCACCAGGCCCAGCAGGCCGCTTCGGCCGGAGGAGAGGGTGCGCGCCAAGGCATTGGGCAAGTAGCCCGCATCCCGCGCCAGCTCCGCAATGCGCGACCGCATGGATTTCGAGATGCGCGGATCGCCCTTCAGCGCGCGCGAGACGGTGGAGGCGGAGACGCCGGCACTGCGGGACAGGGTCAGGATCGTCGCGCGGGGGCGGCGGGGCGGAAGCTCCATGGATGCGGCGTAGCACGCGCCGGGAAGGCTGCGCAAACGTCCTCATAAATCGAGGCCGCTTCGCCTTCCGCTAGCGAAATAACTCCCATGATCGGCCAAAAAAATTGCGCAACCGTGTGCGCAAATCGTCTGGACGAAAGTCCTCTTACCCCATAGCCTCGCCCGCAATCAAACGCCTGAGGAAACTGATCCGGATGACACAGCACCCGCGCCAGATGGCCATGGTGGGCTTCATGCAGGCCCAGAACTGCTCCATCGCCCCCGGCTCCTGGCGGCATCCCGCCAATGCGCTCGACTTCCTGACGCCCGATTATTTCCAGCGCATCGGCCGCGTGCTCGAGGACGGCAAATTCCATTTGGCCTTCTTCGACGACCGGCTGGCGATGCCCGACATCTACGGCCATGACCATCGCGAGGCGGTGGAGAACGGCATCCGCGTCGTGAAGATGGACCCCATCTCGATCCTGACGGCCATCGGCTGCGCCACCAAGAATCTCGGCCTCGGCGCCACCTATTCCACCACTTATTACGAGCCCTTCCATGTGGCGCGGCTTTTCGCGACCCTCGATCTGATGACGCGCGGCCGCTCGGCCTGGAACATCGTCACCTCGCTCAATGATTCCGAGGCCGCCAATTTCGGCCGCTCGGAGCATCTGGAGCATGACGCGCGGTATGACCGCGCCGATGAATTCGTCGAATGCGTCATGGGCCATTGGGACAGCTGGGAGGAGGGCGCCATCATCGCCGACAAGGCGAGCGGCCGCTTCGCCGATGGCGCCCGTGTGCATGCGGTGAACTATGAGGGGAAGTATTTTCGCTCGAAGGGCCCGCTCTCCGTGCCGCGCTCGCCACAGGGGCATCCGGTGCTGATCCAGGCCGGGCAATCCGGCCGCGGGCGCCGCTTCGCCGGCCGCTGGGGGGAGCTGATCTTCGTGGTCTATCCCAACATCGAAGCCGGCCGGAAGCAGTATGCCGACCTCAAATCCGCCGTGGCCGAGGCGGGGCGCGACCCAGAGAAGGTGTTCGTGGCGCCGGCCTGCTACGTCTGTGTCGGCGAGACGCGGGCCATCGCGGAAGCCAAGCGCGAGGCGGTCCTCGAACTCTCCAAGCCGATCGATGGGCTGGTGCTGCTCTCCGAGGTCACGAATTTCGACTTCGCCAGCAAGGACCTGGACAGCGAGTTCACCGATGCGGAACTCCAGAAGATGTCCTGGACCGGCTTCAAGGACCGCGTGGTGATGCTGAGCGGCAAGCCAAACCCGACCGTGCGGGACTTCGTGCATTTCTCCGGCCGCGGCACCATCAAGGAATTCCCGAACTTCGTCGGCACACCCAAGGATGTGGCGGACCAGATGGAGGAATGGTTCACCACCCGCGCCTGCGACGGCTTCGTGCTGGCGGCCACCCATACGCCCGGCGCCTTCGAGGATTTCACCCGCTTCGTCGTGCCCGAACTCCAGCGGCGCGGGCTGTATCACAGGGATTACGCCGGCCCGACGCTGCGGGAAAACCTGGGCCTGGCACGCCCCAACGCGCGCGACTGGCGCAAGTGAACAACGGAGAGACGACATGAGCAGGATCACCCGCCGCGCCGCCCTCGGCGCTTCCCTCGCCCTGCCCTCGCTGGCGCGCGCGCAGGATGTCTGGCCCTCGCGCACGGTGCGCATCATCGTCCCCTATGCCGCCGGCGGCGGGACGGATGTGACGACTCGCGCCATCGCCGAGCAGCTCACCGCCCGCTTCGGCCGCAGCTTCGTGGTGGAGAACCGGCCCGGCGCCAATGGCATCGTGGGCACCGAGGCCGTGGCCCGCAGCGCGCCCGATGGCTATACGCTGGGCGCCCAGACCAGCACCCACATCATGGCGCGGCAGCTCGGCCCCCTGCCCTATGATCCGGTGACGGATTTCACCCTGCTCTCCATCACCGCGCGCTATCCGATGGTGATGATGGCCAGCATGCGGGCCCCCTTCCAGGACGTCGCCGGGCTGATCCGGGCAGCGCGCGCCCAGCCGGGCGGCGTCGCGCAGGGGACCTCCGATGCGCAATCCTCCTTCTCGGCGCGGCAATTCGCGCTGCGCGCGGGCATCGAGCTGAACGAGGTGCCCTATCGCGGCAGCGGGGCCTATCTGGCCGATCTCACGGCCGGGCACCTGCCGGTCG
>JAIYCD010000339.1 GCA_027488195.1 Acetobacteraceae bacterium | reverse complement strand
GCGAGCTTCGAGGGCTCACGCGTGCCGGCGAGGATGCGGCCCGGGGCCACGCCCTCCGTGGCGAGAAGGTGATGGATCACCGCCCGGCCGAGCTGGCCTGAGGCGCCGGTGACGAAGAGGGTGTCGTTCATGGGATGCTCCTGGTTGATCTGGGTCGCGCCTGGGATCGGCGCCCTTGCAGGACAGATGGGGCATCTTGAAACTTCAAAAAACCGGAACAATTTCGGAGAATAGATTCGGATAATTTGAAGATATGGACGCTCTCACCCTCGACCAATTCACCGTCTTCGTCGCCATCGCCGAGGCCGGGAGCTTCGCCGGCGCGGCCCGCCGCCTGGGGCGGGCGCAATCCGCCGTGACCTATGCGGTGCAGAAGCTGGAGGAGCAGACGGGCCTGCCGCTGTTCGACCGCGCGGCCTATCGCCCGGTGCTGAGCGAGGCCGGGCGCGCCCTTTTGCCGCGCGCGCGGCGGGTGGTGGAGGATGTCGCGGCCTATCGCCGCCAGGCCGCCGGGATCGCCCAGGGGGTGGAGGCGGAGCTGACGGTCGCGCTGTCGAGCCTGACGCCGCTGGCCTTGGTGACGCCGGCCCTGGCCCGGCTGCATGGCGCCTATCCGGGCGTGCAGCTGCGGCTCCTGATCCAGCCCGACGAACAGGCCGTCGCCAGCCTGTTGGAGGGCGAGGCGGGCCTGGCCCTGGCGCTCGACCTGCCTGGCCTGCCGGACTGGGCGGAGCGCAGCCTGGTGACCGATCTCGACATGGTCTTTGTCGCCGCGCGGGATCATCCGCTGGCGGCAATGGATGGGCCGCTGGCGCCGGAGGTGCTGGGCGAACACCTTCAGGTCGCCGTCAGTGTCGAGCGCGCGGCGCGGCGCGGGCGGGACCACGGCGTTGTCGGCATCAACCGCTGGTATGTCCCGGATGTGACGACGAAGCTGGCGCTGCTGCGCACGGGCCTGGGCTGGGGCAGCATGCCACGCGCCATGGTGGCCGAGGACCTGGCCGCGGGCCGGATGGTCCTGCTGGAGGGCTCCACCCCGTTCCGCGACCGGCCGGCCGCGATCCTGGCCGCCATCCATCACCGGGAACGCCCACCCGGCCCGGCGGCCCGCGCCTTCGTCGCCGTGCTGCGGGGCGAATGACGGGCGCATCGCGCCGCGAGGCGCGCCATTGGAAAACTGAGGAAATGTCCCCGGCGGGATGAACTCAAGGATAGGCCCTAACCCAAGGAAAACCGTGGCTTTGCCCCTGATGGCCAGCGTTCGTGTTGTAGCGGAAGGTTGTAGGGTGCTTGTGGGGCCGACCTGCCGGAGAGAGGCTTTGGCCCTTTGTCAGTGCTCCGCTGGAGCGCCGCCTTCGGCGGGGTCACAGGCGCAGGGCATTGAAGCATCACCGACTTGATCTCGTCGCTCGCGATCAGAGGAAGAGCCACGGCATAGGCTCCCGCTCACCCGACGCAGCGTGGCGCGGTCGACGAGCCCGTTGTGCAAGGACCACCACGCGCAGTGGTTCAACACCCCGACGCGCACGACCAACTGCGGCTGCATCGGCCGCAGAGAAGAAGAACCTCGGCCCCATTTCGCCAGAATCTACGCAGCGCGCCTTTGGCCAGCGCCGCGTCATGGCGCCTGTCGCCAAGGTTGCCGGCAGTTCCATATGCCGAACAAGGACATGCGCGCGCCCACTCCCGTCCAGCATTCCGGCAATTGCGACCGCCCGCCAACGAGTGTCATTGCGCGCAGCCCGATCTCGGAGATCACGGAGAGCGCGGCGGAGCTTCGGTGCTACTCCAATCAGAGGCCGGAGTTTCTCGGGCAAAACCAGATGGAGGGCAGGTGCGGCAGCTTCCCCAGCCCACTGTGCAAGCCCCCGCCGCCAACGCGCCGCCGCGCAGCGTTCGAGACGTGCCGCAAGGGCAGGTTCCTCCTTCGGCGTCACTATCTTCTCATCGCAAGCCAAGCAACGGCGCGCCGCGCTGGGCAACGCCCTCGCCGCTCGTGCTGGCCGCAAGGCCTTTCCCGCAGGAAAGTCGCTGAGCTCTCCGGTGAAAGATTCGCCATCGCATTCGGGTGACCCGGCGCGAGGTTGCAACGCCATGCATCATGCTCGGCTGGCTCCGCTGCGCGGCGAGCACCGCAACGATTTCTTCACCCATACCTGAGAAGGGAGTGCCGTTGGGACCACCGAGTTTTCCAAGGAGTGCGTCTGTGCGCCAAAGGCTTCTGCAGCTTCCCATTCTCCAAAAGATGCTTCTGGCAGTTGGCCTACTGGCTGCAACGGGAGCCGGACTGACGCTGTATGTCCTTGAACGGTTTTCCCAAGCCGATCAGGCCTACACACGCCTGCTCGATGTGGAGGCCCGGAGCCTGATCTATCTTTCGATGGCGAATACCGCGATCCACGATGATGGCCGAGTCCTGAATAGAATGATTGCGGAGACCTCAGAGGAGGCCATGCGGAGGAGCCAGCAGGAGCTCCAGCGAATTCGTGCAGCAGTGGCGGAAAACCTGGCAGCCGCAGCGCGTATCAATTCCGGCATCCGTGACTCGGTCACCGACCTCCGTGCACGTTACGACCGGATAACTACCATCACGCGAGATATCGAGCGGTTGGCCCTCGCGAATGAAAACGAGCGCGCACTTGCGATGGTGGATGGCAGCCGGAGGCCTGCGTTGAATGAGCTGCGGGACCGGCTGCAGTCGAAGATTACGACCTCCTTGGAGCGGAACCAAAGCGAGTCAGATGACGCCTCCGCCAGCATGATCATGACCTTCCGCTTGGTCGTGGCGCTTCTCATTATCCTCGGATGCAGTTCCATCGCAGCGGCGCTATGGCTGATGCTCGCTGGCGTTTCTCGGCCTGTCGGCGTCATCACACGGCGCATGGACGCATTGAAGGATGGGGACAAGTCTTCTCCAGTCCCATTCGTAGACCGTCCGGACGAGATCGGGCGGATGGCTATGGCTCTGGAGAGCTTCCGGAAAGCGGCGGTCGAGCAAGACCGAGTTGCCGCTGAGATCGCGCAAGAGGAATCCGCAAAGAAGGAGCGGGCTGGGCGCATCGAGGCACTCGTTACGCGCTTTGGGGACCAGTCGTCGGATGTGCTCAGGGTGGTGGCGGCTGCCTCAACAGAACTGAACGCAACCGCCGCTGCCATGCAGGACACCGCCCAGGCGGGCACTCGGCAGGCTGAGATACTGGCTACGGCAGCGAATCAGGCCAGCAGCAATGTGCAGACCGTTGCTGCCTCCACCGAGGAGATGGCGGCGAGCATCGCTGAAGTTGCACGACAGGTCGCTTCTGGCGCCAAGACTGCCTCGCAGGCGGCGGATGAGGCGCGCACTACCGATGCAGCCGTGGAGGCACTCGCGACGTCGGCCCGAGAGATCAGCGAGGTCGTAAAGCTGATTGGGGACATTGCTGGGCAAACCAACCTCCTTGCGCTGAACGCGACCATCGAAGCAGCGCGCGCTGGGGATGCTGGCAAGGGCTTTGCCGTGGTGGCCAGCGAGGTGAAGACGTTGGCAAGCCAGACGGCCAAGGCGACGGAGCAGATTGGGCAGCAGATCAACTCGATTCAGGCGGATACGCAGCGCGCCGTGGAGGCCATTCGGGGAATCGCGAAGACCATCTCAGTGATGGACGAGACCATGACGCAGGTGGCGGCCGCAACGGAGGAGCAGGCATCGGCAACGCGCGAGATTGGCAGGGCCGTGAGCGATGCTGCCCGAGGCACTCAGGAAGTAACCCATAGTGCGGAGGGCGTCACCGCTGGTGCGGCACAGACGGGTGCCGCAGCGTCACAGGTTCGCTCGGCTTCAGCGGAACTGGCCGAGCGTTCCGAGCAGTTGAGCCAGCAGATGAACGAGTTCCTGTCGGGTATCCGCGCCGCCTGAGGTGCGGCGGCGATCCTGACCATCAACGGCTGTGGCAGGCTAGGCTGCATCTCGCGCTGACAGCAATGAGGATGCTTGTTGGCAGGGCAAGCAGGTCTCTGACGGGAGGTCGTCTTGCCCGGCCAAGAGGGGGCAAGTTCGCGCGTCGCCTGCTGTGGGTGCTGCTCTTCGCCGACGCACTCGACGGCATGTTGGAGGTGCGGCGCGTAGAGCGCGGCAATCGGCGGGTTGAGGGGAACGCCTGACCCGTGTTCCCCCGCCTTCGCCGTGTCCCGCATGGGGCACAGGTCCGTGGCATCGTCCGCGCGATACAAGGTTCTGGCACTGACCCCAAGCTGGCGGGCGGGGCGTCAGAAGCAAACGGGCATGGGCCGGGACCATGGGTTGCCGTTGCGGTCGGCAGGTTCTGGTGGTGCTTCTCCTTGCTGACTGCTCCGCTGGGCAGGCCCTCGCTGGAAGTGGTCCCGGTTTCGACGCACTGAGGGCGGTCTGCCCGGCGGGTTTAACCTTATCTATTTCGGGTTAAATGAATTGGTCGCGCAATCAACGCCAGAAATCATAACGCCAACGCAAAAAAAGTATCTATTGACATGGCATAGACATTTTCGCAGCGTATCCTCACAAGGGTGAGGAAGAAAATGACAACAATTTTTATTGATAAGACTAAAAAAATTATACCAACAACACAGAATAATACAGCAATTGTAACAATTGTTATAGGAGATTCTTATCGAAGGCTTTGGGAAAATCTATCCCGTCCATCATGGGAGCGATATGCTGAAAAAATAAAATCAGATATCATCGTAATTACAGATTTTATTGATAAAAAAGCACAAAATAATAACAGATCACCAGCATGGCAGAAGTTGTTAGTTCATAAAATCGGCGGCATAAAACAATACGAAAAAATTGCTTGGCTTGATAGTGACATCATTGTTTCCCAAAATGCATTAAACATATTCGAATTCTGCGAGGACCCTTCCCTTATCTATGTGTCCGTGTCTGGCTCTCAAGCTTCGCAGGCAGTTAAACATAGGTACTATGAAAAACTATATAATATAACAATAAAGCCGGATTGGGCTGCAATCTTTATTGCCGAAGAAGCAAAAAAGATTTTTGATCTGCATGAAATAGAACAAAATCATAATACAATGCTCAATACTGGCGTTTTGGTATTTTCACCATCGAAATACTCTGAAATGTTTCAGGATATTTATAAAAGAAAGGAGCTGGGTAGGCTATATGAGCAGCCAGCTTTATCGCATGAAATTGTAACTCGAAATATCCTTGGAGAGTTATCTCCGCGATTTAATTGGGAGTTTGCTTTGTGTTTGCGATTGTATTTTGCCGATTGGCCTACAGATGATCAAAAACGCCAAATCTATACACTTTCATACAAACATATTTTCAGAAATGAATTAGATAATTGTTATTTTTTGCATTTTTGTGGGGCGCAGAAAGCCCTCGAATTACTTACCTCGGCCGATCTGGAGTGACGCTGTAGGGCGCATCATGCTGTCGTGTTTGCCCCTGTCGGCCACGCGCGTGGCAGTGGTCCCGACGCGCTCGATGTCGGCGGTCGGATCAGCGATGATTGTCAGGTGCCAGAGGGCGCCGCCAATCTCGTGGGCGACCTGCGCCACAGCGATGGCCGTGCGCTTGGCGTGGCGCATCGCGGCGCGCAGCGGGGGCAGCCCGCCTTCCGGCACAGCACCCTCTCCCCCTTACGGTTCACCACCCTGCCGCACGCCGCCATCTTCCAACCCTCCGGCGTACCAAGGAGGTTCACCCCCCGGAGGTGGTGGAGGTGCCGCCGCTCTACAGAGTCGGGGAAGCCGAGGATCAGCCCGTCCCGGAGCCGGTTCAGGGCAGCCTTGCCGTTGGCTTTGGCGGGGGGAGGGGCTGGCGGGCGCACCGCCGCTTCATACAGCGGCGCCCACGGGAGGGCCGAAATGATTCCGCCGCGCGGCGTCACGCGAACACCATCGGCATCGGCTCCCGCTCCCCCGCCCTCCGGCCTGAAGGTGAACGACGGCGCAGGGTCGAAAGGAGGCTGACAGCGGACCTGTGGCCAACGCCGGGCCACGACGCGCTCGACAACCTGCGTCGGGAGATCCGGGTGGATACCGACGAGGAGCAGGTGACCTTGGGCGTCTACCATCCCCGCGATGGGGACCGTCCCCCACCGGCGGTCTGCGCGGGCGGCGCGGTCCCGCAGGGCACGTCGCCGGCACACATCCGCCGTCGCCGCACCGGCTTCCTGTTCCTTCAATATCCCGATGATCCGCTCATCGCTGAACCTGCCGCGCTTCATTCGTCCGTCCTTCGCTGGAGCGGACTCTCCCGAAAAATGGCGCCATTTCAGGGGAGCACGTCACTCCTGATGCCAACGGTCGAGCGCGGCGAGCAGAAGGTCATGATCCACGGCGGGGAATGATGGCGGCTTTGTCGGCGCGAGGCCGAGGACGGCGCGCAGGTCCGGGTGACCCACCTTGTCGGGGCCGACCGTGGGCGCAGCGGCCTCGTTAGCCGCCTCAACCTCCTCCCGCAGGATTGCCATCCGTCGATCCACTTCTGCGCGCGTCGGGCAGGTGAGCGACGGCGTCGTCACGCTGATGCGTGGAAAGGGCGATCTGGAATTCGGCGCTAACCTTGAACATCCGCTTCGCCGCCGGGCGCAGGGCAGCAGGGATGATCCGCCGGAAGACCCAGTGATGCCCCTCAGTCAGGTCGAGGCCCTTGTGGTGAGGATCGGCCTTCAGGGTTTGAAGTCCACTTTGTAGTGGCTCCGGCGGTTCAATCTTTCTAATTCAACGACTTACCGGGCAGTTAATACAAAGCGGCTTTGTAGTTTGTCCCCGGCGGGATTCGAACCCACGGCCCCCAGATTAGGAATCTGGTGCTCTATCCTGCTGAGCTACGGAGACGCGCGGGGAGTTTAACACACCCCCCGCCGCCACCGGAAGCGCTGCACCCCGGCCGCCTGGCCGCTTTCCTCGCGTTGCGCGTATTCGAGCATCACCTGCTCGATCCGCTGGCCGATCCATTCGGCCGTCCGTTCCTCCTCGGCCATGTCGGCGTTCCCCATTCGGATGTGCAGGCGGGGAAACAGCCCGGCCGCCTTGTGGTTCCCATCACGGATCGAGGTTGGCGGCCCGCGCCCCCTGGCGCATAAGCAGGCGCCCATGGCCGCCGTTTCCCCCCGCCTCCTCTTGCCCGACGCGCCGGCCCTCGTGGCCTCGCATGGCCGCGCCACGCTGCTCACGCCCGATGGCGAGGTGCTGACGCTGACCGGTGGCCGCATCGCCGAGGCGCTGGGCGAATACCCGCCGCCGCTCCTGGTCCATGCCCCCTCCACGGCGAAGCGCCTGGACCTGCCGCGCTTCCTGGACTGCTTCGACCTGCTGGAGCTCTTCGCCTTCGCGCTCCCCGCCCGCAGCGCACCGCCCACGCCGCGCGGCCTCGCCCTGGTGCTGGATCTGCCGCCGCCCGAGGATGACGAGGCCGCGGCCGCCCTCCTGCCCGAAATCGCCTCCCGCCTGCTGCGCGCGCTGGCCGATGAGGCGCGCGCCCCCTCGGGGAAGGAGGCGGCCGGCATGGCGGCCCAACTCGCGGGTGCGGCGCATTGGCCCTGGGTGCCGAGCGTGCTGGCCGCCCTCGGACAGCCCGACGCCAAGCCCGACCGCAACGCCTTCAAGACTTGGCGGCGCCTCGACGAATGGGAGGAAACCGCGCCACCTCCCGCGCCCGCGAGCCACGCCGTCAGCGGCGCCGATTCGCGCCGCCGCCTGGCCGAGATGCTGGGCGCCGGCGCCGAGCAGCGCCCCCAGCAGGCCGATTTCGCCTCCGCCGCCGCCGGCGCCTTCGCCGCGCGCGAGGCCGAGGGCGCACCCCACATGATCCTGGCCGAGGCCGGCACCGGCACCGGCAAGACATTGGGCTACATCGCGCCCGCCAGCCTCTGGGCCGAGCGCAACGGCGCACCCGTCTGGATCAGCACCTACACCCGCAACCTGCAACGCCAGATCGACCAGGAGCTGATGCAGCTCTTCCCCGATCCGGAGGAGCGGCGCGCGCGCGTCACCGTCCGCAAGGGGCGCGAGAACTACCTCTGCCTGCTCAACCTGGATGAGGCGCTGGGCCAGTCGGCGATGCGCCAGATGGCGCTGCCGCTGGCCCTCGTCTCCCGCTGGGCGGGGGCCACGCGCGATGGCGACATCCAGGGCGGCGACTTCCCCGGCTGGATCGGCGAATTGTTCCAGCCCGGCGCGCTCATGGGCCTGGCCGACCGGCGGGGCGAATGCATCCGCTCGGCCTGCGCGCACTACAGGAAATGCTTCGTCGAGCACTCGATCCGCCGGGCGCGCACGGCGCGCCTCGTCGTCGCCAATCATGCGCTGGTGATGGTGCAGGCGGCACTTGGCGGCGGCGAGGATGGCAAGCCCACGCGCTACGTCTTCGATGAGGGGCACCACCTGTTTGACGCGGCCGACAGCGCCTTCTCCGCGGCGCTGACCGGCGTGGAGGCGGCCGAGCTGCGCCGCTGGCTGCTGGGCGCTGAGGGCGGGCGTTCCCGCGCCAAGGGCCTGCGCGCCCGCATCCAGGAGCTGGCGGGCGACATCCCGCAATTGCTCGCCCCCATGGAGGAGGCGCTGCACGCCGCGCGCTGCCTGCCCGGCGGCGGCTGGTATGCCCGCATGGGCGACGGCGCGCTGCCCGCCGATGGCAATGCGACCGAGACCTTCCTGCACGCCGCCCGCCAGCAGATCCTCGCCCGCGCCGTCGAGGATGACGGCATCTACACGCTGGAGGTGGACCTCCATCCGGTGGGTGAGGCGGTGCTGGAATCGGGCGCGGCCCTGGCCAGCGCCCTGCACGCGCTGGAACAGCCGCTGACCCGCCTGCGGGACGCGCTGGCCGCCAAGCTGGAGACGCCGGAGGGCGAGGAAGAGCCGGAAGTCGGCGAGCGCATCCGGCTGGAGACGGCCATGCGCGGGATCGAGCGCCGCGCCCTCATGCCGCTCGGCGCCTGGCGCGCCATGCTGGGGCAGCTTTCGACCACCCAGGCCGAGCCCGGCACGCGCCCGGTGATGGTGGACTGGCTCCAGCTGGATCGTCGCGAGGGGCGGGACGTGGATGCCGGCCTGCACCGCCATTGGCTGGACCCGACCATCCCCTTCGCGCAGGTGGTGGCCGCGCCCGCGCATGGGATGCTCATCACCTCCGCCACGCTGACCGATGCCGCCAAGCGCGACGACCCCGATTCCGCCTGGCGCGAGGCGGAGGCGCGCACGGGGGCCGCGCATCTGCCGCTGCCCGCGATCCGTGCGGCGCTCCCGTCGCCCTTCGACTACGCGGCGAACACCCGCACCTTCATCGTGACCGATGTGGATGCGCGGCAATCAGGCCCCGTCGCCAGCGCCATGCAGCAATTGTTCCTGGCATCCGGCGGTGGCGCACTCGGCCTCTTCACCGCCATCCGCCGCCTGCGGGACGTGGCGCAGCGCATCGCCCCCGCGCTGGAGGCGCGCGGCATCCCCCTCTATTCCCAGCATGTGGATGCGATGGACAATGCCACGCTGGTGGACATCTTCCGCGCCGAGGAAAACTCCTGCCTGCTTGGCACCGATGCGATGCGCGATGGCGTGGACGTGCCCGGCCGCGCGCTGCGCCTGCTCGTCTTCGACCGCGTGCCCTGGCCGCGCCGCACCATCCTGCACCGCGAGCGCCGGCTGCATCTGAGCGAGGGCGCGCCGCAGGGCTTCGACGACACGCATGCCCGGCACAAGCTGCGCCAGGCCTTTGGCCGGCTGATCCGCCGCGCCGATGACAAGGGCGTCTTCGTGCTGCTCGACCGCGCCTGCCCCTCCCGCGTGCTGGCCGGCCTGCCGGAGGGCGTCACACCGCGCCGCGTCACGCTGGCCGAGGCGGTGGCGCAGACGCGGGAACTCCTGCTGCCGTAATCGAGGCTTGCATCGCGGGGCCGATGGGCCAGACTTCGCGCATGCAGCCCCGATCCATCCGCTTCGCCCCTGGCGGCTACCGCTTCGTCCCCGGCCGGCAATTCTCGGGCGGCGTCGCGGCCGAGCCCGGCTTCGCGCTGCGGCGCGTGCGCTTCCGCGAGCCGCTGCCGCTGGCGCAGGGCCTCGCCGCCGCGCGCGCCATCATCGCCGCCGCCGGCCGCCCGCCCGAGGCGCTGGCCGCCTGCGAATTGCGCTCGCCTTTGCCGCTGCCCATCGCGGAATTCCTGGCCTTCAACGAGACCTATCTCGCGGCCCTCCGCGCCCAGGGCTTCAGCGCGGCGCCGCCCTATCCGATCGGCCGCAGCAACCTCGCCCCCATCCTGGCGCCGCCCGCGGAGGTCGTGCTCTTCGCCATCACCTTCACGGTCCCGGCCGAGGGCGCGGGGGGCGCGGATTTCTTCATCTCCGGCAAGCCCGAGACCAGCGCCGCCGCGAGCTTCGAGGAAGGGATCATCGGTGGCGCCGATGTCTCGCCCGCCGGGCTCCGCGTGAAGGCCGAATATGTGATGGCGGAACTGCGCGCCCGCATGGCGGAACTCGGCGTGGAGGAGGGTCGCGTCACCGGCGCCCAGGCCTACACCATCCATCCGCTGGAGCCGAGCTTGGAGATCGTCACCGGCCATATGCCGCTGGCCTGGGGCGGCCTCACGCTGGTGCCGGCGCATCCGCCCGTCACCGGCCTCGCCTTCGAGGTGGATCTGCGCGCCATCTCCGAGGAGGTCGTCGCGTGATGACGCGCAAGATGCACCTGGTCGCCTACCTGAAATCCGGGCCGAATTTCAGCTACCCCAGCACCTGGCGCCACCCTTCGGCCACGCTGGATGACCTGTTCGATCCGCGCCGCTGGGAGCATTGCGCCCGCGTGCTGGAGGCGGCGCGCTTCGATGCCTGCTTCTTCGCCGACGGCCTCGGCATCCCCGATCTCTACAAGGGAAAATACGACGATTTCCTGGGGCGCGGCGGCCAGCTCAGCCTGATGGACCCGATGGTGATCGCCCCCCTGATGGCGCGCGTCACGGAGCATCTGGGCATCGGTGTCACCCTCTCCACCAGCTTCGTGGCACCCTATGTCATCGCCCGCTACCTCGGCTCGCTCGACCTGATGAGCCAGGGGCGGGCGGCCTGGAACGTCGTCACCACCGGGCGCGATTTCGAGGCGCAGAATTGCGGCATGCCGGGCCTGCCTCCCAAGGAGGAGCGCTACGACATGGCCGATGAGGTGATGGAGGCCTGCGACGCGCTCTGGAATGGCTGGGACGAGGACGCCCTGGTGCTGGACCGCGAGAGCGGCGTCTTCGCCGACCCCTCCAAGGTGCGCTACGCCAACTACCAGGGCAAATACATCAGCACGCGCGGCCCGCTTTCCATCCCGCGCAGCCCGCAGGTCAGGCCCGGCATCATGCAGGCCGGCGCCTCACCCCGTGGCCGCGCCTTCGCCGCGCGCTGGGCCGAGATGATCTTCGCGACCCCCGCCACCAAGGCGGATTCGCTGGCCTACCGGATGGATATCCGCGCGCGGATGGAGGCGATCGGCCGCAACCCCGATGAATGCGCCATCCTGCCCTCGATGACGGTGGTGGTGGGCGAGACGGAGAGCATCGCGCGCGAGAAGGCGGCCCATCTCGAATCGCTGGTGGACCCGGAGCTGGTCATCGCCTCCAGCTCCTGGTCGGTCGCGGCCGATCTCAGCCTGGTGGAGACGCCCGAGGCGATGGAGGCGCGCGACACCAACCAGGGCGTGCAGGGCCACCGGGACCGCATGCTCCAGGTGGCGAAGGCCAGGGGCATCACCTTCGCCGAGGCGGTGCGCCAGCCACGCGCGCTTGTGGCGGGCACGCCCGGCATGATCGCGGATATCATGGAGGACTGGTTCACCACGGGCGCCTGCGACGGCTTCATCCTGCCGCCCACCGTCTTCCCCGGCACCTTCGAGGAATTCGGCCGGATGGTGGTGCCGGAATTGCAGCGGCGCGGGATCTTCCGGCGCGACTATGCGGGCCGGACGCTGCGCGAGAACCTGCGCAACCCCGGATGATTCACCCGCGGGCGTAGCGCAGCAGCATGGCGCCGCCATCGGGGCCGAAGCGGCGGACATGGATGCCCGGCTCGGCCCCGGGCTGGTTGCTGAACCAGGTGCCGTAGAGCCCTTCCAGCACCGAGCCCAGCCAGCCGCCGGTCAGGTCCGCATGGGTGCCGACCAGGGGTGCCGCCACATGGCGCAGCACCACGGTGCGGTTGTTCACGTCGAGGCTCAGCTGCACATAGCCCCAATCGGCGGCGGCGAGCGTGTCATTCATGCGGCTTTCCAGCTCCCCCAGCGTCGCGCAGGGGGGCAGGGGCATCAGGGCCGCCATCCTCGCACCCACCATGCGCAGCAACCCCTCCCGCGCGCCGTGGTCCAGGTGGCTTTCCAGCGTCTCCATCATCGCGCGCAGGAACACCCGCCACTGCGGCGCCACGCCGCGCCGGGCGATATAGGTCAGGGCATCGGGATCGGTGATCTGGTCCTGCACGCGCGCGCCTCGAGAGAGAAGAGAGCGAGCCTATAGCGCAGGCATCGCCCGCGGAACATCTGGTAGGCGCTTCCATGCCTGGTCCGACGGCCATTGCGCAAACAATTCGCGTAATGGTAAGCGGAATCACCATTTTTGGACAGATCGGGGGAAGTCTATGGGCTGTGCGCTCATCTGCCACGTCGCCCGGCCGGGCGGGGCCCGGTGTCCACGCATCCCGAAAGGCATGTGGGCATGATTTTCGCCTCCTTCGAGTTCCTGTTCCTCTTCCTGCCGCTCTTCTTCGCCCTGTATTTCCTGACGCCCGCGCGCTTCCGGAACTGGACGATCCTCCTCCTCTCCTGGGCCTTCTATGCCTGGTGGCGGGTGGACTTCCTGGCGCTGCTGGGCGGTGTCACGCTCTTCACCTTCTTCGTGGCACTCCGGGTGAATGCGGCGGGTGAGGGCTCGGATGCCCGCTTCCGCTGGATGATGCTGGGCCTCGTCGGCAATCTCGGCGTTCTCGCCTATTTCAAATATGCGAATTTCGGCGTGCAGAGCTTCAACCAGGTGGTGACGGCGATGGGCCTCACCCCCACGCCCTGGCAGGAGATCATCCTGCCCATCGGCCTCAGCTTCTACGTGCTGCAATCGGTGAGCTACCTGATCGACGTCTGGCGGAAGGACGTGCCTGTCAGCCGAAATTTCATCGCCTATGCCGCCTACAAGGCGATCTTCAGCCAGCTCATCGCCGGGCCCATCGTGCGCTACGCCGAGATCGAGCATGACCTGAAGCACCGCGTCCACAGCTGGGAGAAATTCGGCCTGGGTGCCCGGCGCTTCATGATCGGCTTCTGCATGAAGGTGCTGATCGCCGACACGATCGCGCCGATGGTGGACGTGGTCTATGCGCTGCCCAACCCCTCCATGGCGGATGC
>JAIYCD010000172.1 GCA_027488195.1 Acetobacteraceae bacterium | reverse complement strand
TTCTTCCAAATTGATTTTCATGCAGAATCCACAAAATTTTCAAGCATAGATTTGATGGCCTCGCCCAGCTTCGCGGACTGGATGGTGACGGAGAATTAATCCACCCGGCGCTACTGCTCGGCCCCGTGCCCCTCCCCGATCCCGTCCAGTTCGACCCCGTGCGGTTCCCCGGCCTGGCCCCCGACGAGGAATGGCCGCCCGAGATCTTCGACTTCAACGCCCCCTGGCTGCGCGACCGCGAACTCGCCTTCGAGCGCGGCCCCTCGGGCGAGATCATCTTCGTCCGCCGCTGCGAATCCCTGCGCCTGGTGCTCGACATCGAGACGGCCCATTCCGCCCTGGACATCCCGCCCCGCAGCCGCGATTTCCGGCTGCTGCGCCTCATGCCTTCGGCCCTGCGCCTCGTGGAGAGCGTCACCCCCGGGGACCCCGTGCCCCCCGCCCTGCGCGGCGAGCCCTTGCCCCCGCCGGAGGAGCATCACCTTTACGCCGCCACCACCGCCCTGGTGGCCGCCCTCGAACGCGGCTCGGGCGAGGCGGGGAGCGCCTTTCTCGACGCGCTGCGCCGCACGCCGCCCGGGGTGAAGATGTTCGAGGCGGCGGCCGCCACCTGCATCCGCCAGGGCGGCTTTGGGCTGGAGCGCATGGCGAATCTGGCGCGCGGCCTGCACCGCCTGGCCCATGCCCATGCCGAGGTGCTGGCCGCCCATGCCGCCCAGCCCGATTATGCGGGCATGGAGCGCATGGTGGCCGCCACCACCCGCATCCTGGTGCGCGATGCCAGCTGGTCCGGCGACCTCATCGCCCATGCGCTGCGGCAGATCGAGCCCCTGGTCTGCGTCCCGCGCGAGACGGCGGATGCGCTGCGCGACGCGGCGGTGGCCCGGCTGGAGACGGAGGGCACGCTGGCCCAGGCCGGGCGGCTGGCCATGGCCCAGGCGGCGTATCGGGACCGGCTGATCGAGCTCGGCATCTTCTGGCGCCGCCTCGCCGCCGCCTGGGCCAGCGTCCACCCCCAGCTGACCGACCGGCGGGAGGTGGATGCCCTTTCCCGCCATGTGCTGCGGCGGCTCTCGCTGAAGGCGCTTTACGCGCCGCCGTGAGGGCTGGGGCCCTTTGCTTTTGTCAGTCTTCGTCTTCGCGGGTCAGGCTTAATCCCACAGCCGCGCGGCGCCCAGCACGCCCGAACTGTCTCCATGCGCGGCCGCGACGATGCGGGTGCGCACCACATCGGAAAACACATGGCGCGGCAGCAGGCGCGGCAGCTCCGTGTAGAGATGCGCCATGTTGGACAGCCCGCCGCCCAGCACGATCACCTCCGGGTCCAGCAGGTTCACCACCCCGGCCAGGGCACGGGCCAGGCGGTCCGAGTGGCGGGCCAGCGCGGCCTGGGCGGCGGCATCCTGGCGCGTCGCCAACCCGCTCGCATCGCGCGCACCGGGCCCATCGGCATCGGCGGCGAGCGCCGGGCCTGAGAGAAAGGTCTCGATGCAGCCCCGCTTGCCGCACCAGCAGGCGGGGCCGGGATGCTCCTCCGCCGTCATCCAGGGCAGCGGGTTGTGGCCCCATTCCCCGCCGATGCGGTTGAAGCCCTCGACCAGCCTTCCGCCAATCACGACGCCCCCACCCACCCCGGTGCCCAGGATTACGGCGAAGACGCTGGAAGCCCCCACCCCCGCACCATCCGCCGCTTCGGAGAGGGCCAGGCAATTCGCGTCATTCGAAAGCCGCACCGGGCGCCCCAGCGCAGCGCCGAGATCGGCATCGAGCCGCCCGCCATTCAGCCAGGTGGAATTGGCGCCGCGCACCAGCCCGGTCTCGGGCGAGAGGCTGCCGGGGATGCCGATGCCCACCGTGCCGGTCGCGCCCAGCTCCGCCTCGGCCGCGGCGACTAGGTCCTGGATGGCGGCGATGACGCCTTTGTACTCCGGCGGGGTGGGGCGGCGGCGGCGCAGCAGGATGCGGCCGGCGGCATCCAGCGCCACCACCTCGATCTTCGTGCCGCCCAGATCAATCCCGATGCGCATGGCCGGGAAGCTGCGGCGCGTCGGGCTTGCGGGCAAGCCCCCTGGGGTGCTGGATTGGCGGGATGGGAGACACCACCACGCTCGACGTCCGCGGCATGACCTGCCCCCTGCCGGTGCTCAAGGCCAACAAGGCGCTGCGCGGCCTCGCCCCCGGCGCCCGCCTCGCCGTGCTGGCGACCGACCCTGCGGCGGTAAAGGATTTCCAGGCCTATGCCCAGGAGACCGGCCACGCCCTGCTGGAATCCACCGAGGAAAACGGCGCCTTCCGCTTCCTCCTGCAACGGAGGGCCGCGCCATGAGCGTGCTGCTGCTGACCCATCGCGATTGCCTGGCGCATGAGATGGGCGAGGGTCACCCGGAATGCCCGGACCGGCTGCGCGCCGTGCTCCAGGCCCTGGATGACGAGGAATTCGCCGAGCTGATCCGCGACCAGCCCGAGGAAGCGACGGAGGAACAGCTCAGCCGCGCCCATCCGGCCGATTACGTGGCGGCCATCCTGGGCGTGCGGCCGGCCGAGGGCGAATATGTGGCCCTGGATGCCGACACCATCATGTGCGCCGGCAGCGCCCGGGCCGCGCTGCTGGCCGCGGGGGCGGCGGTGCGCGCGGTGGATGAGGTCTGCCAGGGGCTGGTGCGCCGCGCCTTCTGCGCCACCCGCCCGCCTGGCCACCATGCCGAGCGCCGGCGCCCCATGGGCTTCTGCCTTTTCGCCAATGCGGTGATCGCGGCGCGCCACGCCCAGGCAGTGCATGGCCTTGCCCGCGTCGCCATCTGCGATTTCGACGTGCACCACGGCAATGGCAGCCAGGATTGCACGGAGAACGACGCCACCATTCTGTTCGCCTCCAGCCACCAGATGCCGCTTTACCCCGGCACGGGCGCGGCCTCCGAGACCGGAGTCGGCAATATCCACAACGCCCCCCTGCCGCCCGGCGCCTCGGGCGCGCAGTTCCGCGCCGCCTGGGCCGAACAGCTGCTGCCCGCCATCGAGAGTTTCGTCCCCGAACTGATCGTGATCTCGGCCGGATTCGACGCCCATGCCCGCGACCCCCTGGCCCAGTTGCGCCTCAACGAGGCCGATTTCGGCTGGCTGACGACCGAGCTTTGCCGCCTGGCGGACCAGGTTTGCGGGGGGCGGGTGGTCAGCCTGCTGGAGGGCGGCTATGACCTGCCCGCCTTGGCCGCCTCCTCCGCGGCGCATGTTCGCGCTTTATTGCGCAGCTGACACGCAGTCTTGGTTGTGTTTGGCGGCAAACTTGGCTTTGCTGTGTCACGCCAGACTGACATCCGATCGGTCGGCTGAGGTTGAGTGTTGATGGCAAGGGAGGTTGCGATGTCTGTTCACCATGCATCGAGACCCGCAGATCATGTGGGCGACGACGTGGCCAATCTGTCCTTCGAGGAGGCGCTGAGCCAATTGGAGGGCATTGTGAAGTCGCTGGAGGGCGGGCGGAGTACGCTGGCCCAGGCGATTTCCGAATATGAGCGCGGGACGGCCTTGCGCCGCTACTGCGAGGCGAAGCTGGCCGAGGCCGAGGCGAAGGTGCAATCCGTGGTGGAAGGCAGCGCCGGGCTCACCCTGCGGGACGTGGAATAGGATCACGAGGTCTGATGGACATGGGCACTGGCGGGGCATCCGCCGCCTCTCTCGCGGCCGCGCTCACCGAGGCCGCCCAGGATATTGACGCGGCGCTGGACCAACTCCTCCCCCCCGTGGAGGGCGATGAGGCGCGGCTGTTTGACGCTATGCGCTATTCCACCATCGGCGGCGGCAAGCGCATGCGCGGCTTCCTGGTGCTGGAAGGGGCGAAGCAATTCGGCGTCTCGCGCAGCGCGGCGCTGCGCGTCGCCTGCGCCATCGAGATGATGCACGCCTATAGCCTGATCCATGACGACCTGCCCGCCATGGACAATGACGATTTGCGGCGCGGCAAGCCGACCAGCCACAGGCAATTCGACGAGGCGACGGCGATCCTCGCCGGCGATGCGCTGCAATGCCACGCCTTCACGGTGCTCGCCGAGGAAGCGACCCACCCGGACCCCGCCGTGCGCATCGAGCTGGTGCGCATGCTGGCGCGCGCCGCGGGGCCGCGCGGCATGTGCGGCGGCCAGATGCTGGACATCATGGCCGAGCAGGCAACGACGCCGCTGGACGAACCCGCCATCGGCCGGCTGCAATTGCTGAAGACCGGCAAGCTGATCGAATTCTCGGCCGAGGCCGGCGCCGTGCTGGGCAAGGCCGCCTCCTCGCAGCGCCACGCGCTGGCCGCCTATGGGCGGGACCTGGGTGCGGCCTTCCAGATCGCCGATGATTTGCTGGATGCCACGGCCAGCACGGAAACCATGGGCAAGGCCACGGCGAAGGATGCCGGGGCGGGCAAGGCCACGCTGGTCGGGCTGCTGGGGCTGGAGCGTTCCCGCCTGCAGGCGGAACGATTGGTTGCGCAAGCCCGGGACCATATCGACATGTTCGGGGATCGCGCCGACTTGCTGCGCGCCCTGGCTGACTACGTGATTGAGCGGAGAAACTAGATGCAGGATCGCCCCGCCACCCCGCTGCTGGACCGCGTGCGCGTCCCTGCCGACATGCGCAACTTCTCGGCCGAGCAGCTGCGCCAATTGGCCGATGAGCTGCGCGCCGAGACCATCAGCACCGTCTCCGTCACCGGCGGCCATCTGGGCTCCTCGCTCGGCGTCGTGGAGCTGACCGTCGCCATCCATGCCGTCTTCGACACGCCGCATGACCGGCTGATCTGGGATGTCGGCCACCAGTGCTATCCGCACAAGATTTTGACGGGCCGGCGGGACCGCATCCGCACCCTGCGGCAGGGCGGCGGCCTCTCCGGCTTCACCAAGCGCAGCGAGAGCGAATACGATCCCTTTGGCGCCGCGCATTCCAGCACCAGCATCTCGGCCGGCCTCGGCATGGCCGTCGCCAGCGCCATCCAGGGCGAGCCGCGCAACGTGATCGCGGTGATCGGCGATGGCTCCATGTCCGCCGGCATGGCCTATGAGGCGATGAACAATGCGGGGGCCGAGAAGGCCAACCTGATCGTCATCCTGAACGACAATGACATGTCCATCGCGCCGCCCGTGGGTGCGATGTCGGCCTATCTCAGCCGCACCATCTCGTCCCGCCCCTTCCTCTCGGTGCGCGACTTCATGGCGAAGATGGCGAAGAACTTCCCGGGCCCGATCGAGCGCGTGGCCAAGCGCGCCGATGAATATGCCCGCGGCCTGCTGACCGGCGGCACGCTCTTCGAGGAGATGGGCTTCTACTATGTGGGCCCGATCGACGGCCACAACATGGACCACCTGCTGCCCGTGCTGCGCAACCTGCGCGACACGGACCACAAGGGGCCCTTCCTGATCCATGCCGTGACGCAAAAGGGCAAGGGCTACGCCCCGGCCGAGACCTCGGGCGACAAGTATCACGGCGTGCAGAAGTTCAACGTGATCACGGGCGAGCAGCAGAAGGCGCCGCCCGGGCCGCCGGTCTACCAGAAGGTCTTCGCGCAATCGCTGATCGCGGAAGCCGAGCAGGATGCCCGCATCGTGGCGGTGAATGCCGCCATGCCATCGGGCACCAGCCTCGACATGTTCGCCAAGCGCTTCCCTGAGCGCTGCTTCGATGTCGGCATCGCCGAGCAGCATGCCGTCACCTTCGCCGCCGGTATGGCGACGGAGGGGATGAAGCCCTTCTGCGCGATCTACTCCACCTTCCTGCAGCGCGGCTATGACCAGGTGGTGCATGACGTGGCCTTGCAGGGCCTGCCCGTGCGCTTCGCCATGGACCGCGCGGGCCTGGTCGGCGCCGATGGCGCTACCCATGCCGGCAGCTTCGACATCGCCTATCTCGGCTGCCTGCCGGGCTTCGTGCTGATGGCGCCGGCTTGCGAGGTGGAACTCTCGCATATGATCGCGACCATGGCGCAGATCGACGACGCGCCGTCGGGCGTGCGCTATCCGCGTGGCGAGGGCTTCGCGCTGGAGCCTCTGCCCGCGCGCGGCAGTGTGCTGCCCATCGGCAAGGGGCGCATCATCCGCGAGGGCACGAAGATCGCCCTCCTCAGCTATGGCGCGCGCCTGCAGGAATGCCTGAAGGCGGCGGATGAGCTGGCCACCTTCGGCCTCTCCTGCACGGTCGCCGATGCGCGCTTCGCCAAGCCCCTGGACACGGCGCTGGTCGAGCAGCTGGCCCGCCACCACGAGGTGCTGATCACCATCGAGGAAGGCAGCATGAACGGCTTTGGCGGCCTGGTGATGCACCACCTGGCGCTGCGTGGGCTGCTCGATCACGGGCTGAAGTTCCGCCCGATGACGCTGCCGGATATCTGGATCGATCACGAGAGCCCGAGGAAACAATACGACCAGGCCGGTCTGAACGCACCGCAGATCACGGCGATGGCCATGGCGGCGCTGGGCAAGGACGCGCTGGCGGAGCCAGCCCGGGCGTAAAGGGTGGCCGCCAAGCAGCGGGCCGACCTCGCCCTCGTCGAGCGTGGACTTGCTGAATCCCGCACGCGCGCCCAGGCGCTGATCATGGCGGGCCTCGTCTATTCGGGCGAGGCGCGCATCAACAAGCCCGGCGAGATCATCGCCGAAGGCCGCGCGCTGGAGTTGCGCGGGCAGGACCACCCCTGGGTTTCACGCGGCGGCGTGAAACTGGCGCATGGCATCGCGCATTTCGGGCTTTCGCCGGAGGGGCGGGTTTGCCTGGATTTGGGCGCCTCGACCGGCGGCTTCACCGATGTGCTGCTGACCCATGGCGCTGTGCATGTCTACGCGGTGGATGTCGGCCATGGGCAACTCGCCTGGAAGCTCCGCAACGATCCGCGCGTGACCGTGATGGAGCGCGTCAACGCCCGGCATCTGAAGGAGGGGGACGTCCCTCCCCTCGATGTCCTGGTCTGCGATGCGAGCTTCATCGGCCTGCGCGTCGTGCTCCCGGCGGCCATGGCGCTTTGCCGCCCTGCCGCCTGGGCCGTGGCGCTCATCAAGCCGCAATTCGAGGTCGGGCCCGCCATCGCCAAGGGCGGCGTGGTGCGGGATGCGGCGGTGCATGAGCGCGTCTGTGCCGAGATCGCCGAGTGGTGGGCCAGCCTGCCCGGCTGGCGCGTCCTGGGCGTGGAGCCCAGCCCCTTGCTCGGCCCCGAGGGCAATCGCGAATTCCTGATCGGCGCGGTGCGCGAGTAACGCCTATCCGGCCGGTTCCACCACGCGGCCATTCACGCGCACTTCTTCGGCCTGGTTCTCCACCGACACATGCGTGTCGTACCAGGTGAGGCGCGGGCGCACGCCGAAGCGCTCGGTGAGTTGGGCGATGCGCTCCTCGGTGAACCAGGCCTCGGCATCGGCGCGGCTTTCCCAGAGATAGACGCCGCCGGTGCCGGCCTCGCCATTCAGGTAGTTCTTGCGGATCAGGCCCTTGCGGGCGAGTTCGCGATAGATCGGCGCGGTGGCGACGGCGCCGCGGATCGCCTGTTCCTCGCTGCGCTTCGGCAGGTCGAACTGCACGATGACGATGCATTGGCTCATGGCCGTTTCCTTCCCATTCCCCGGACCGGAAGGATGCTGCGCTTGGCCGCACGCCCGCAAGGAAAAAGCCTCAGGCGGGGTCGAGCCCATGGGCGGCGAGGCGCTCGGGCGTCATCGCCGCTGCCAGACGCTCCAGCAGCGCCCGCGCTTCGGGCTGCGCCGCGGTGAAGCGGGCGGCGGAGAAGATGGCGTAGGTGTTGGCGCCTTCGGGCAGCTTGCCGACGAACTCGATGCCGGGGACGGCCAACAGCTCACTCACCTGCTGGATGGCGAGTGCGGCCTCGCCCCGCGCCGCGACCTCGGCGGTGAAGCCCTGCGGGATGACAGTAGCCTTGGCGTTCACCTCGGCGGCGATGCCAAGGCGCTCGATCAGCTCGGCGAAGAAGATGCCGCTTGCTCCGGCCCGGGAATACACCAGGCTGGGCGTCGCGAGCAGCGTGGCGCGGAGTGCGGCGACGCTGGAGATGTCGGGATGCGGCGCGCCCTTCGCCACAGCCATGCCGATGGCCGAGCGCGCCAGATCCTGCCGCGTGCCGGCGGCCAGGACGCCGCTCGCGGTCAGCTCCTCGATGCCGGCCTCGGTGAGGATGGCGATGTCGCCGGTGAGCCCCTCGGCCATCTGCTGCATCAGGCGCGCGGTGGGGTTGAAGACGACCTCGGGCACGGGCTCACCCGCCTCGGGCAGCCATTCGCGCAGCAGCGTCGCGACGGCGAGGGTGGACAGGATGCGGGGGGGCTGGGGCACGGGATTCTCCTGGCGGCGGCGCACTCTACCCAGGTGGCGAAACTCCTCTACCCTCCCACCCGCCATCCCTGGAGGAATCGCCGATGTCCGCGCTCAGCTTCGACCACATCCACCTGCGCTGCCCGAGCCCCGAGAAGACCGCCCTCTGGTTCGAGGAGATGCTGGGCGCCGAGATCATCCGCTCCATGCAGCAGGGCGCGCCGCGCTTCGACCTGAAGCTGGGCGGCGTGAACATTTTCCTGCTGCCCGAGGGCCAGGGCGCGGCCCCGGCGCCGTCCGCCCCCTATCTCGGCATCGACCATTTCGGCTTCTCGGTGACGGGGCTCGACGCCTATGTCGCCGGGCTCAAGGCCAAGGGTGTGACCGTGACCATGGAGCCGAACACGCCGCGCCCGGGCATCCGCATCTGCTTCATCCGCGGCCCCGAGAACATCTCGATCGAGATCCTGGAACGCTTCCCGGTCTGAGCTCAGGGGCGTAGAAGCCCGCCATGCTCGATCTCTCCGGACGCCGCATCATCTGCCTTGGCGATGTCATGCTGGACCGCTTCCTCTATGGCGAGGCCAACCGGCTTTCGCCCGAGGCGCCGGTGCCGGTGGTGCGCCTCAAGCGCACGCAATCCATGGCGGGGGGTGCGGGCAATGTCGCGCGCAACATCCAGGCGCTGGGTGGGACGGCCGCTTTGATCGCCCTCGCCGGCGAGGATCCGGAAGGTGCCGAGATCGCGACCCTGCTGGGCGAGGCCGGGCATTTGCTGCGTGGCCCCGCGCGGCGCACCACGGTCAAGCTGCGCGTCATCGCCGCCCGCCAGCAGGTGGTGCGCGTGGATGAGGAGGAGCGGCGCGAGGCGGACACGACCGAGGCTGCCGCCATTGCCGCGCGCCTCGCGGAACTGCTGGCCGGCGCGGATGCGCTGATCCTCTCAGACTACGGCAAGGGCGTGCTGACGCCCGCCGTGCTCGCCGCCGCCATCGCCGCCGCCCGGGCGCGCGGCATCGCCGTGCTCGCCGACCCCAAGGGGCGCGACTTCACCCGCTACGCCGGCGCCACCTGCCTGACGCCCAACGCGGCGGAACTCGCCGAGGCAACCGGCATGCCCGTCGGCAGCGATGCCGAATGCGAGGCGGCGGCACGGGCCGTGCTGGAAGCCGTCGCGGTCGAGGCGGTGCTCGCCACCCGCAGCGAGAAGGGCATGATGCTGGTGCGCCGCGATGCGCCCGCCGTGACCGTGCCCGCCATGGCGCGCGAGGTCTTCGACGTCTCGGGCGCGGGCGATACGGTGATTGCCACGCTGGCGCTG
>JAIYCD010000109.1 GCA_027488195.1 Acetobacteraceae bacterium | reverse complement strand
TCCCGGGGAATGAGCGCGGCATCCTGCATGTGCAGGATGAACTGACCCGCGCCGGCTGCCGGGTGATGACGGCGGATGACCATGCCGTCCATGTCTCCGGCCACCCGGCGCGGGATGAGCTGAAGAAGCTCTATGCGCTGGTGAAGCCCAAGGTCTCGGTTCCCGTGCATGGCGAATGGCGGCACTTGTCGCAGCATGCCGAGCTCGCGCGCGAATGCGGCGCGGAGCCGATGCTGATCGAGGATGGCGACGTGGTCCGCTTCGGGCCGGGCAAGCCCAAGATCGCCGACAGCGTGCCGACCGGCCGCCTGGTCGTGGATGGCAACCGGCTGCTGCCGATGGAGGGCGCCGTGATTGGCGCGCGCAAGCGCATGCTGTTCAACGGCGTGGTGGTGGCGAGCCTGGCGGTGGATGAGGCGGGCCGCGTCATTGGCCGGCCGCGCGTCTCGGCGCCGGGGCTGTTCGACGCGGAAGGCCCGGAATCGGGGCAGCTCGAGGATGAGCTGGCGCGCGGCGTCGGCGAATTGCCGAAGGGGCTGCGCCGCGAGGATGACGCCCTGACGGAGGCCGCGCGCGCCGTTCTGCTCAAGGCCGTGGGGCGGCGCCTGAAGAAGCGCCCCAACGTCGAAATTCACCTTTTGCGGGTTTGAGATGGGCTGGTTCCTGGGCTTTGTCGTCTATGCGCTGATCTGGTGGACGGCGCTTTTCGCTGTCCTGCCGATCGGCGTCCGCCCCGATGCGAAGGGCGATGTGGAGGCAGGCGGCTGGCGGGGCACCCCCACGCAGCTGCACCTGGGGCGCAAGCTGCTGGGCACCACGATTCTCTCGGCGGTGCTCTGGCTGGGCGTCTACGCGCTCATCGAGAGCAACTGGATCAGCTTCCGCGACCCGTGGCTGTCCATTCCGGATCGGTGATCTGCACAAAGAAAAGGCGACTGTCCGGGCTTCCCTGGACCGCCGCCTACGTTTTGAGCACCCGTTGGCCGGACGCCCGTTTTTTCGCCGTCTACTGGTCGGATTGGCGTTGAGGCTTCCCGGCCTTCTGCGGCAATCTTCACTTCAGAAAGAGGGCTTTCCTCTTTCTGCCGTGTGACTGGCGTTTCCTCCCTAAACTTGGGCCGCTCCCTGACGGGGGTGGCCCTTTCTTTTTCTTAAGCCATTTCGTTTACGGATATCAAGACATTTTCGAGCCCTCGCCGCATATTGCGGCGTAGCATTATTGCGTGGGCGCTCGGGCTGTTTCGGCCCATCCCGTTCTCGGTTAGGTTCCGCCGCACTCTGCTGAGAGGATGATTCACCGCTTCGGTGGCGCCCCCTCAGCGGATCATGCTCTGACCCGGTAAGGAATCTTGGCCTTGCGTCTCACCCGCGCCTTTCTGCCTACCCTCAAGGAAACCCCGGCCGACGCACAGATCGTCTCGCACCGGCTGATGCTGCGCGCGGGCCTGATCCGGCAGACCTCGGCGGGGATCTACGCCTGGCTGCCGGCCGGCTGGCGCGTGCTGCAGCGCGTGACCCAGATCGTCCGCGAGGAGCAGGACCGCGCCGGCGCGCAGGAAGTCCTCATGCCCACCATCCAGTCGGCCGAGCTGTGGCAGCGCTCCGGGCGCTACGAGGATTACGGCAAGGAGATGCTGCGCCTGAAGGACCGGCATGAGCGCGACATGCTCTTCGGGCCGACAAACGAGGAGATGATCACCGACATCTTCCGCGGCTATGCGACCAGCTACCGCGACCTGCCGCGCAACCTCTACCACATCCAGTGGAAGTTCCGGGACGAGGTGCGCCCCCGCTTCGGCGTGATGCGCGGCCGCGAATTCCTGATGAAGGACGCCTATTCCTTCGACCTGACGGTGGAAGGCGCGCAGCATTCATACCGCCAGATGATGCTGGCTTATCTGCGGACCTTCCAGCGCATGGGCCTCAAGGCCGTGCCGATGCGCGCCGATACCGGCCCCATCGGCGGCAATCTCAGCCACGAATTCATCATCCTGGCCGAGACGGGCGAGAGCACCGTCTTCTACGACAGCGAATTCGAAAGCCGCGACTGGGCCGATGCGAGCCTCGGCTATGACGACGCCCCCGCGCTGCAGGGCTTCTTCAACCAGGTCACCTCCATGTATGCGGCGACCGAGGAGATGCACGACACCGCCGCCTGGGAATCCGTTCCCGAGGCGCGCCGCCGCGAGGGCAAGGGCATCGAGGTCGGTCATATCTTTTATTTCGGCCAGAAGTACTCGGCGACGATGGGGCTTTCGGTGGCGGGCGCCGATGGCAGCGTCATCACCCCGGAGATGGGCAGCTACGGCATCGGCGTCTCGCGCCTGGTCGCCGCGCTGATCGAAGCCAATCACGACGAGGCCGGGATCAAGTGGCCGGATGCCGTCGCACCCTGGAAGTGCGCCATCCTCAACCTCAAGCCCGGCGATGCCGGCTGTGATGCGCTGTGTGAGAAGCTCTATGCGGCGATGCCCGACCAGGCCGTCTATGACGACCGCGCCGAGCGTGCGGGCGTGAAGTTCAACGATGCGGACCTGATGGGCCTCCCCTGGCAGGCCATTATCGGCCCGCGCGGGGCGGCCAATGGGCGCGTTGAGCTGAAGCGTCGCATGACAGGCGAGCGTGAGGAACTGTCCTTCGAGGACGCGCTGGCGCGTCTCTCCCGTCCGATCGCCGAGCGGAGCGAGGCGTGAATCGGCCGGGCAAGGGTATCTGATGTTCAACGCGTTCGAACGAACGGTCGCGGCTCGCTATCTGCTCTCGCGCAAGAGCGACCGCTTCACCTCAGTGATCGCGGGCTTTTCGCTCGTCGGCATCATGCTGGGCGTCGCCACGCTCATCATCGTCATGTCCGTCATGGGCGGGTTCCGGCAGGAATTGCTGGGGCGCATCCTGGGCCTGAACGGGCATCTGGGCGTCTATGCGGCCGATCGCGGGAACCTGCGCGACTTCGACGCCATCGCCGCCACCATCCGGCGCCTGCCCAATGTGGTTTCCGCGACCCCCATCGTGGAGGGCCAGGTCCTGCTGACCGGCGCGGGCAGCACGGCGACGGGAGGCCTTGCGCGCGGCATCCGGCCCGAGGATCTGCGCGCACGCCCGATCATCGCGGGCAATATCCGCGCGGGCTCGCTCGCCAATTTCGAGGGCGAGGATGCTGTGGCCATCGGCACGCGCCTCGCCTTCCGGCTGGGGCTTTCCATCGGCGACAAGATCACGCTGGTGAGCCCGCAGGGGCGCGCGACCGTCATCGGCACCATCCCCCGCCTGCGCGCCTATACGGTCGCCGCCATCTTCGAAGTCGGCATGAACGAGTATGACAGCACCTATGTCTTCATGCCGCTGCCGGCCGCGCAGATCTACTTCCAGACCGGCGACGCCGCTTCCCAGGTCGAGGTCTTCGTGGCCGATCCCACGCGCGTGCGCGCGGTGAACCGCGAGATTCGCGCGGCCCTGAGCCAGCCCGTTCGCATCCTCGATTGGCAGGACGCCAATTCGAGTTTCTTCGCGGCGGTGCAGGTGGAGCGGAACGTGATGTTCCTGATCCTCACGCTCATCATCATCGTCGCCGCCTTCAACATCATTTCGAGCCTGATCATGCTCGTGAAGGACAAGGGGCGGGACATCGCGGTGCTGCGCACCATGGGGGCCACGCGCGGCGCCATCATGCGCATCTTCCTGATGTGCGGCGCCTGGATCGGCGTGGTGGGAACGCTGGCGGGCTTCCTCGTCGGTGTCGTCTTCTGCCTGAACATCGAGAGCATTCGCCAATTCATCCAGATGCTGTCCGGCACGGAGCTGTTCAGCGCGGAGATCTACTTCCTGACGCAACTCCCCGCCGTCCTGAACTGGACCGAGGTGATGCAGGTGGTGGCGCTCGCCCTCTCGCTCGCCTTGCTGGCCACCATCTATCCCAGCTGGCGTGCGGCCAAGACGGACCCGGTCGAGATGCTTCGCAATGAATAGCGCCCCCCTGGAATTGCGTGCGGTCGAGCGGCGCTACAAGACCGAGGCGGGCGCGCTGGAGGTGCTGCGCGGCGCCGACCTGACCTTGCAGCCCGGCGAGATCGTGGCCCTCGTCGCCCCCTCCGGCACCGGCAAGTCCACGCTGCTGCATGTGACCGGCCTGCTGGAGCGCCCCGATGGCGGCGAGGTCTTCGTCGAGGGGGCCGCCGCCGGCACGCTCAGCGATGATGCGCGCACGGCCATCCGGCGCAACACCATCGGCTTCGTCTACCAGTTCCATCACCTCCTCCCCGAGTTCACAGCGGAGGAGAATGTGATGCTGCCGCAGCTGGCCGCCGGCACGCCGCGTGGCACGGCCAAGGCGCGGGCTGCCGAAATCCTGGGCCAGTTCGGGCTCGGCGCCCGCTTGCAGCACCGCCCGGGCAAGCTTTCGGGCGGCGAGCAGCAGCGCCTCGCCATCGCCCGCGCGCTGGCCAATGCGCCGCGCGTGCTGCTGGCGGATGAGCCGACCGGCAATCTCGACACGGCGACCGCCAACCTCGTCTTTGACGAATTGCTGCGGGAGGCGCGGGGCAGGGGCCTCGCCTGCCTGATCGCCACGCACAATCCGGAGCTGGCCGCGCGGATGGACCGCAAGGTCACGCTGCGCGAGGGGCGGGTCGTCCCCGGGTAGCGCACCCCGTGGCGTCGCCTATGCTGGGCGCCAACAGGAGGATACACCATGGATCTGCCGCTGACCGGGCTCACCGTCATCGAAGTGGGCCAGGCGCTCGCCGGGCCCTTGGCCGGCGTGGTGCTGGCCGATATGGGCGCCGATGTCATCAAGGTGGAGAAGCCCGATGGCGGCGATGACGCCCGCCTCTGGGGCCCTCCCTATGGGCCGGATGGCGTCACCTCGCTCTATTTCCACGGGCAGAACCGTTCCAAGCGCTCCATCACGCTGGACCTGAAGCGGCCCGAGGATGTGGCCGCGCTGCACCGCCTCTGCGAGAGCGCCGACATCCTGATCCAGAACCTGCGCCCAGGCGTGGTCGAGGAAATCGGCATCGGGCCCGAGGCGATGCTCGAGCGGCATCCGCGTCTGATCTACTGCTCCATCTGGGCCTTCGGCTTTGA
>JAIYCD010000304.1 GCA_027488195.1 Acetobacteraceae bacterium | reverse complement strand
CGGAGCGGCAGGAAGAACTCGGCGTTGAAGAAGCCGGCGCTGTCGGTGCCGTCATCCGGCCGGCCCTGCTGCGAGGTGGCGGTGATCACCTCGG
The DNA here is from genome assembly GCA_027488195.1 of Acetobacteraceae bacterium. GTDB lineage: Bacteria > Pseudomonadota > Alphaproteobacteria > Acetobacterales > Acetobacteraceae > Roseococcus. Next base: position 9,426 of record JAIYCD010000304.1, on the reverse strand, counting down.
GGAACTCGAGCAGGGTGCGGCGGATGCGGTTCACCGTGCTGTTGCCCTCCTCCAGGCTGATGGTGCCCGGCATGGTGGCGCGGACCCAGAGGTTGCCCTCCTCCAGCGTCGGCAGGAACTCCGCGCCGAGGAGCGAGAGCACGAAGATCGAGACGGCCACCAGCATGGCGGCGATGGTCAGCGCGAAGGCGCGGGCCGCCATCGCTGCGTGATAGAGCTTGGCGTAGGACCAGCGCAGCACCCGCACCAGCGGCGTGTCGCGTTCCTGGCTGTTCTCGCTCAGCAGCACGGCGGAGAGCGCGGGGACGATGGTGAAGGCCGCGATGAGCGACCCACCGATGGCATAGGCATAGGTCTTGGCCATGGGGCCGAAGATGCGCCCCTCGATGCCGCCCATGGTAAAGAGCGGAATGAAGGCGACGATTACGATCAGCAGCGCAAACAGGATGGGCTTGCCCACCTCGCTGCCCGCGCGAAGGATGATGAGCGAGATGCCCGACAGCCCGCCCGAGGCCTGCCCGCCCGCATAGAGATGCGGGTTGCGCCGGGCCATGGCCAAATGTCGGTAGATGTTCTCGACCATGATGATGGTCGCATCCACCAGCAGCCCGAAATCCAGCGCGCCGATGCTGAGCAGGTTGGCGCTCTCGCCCCGTGCCAGGATCACCAGCACGGCGAAGAAGAAGGCGAAGGGAATCGTGGCGGCGACGACGATGGCGCCGCGCAGATCGCCCAGGAAGAGCCACTGGATGACGAGGATCAGCACCACGCCCACGATGATGTTGTGCACCACCATGTGGGTGGCGAGCTTCACCAGGTCTTCGCGGTCGTAGATCGGCTCGACGCGCACGCCCGGCGGCAGGATGCCGCCCGCGTTGATGCGCGCGACCTCGGCCTGGACGCCATGGATGGTCGGCAGCGTCTGCTCGCCGCGGCGCATCAGGACGGTCGCCAGCACCACGTCCTCATCCTGCTCATGCCCGGCGATGCCCATGCGCGGCAGCGCGCCGATCTCGATGGTCGCCACATCCGAGAGCAGCACGGGCGAGCCATCGGCCGAGGCGGTGAGGACGATGTTGCGGATGTCATCCAGGCTGCGGATCAGGCCGATGCCCTGCACCACCGCCGCCTGCGGGCCGATCTGGATGACGCCCGCGCCGACCGTCGCATTGCCGCTGCGCACCGCCTCGATCACGGCGGGCAATTGCAGGCCGAAGGCATTGAGGCGCGGGAGATCAATCGTCACCGAATAGGATTTGCTGCGGCCGCCGAAGCTGGTCACGTCCACCACGCCGGGCACGCGCTTGAAGCGGCGCTCCAGCACCCATTCCTGCAACACCTTCAGGTCATCGGGCGAGAAGCCGGGCGGGCCGACGACGCGGTAGCGCATGATCTCGCCGATGGGCGAAAGCGGGCTGATGGTGGGGTTGGAGCCCTCGGGCAGGTCGCGCAGCACGGCCAGGCGGTTCAGCACCTGCTGGAGGGCCTGTTCGTAATTATAGGCGAAAGTGAACTGCACCCGCACGTCGGACAGGCCGAAGAGGCTGGTCGAGCGGATGGAGTTGAGGTTGGGCAGCCCCGCCATGGCGAGTTCGACCGGGATGGAGACGTAGCGCTCGATCTCCTCCGCCGACTGGCCGGGGTTCTGCGTGATGATGACCACCTGCGGCGGCACCGGGTCCGGATAGGCCTCGATGTTCAGCTTCAGGAAGCCATAGGCCCCCACCGCCACGAAGGCGATGAAGAGCAGGATGACCAGCGCGCGCTGCTGCAGCGAGATGGCGACGATTTGGCGCATTCAGAGCCCGATCTGATGAGGCGGCATGCCGCCGAAGCAGTGAATCGGCCTCTCGAATGCGAGCCCGATCTGATGAGGCGCGTGGCCACCGAAGCCGGATGGCCCGGCCATGCGGTCAGTCGATCCGCGCGGCGCGGTCGATGAAGAGGGCGCCGCCGGTGACCAGCCGCTCACCGGCCTCGACACCCTCCCGCGCCTGGATCATGTCGCCCGAGCGCATGCCCGGCGTGATCTTGCGCATGGTGAAACGTCCCTCGGGCAGCGCGACCCAGACGAAGGCGTCCGAACCGCGGAAGATCACGGCGCTGACCGGCACAGCGGGCGAACGCTCCGCCTCGCCCACCGAGATGCGGAAATTGGCGAACATCTCTGGTCGCAGGACGCTCGCGGGGTCCTGCACCTCGGCCATCACAGTCAGGCGGCGCGTGGCGGGGTCGAGGCCTGCGGAGGTGCGGACGATGCGGGCAGGAAAGACCCGGCCCGGCAGCGCGCCGACCGTGACCTCGACCTCCTGCCCGACCTGGATCAGCGGCACGTCCAGCTCACGCACATTGGCGACGAGCCACATGGTCGAGAGGTCGGCGATCGTGAAGACCGGATCGCCCTGCCCGGCCGAGACCCATTGCCCGGGCCCGACGCGGCGCTGCGTGATGGTGCCCGAGAGCGGCGCGGTGACCGTGATCAGGCCGCTCACCTGACGGGTGCGCTCGATCTCGGCGATCTGCTCGGGCGTGCGGCCGAGGACGCGCAGCCGGTCCCGATGGGCATCCGCCTGGGCCACGGCGCTGCGAGCATCGGCCTCGGCCGCGTTGGCGGCGGCGCGGGCCTGCTCGACGTCGCGCTGCGAGGCGGCGCGGGCGGAGAAGAGCGATTGCTGGCGGGCTTCCTCGCGCCGCGCCTGCTCCTGCGCCACGCGGGTTTTCTGCACATTGTCGAGGGCGGCGAGCCATTCATTGGCGGCCGCGGTGATCTCCGACGTCTCGACCTCGTAGAGCGGCTCGCCAGCCTGCACGCGATCGCCCACACGGGCGAAGGCGCGGACGACGCGGCCGGTGAAGGGCGAGAGCATGGGCGTCGAGCGGTCGTCATTATAGGCGATGCGGCCCTCGGCCAGGCGCTCGGGCCGGAATTCCCGCAGGGTGACGGGCTCGACGCGCAGCGCGCGCATCTCGTTCTCGTTCAGGCGGAATTCGCTGGCCGGCAGCCGCTCGGGCGCCGAGGCCTGGGCCGCCGGCGGCTCGGCCTGATTGAGGTAGAACCAGGCGCCCCCCGCGACCAGGCCAGCCAGGCCGATCCACAACCAGGGCTTGCGCCCCCCCGGCGTCTCTTCGGCCACCGAGGACGCTGCGAGCGGCGCATCCGGCCGGACCGGGGTTTCGGACCGCTCTTCGGCCTGGGGCCGCTCTTGGTGCATCACGTTCATTCGGGTTCTGGACTTTCCGACGCGAAGAGAGACGGGAGACGCGACACACGGCCCACCGCCAACTGGCGTTGGGCCACAAGATAAACGGAAGCTGAACGACCCGATAGGGCTTAGTGATGAAATCGCCGTCAGGCAAATGAAAAATCAGGCCGGCAGCAAGGGCTGCGGATCGAGCCAAAGGCGGTACAAACCCAGGCTGAAATGCAGATGCGGCCCGGTCACGCGTCCCGTCGCTCCCATGGCGCCGATGCGGCTGCCCTGGCGCACTTCCTCGCCTTCCCGCACCTCGATGGCGGAGAGATGGGCGTAGAGCGTGTTCACCCCATGCCCGTGATCCAGCACAATGAGCTTGCCGAAGAAGTGGAACTCGGCCGCGAGCGTGACCTTGCCCGAGGCGGCGGCCTGGATGGGCGTGCCCACCGGCCCCGCCACGTCCAGCCCGTAATGCGGCTGGCGCGGCTGGCCGTTCAGGACGCGCTGGCTGCCGAAGACCCCGCTGATGCGCCCCCGCGCCGGCCAGGCGAGGCCCTGGGCGAAGTCGGTCCGCGCCGAATCGACGCCGCGCACGGCGGCGAGCCGCTCGCGCTCGACGCGGATGCGCTCCAGCGCCGCGGCATCGGGCGTCACCTGGGCGGGGGGCAGGCCGGTGATGTGCTGCACATCCCATTCGCGCCGCGCCACGGCGATGCTGCGCGCCACGCCATTGGCCGTGAGCGTGGCGGAGGGCCCATGGTCCCGCCCGAAGCCCAGCACGAAATACCCCTCGGGCGAGACGCGCACCGGCTGGCCATCAAGCGCCAGGCGCTGCCCCGCCGCCCCGTGCCCGATCAGCAGCGCGCCCTGCTGTGGCGTGCCGCGCCACTCTGCCGCCCGCGCCAGCCGTGGCCCGACCATGAGGGCCGGCAGGGCAAGGGCGGCGCGGCGCTTCAAAACAGGCTGCCTTGCGGCGGCTTGGCGGCTTTGGGTTTGCCGCCCGCCGCCGTCGCCTTCACCGCGCCGTCCTGGAAGGTAAGGGTCAGCGCGGCCCCTGGCGCCACCTGCGCCGCCTGGGTCAGCGCCGTGCCGTCCGTCCCCTGCACCAGCGCGAATCCCCGCGCGAGCACGGCGTTGTAGCTGACCGCCTCCAGCCGGGCCGCCAGCCCCTGCACCCGCGCCGCCTGCTCGCGGATCAGCGCATGGACCGGCGCGGGCGAGAGGCGGGCGAGCGCCGGGGCGGATTGCCGCCGCGCCGCGCCGCGCGCCCAGGCCGCCTGCAAGCGCTGGTCCAGCGCGCCCAGCCCATGCCGGCCGGCGGCAATGGCCTCGCGCGGGTGACGCAGCCCGGCACTGGCGCGGGTCAGCGCCATCCGCTTCGCGCCCACAAAGCCCGGAAGGGCGGCGCGCAGCCGCTCGCCGCGGTCATCCAGGCGCTGGCGGAACTGGTTCACCGTGGCGGGCAGGTCGGGCAGGCCGGCCTCGGCGCGCGTCAGGTGCAGCCGCGCCTCGCGCAGCCGGGCGGCGATCCGGTTGTCCAGCCGCACCCCGCGCTGGGCGAGATCGGCCGCCAGTTCGAGGCGCGCGGGGACCGCCATCTCGGCGGCGGCGGTCGGCGTGGGGGCGCGCTTGTCGCTCGCGAAGTCGATCAGCGTCGTGTCGGTCTCATGTCCGACGGCGGAGATGAGCGGGATGGTCGAGGCGGCGGCGGCGCGGACCACCACCTCCTCGTTGAAGGCCATCAAATCCTCAAGCGAGCCGCCGCCGCGCGCCACGATGACGACGTCCGGGCGCGGCACCGGGCCGCCCTCGGGCAGGTTCGAGAAGCCACGGATGGCGGCGGCGATCTTCTCTGCCGCCCCCTCGCCCTGGACCGGCACGGGCCAGATGATCACATGCCGCGGGAAGCGGCGGGCGAGCGTGGTGCGGATGTCCTGGATGACCGCGCCCTGCGGGCTGGTCACCACGCCGATGACGCGTGGCAGCAGCGGCAGCGGGCGCTTGCGGCTGGCCTCGAACAGGCCCTCCTTCAACAGGGCGGCCTTCAGCGCCTCGATCCGGGCCAGCATGGCGCCGGCGCCGGCATATTCCAGCTTCTCAATGACCAGCTGGTACTTGGAGCGGTCGGCATAGGTGGAAAGGCGGCCGGTGGCGATCACCTCCATGCCGTTCTCGGGCCGGAGGCCGACGCGGGAGACGGTGCCCTTCCAGATCACCGCCTCGATCTTGGCGTTCTCCTCCTTCAGGGAGAGGTAGATATGGCCGGAGGCATAAGGCTTGACCTCGGTCAGCTCGCCGCGGACCCGCACGCGCGAAAAGGCGCCCTCCAACGTGCGCTTGATGGCCCCCGCCAACTCGCCCACACCATATTCCGGAACATTGGCACCGATTCCGTCCATGCCCGACTTATAGGGGCGGATTTTGGCTTTGCGGAGGCACCCTTGCGATGAAGGTTCTTGTTGTGGGCGGCGGCGGGCGTGAGCACGCGCTCTGCTGGGCCATCGCGGCCTCTCCCCTGCTGGCGAAGCTGTGGTGCGCGCCGGGCAATCCGGGCATCGCGGAAGTGGCGGAGTGCGTGGGAATCGGCGCGGAGGACATCGCGGGCCTGGTGCATTTCGCGAAGACCGAAGCGGTGGATCTGGTGGTGGTAGGGCCTGAGGCGCCGCTGACGCTGGGCCTCGCCGATGCCTGCGCCGGGGCGGGCCTTCTGTGCTTCGGCCCGCGGGCGGCCGCCGCGCGACTCGAAGGCAGCAAAAGCTTCTTCAAGGACATCGCCAATGCCGCAGGCGCACCCACCGCCGCCCATGGCCGCTTCACCGAGGCCGAGGCGGCCCGCGCCCATATCCGCGCGCAGGGTGCCCCCATCGTCGTGAAGGCCGATGGGCTCGCCGCCGGCAAGGGCGTCGTCGTGGCCCAGAGCGTGGCCGAGGCGGAGGAAGCCGTGACCGAGATGATGGAAGGCGGGATCCATGGCGAAGCCGGGCGCGTCGTGGTCATCGAGGAATGCCTGCTGGGCGAGGAGATCAGCTTCTTCGCCCTTTGCGACGGCACACACGCCATCCCGCTCGGTGCCGCGCAGGACCACAAGCGCGTGGGCGATGGCGACACGGGCCCCAACACCGGCGGCATGGGGGCCTATTCCCCGCCGCCCGCCTTCACCGAGGCCTTGCAGGCCCAGGTCATGGCCGAATGCATCCACCCCGTGCTCGCCGAACTCGCGCGGCGCGGCACCCCCTTCCAGGGCGTGCTCTTCGCCGGGCTGATGCTGACAGCGGAAGGCCCGAAGCTGCTGGAATTCAACGTCCGCTTCGGCGACCCGGAATGCCAGGCGCTGATGCTGCGCCTGCGCAGCGACCTGCTGCCGGCGCTGCTGGCCGCCTGCGAAGGCGAATTGCGCAACTTCGACCTGCGCTGGGAGAAGCTGGCCAGCCTGCTCGTGGTGATGGCGGCCGAGGGCTATCCGGGAACGCCGCGCAAGGGGACCGAAATCCGCGGCCTGGAGGCCGCCGCCCAGGTGCCGGGCGTGCAGATCTTCCATGCGGGGACCACGCGCGATGAGAGCGGACGGCTGCTGGCCAATGGCGGACGCGTCCTTGGCATCGGTGCCACGGGCGTGACGCTCGCCGAAGCCCGCGCTGCCGCCTATGCCGCCGTCGCGCTGGTGGATTGGCCGGAGGGGTTCTGCCGCAGCGATATCGCGTGGCGGGCGCTTCCAACCTAGGCCCAGTGGTGGCACCCTCGCCGCAAAGCGAGGAGGCCAGCCATGACCTACACCAATCCCGAGACCATCGCGCTCCATGGCGGCAGCCATCGCGCCGACCCCAACACCGGCTCCGTCGCGGTGCCGATCCACCAGACGACGAGCTTCCAGTTCCAGGACACGGGCCACGCCGCGCGCCTCTTCGGCCTGGCCGAGCTGGGCAATATCTACACCCGCATCATGAACCCGACCTGCGACGCGCTGGAGACGCGCATCGCGCAGCTCGAGGGCGGTGTGGCCGCACTCGCCGTCGGCTCGGGCCAGGCCGCGACCAGCTTCTGCGTGATGAACCTCTGCGAGGCCGGCGACAACATCGTCAGCAGCACGGACCTTTATGGCGGCACCTACAACCTCTTTGCCAATACGCTGAAGCAGTTCGGCATCGAGGTCCGCTTCGTGGACCCGGCCGATCCTGAGGGCTTCGCCCGCGCCACCGATGCGCGCACCCGCTGCTACTACGCCGAGACACTGCCCAACCCGAAGCTGCAGGTCTTCCCCATCGCCGAGGTCGCCGCCATCGGCCGGCGCCTGGGCGTGCCGCTGATCATGGACAACACGGCCGCACCCATCATCTGCAAGCCCTTCCAGCATGGCGCGGCCATCGTCATGCACTCGACCACCAAGTGGATCGGCGGGCATGGCACCTCCATCGGCGGCATCATCGTGGATGGCGGCAATTTCGACTGGGAAGCGGGGGGCGATCGGTTCCCCACGCTGAACAAGCCCGACCCCAGCTATCATGGTGCGGTCTGGAGCCAGGCGGCCAAGCCGCTCGGCCCCATCGCCTACATTCTCCGCATGCGCACCTGCCTGCTGCGCGACATCGGCGCGCCCATGGCGCCCTTCAACGCCTTCATGTTCCTGCAAGGGCTGGAGACACTGCCGCTGCGCATGGAGCGGCATTGCAGCAACGCGATCCGGGTTGCCGCCTATCTCTCCAGCCACCCCAAGGTCACGCGAGTCATCCATCCCTCCGTCGCCGAGGGCGAGGCGCGGCGTCGGGCGGAAGCCTATCTCAAGGGCGGCCAGGGCAGCCTGATGGGCTTCGAGCTCAAGGGCGGGAAGGAAGCGGGCCAGGCCTTCATCGAGAAGCTGAAGATGTTCTACCACGTGGCGAATATCGGCGACGCCCGCAGCCTCGCCATCCACCCCGCCACCACCACCCACAGCCAGCTGAACGAGGCCGAGCAGGCGGCGAGCGGGGTGACACCCGGCTATATCCGCCTCTCCATCGGCATCGAGCATATCGACGACATCCTGGCCGATCTGGAGCAAGCGCTGTCGTGACCTGGCTGACCGGCTCCTTCCCCACCACCCGCATGCGCCGCAACCGCCAGGATGCCTGGACGCGCGCCCTGGTCGCGGAAAACGCGCTGCATGTGAGCGACCTGATCTGGCCCATCTTCCTGACCGAGGGCACGGGCCAGCGCGTCGAAGTCCCCTCCATGCCCGGCGTCTTTCGCGTCAGCACGGATGTGGTGGCCGAACATGTGGCCGAGGCCGCCGCACTCGGCATCCCCGCCGTGGCGCTCTTCCCCTACACGCCCATGGGATCCCGCGACGAGGACGGAACCGAGGCGCTGGACCCCGACAACCTCACCTGCCGCGCCGCCCGCGCGCTGAAGGCCGCGCATCCGGGCCTCGGCATCATCGGCGACATCGCGCTCGACACCTACACGCTCCACGCCCATGACGGCGTGGTCCGCAATGGCGAGGTCCATAACGAGGAGACCGTCCAGGCCCTCGTCACCATGTCGCTGAATTACGCCCGCGCTGGCGTGGACGTGGTGGCGCCGTCGGACATGATGGATGGCCGCATCGGCACCATCCGCGCCGCGCTGGACGCCGAGGGGCTGATCCACACGCGCATCATGTCCTACGCGGCGAAATACGCCTCAGGCTTCTACGCGCCCTTCCGCGACGCCATCGGCTCCCTCACCGGGCCCGACCGCGCGGGGCCGAAGGACAAGAAGACCTACCAGATGGACCCCGCCAACACCGACGAGGCGTTGCGCGAAGTCGCACTCGACCTCGCCGAGGGGGCCGACATGGTGATGGTGAAGCCGGGCCTGCCCTATCTCGATGTCGTGCATCGCGTGCGGCGCGAGTTCGGCGCGCCCACCTTCGTCTATCAGGTCAGCGGCGAGTACTCGATGCTGATGGCGGCCATCGAACGCGGCTGGCTGGATCACGACCGCGCGATGATGGAAAGCCTGATGTGCTTCAAGCGCGCGGGGGCCAATGGGATCCTCACCTATTTCGCGGTGAAGGCGGCCCGGATCATCAAGGCGGGATAAAGAAAAAGGGCCTCCGGCGGCTGGGGCCGAAAGGCCCCAGACCCCAGGACTCAAGGGGTCTGGGGCCTCGGCCCCAGCCGCCGGAGGCCTGCTTTTTCTTCTCTTCTCCCGCTTCCCCAAGCGTTTCCGCCCTGTCATCTTCCCGCCACAAGCCAGCGCCCACCCAAGGGCCGCG
>JAIYCD010000150.1 GCA_027488195.1 Acetobacteraceae bacterium | reverse complement strand
GCCGTCCGGCAGCACCAGCACGGGCAGCTTTTCCAGCGGGTTGTAGGCCGGCGACGCGGTGGTGCCATGCCAGGGCACCTCGGTCTGGAGCGTGAAGGGGCTGCCCTTCTCGATCAGCGCGATCCGCACCTTGCGGGAATAGGGCGAGGGCGTCGCGCTGATCAGACTGTACATGCGACGCCTCCCTCGCCGGCTCAGTTCAGATAGGCGTTGGTCGCCTGCACCACCTCGCCCCAGGCCACGCGGTCGCGGCGTTGGAGTTCGGCCAGCGCCTCGGGCGTCGAGGGCTCGGGCACCGCCCCTTGCAGGCGCAGCACCTCGATGAATTGCGGCTGGGCCATCGCCTCGCGCACCGCCTGGTTCAGGCGCGCGATGACGGGGGCCGGCGTGCGGGCCGGCGCGTAGATCGCCTTCCACAGCCCGGCATCCAGCGTGCCGCCCAGCTCCAGGATGGTCGGCGCATCGGGGTAGAGCGGCACGCGCTGCTTGGCGGCGACCGCCAGGACGCGCAGCTGCCCGCCGCGCCAGGCGCCCTCGGCGCCGCCGGCCGGCAGCGCCATGCAATCCACCTGGCCCGCAATGATGGCCTGCATCGCCGGCGCCTGGCCGGTGAAGGGGACGTGCAGCATCTCGACGCCCTGCTGGCGCAGCACCCGCTCCATCGCGAGATGCGAGGTGGAAGCGACACCCCAGCTGGCGAAGGTGATGACGCCCGGCCGCGCCTTGCCGGCGGCCATCAACGCGCCGAAGTCGCGGATATTGGGCTGCGAGGGGCCGCTGATATAGGCGAAGGGCACATTGGCCACGAAGCTGATCGGCGCGAAATCCCGGTCGGGGTCGTAGGGCAGCGCGCGCATGGCGGTGGGCAGGATGGCCTGGGTGTCCACGATGCCCATCCAGAGCGTGTGGCCATCCGGCGTGGCGCGCGCGGCCGCCGTGCCACCCACGCTGCCGCCGGCGCCGACCCGGTTCTCGACCACGACGGAAACGCCCAGGATCGGCGTGAGCGAGGCCGCCATGGCGCGGCTCACCACGTCATTCAGCCCACCGGGCGGAAAGCCCGAGATGATGCGGATGGTGCGGTCGGGGAAGGCCAGCGCCGGGCTGGCAAGCGCCACGGCGGCGCCGGTGCCGAGCAGCGCGCGGCGGGTGATGTTGGACATGCAGGGGATTCCCTCTCTAGGGGACTGAAATTTCCTCGGGGCGCAACGTAACGCGCCTATTCGTCCGGTCAAACCCCCGCATCAGGCGGCACGCGCACCTCGCCATTCTCGATTCGCACCTCCACCGCCTCCAGCACATCGCCGATGCAAGGGCCGGAGACGCATTCGCCATCCTCGATGCGGAAGCGCGCGCCATGCGCGGCGCAGACGATCATCTCGCGCTTGCGGTCCAGGAAGCGGTCCGGCACGGGCTCCAGCGGCAGGCCGATATGCGGGCAGGAATTGACGTAGACCAGCACGCGCTGGCCGCGGCGGATGGCGAAGAGGCCGGTGAAGCCGCCCGGGGGCGCGGGAAAGCCGCGCGCCTCGCCATCCGGGATGTCCTCCAGGCGGCAGAGGACGCGCCACTCGCTCATGCGGAGCGCCCCTTGTCGGCCTGTCGCGTCACATGCAGCACGATGGCGGCATGCAGGGTGAGGATGGCCAGCAGCGCGCCCAGATGCGCGAGCACGCCCACGCCCGGCTGGGCGGAGACGAGGATGAGGGTCGTGAGGCCGGCTGGCAGGAAGAGCAGCACGGCACTGACCAGCCCTGGATTATACGCCTTCAGCCTGACCGCCGCCGCCAGATGGGTGCCCGCATTCACCACCATCAGATACGCGGCGAGCAGCCCCCAGCCCGGGTGATGCGCGGCCGCGAGCAGCAGCGCCGCCGCATTCACCAGCCACACGCTGCCGATATTGATGACGGCGACGGCGGCGGGCGTCAGCGCCTCCTTCCCGCCTGCCAGGCGCTCATTCACGAAGCGGCGGAAGCGGTCGCCCACATGCTCCTCCAGCTGGTGCATCATGTAGAGCGGCTGCGCCAGGAACACCCAGAGCAGCCAGGGCGGCATCACCGCCTGCTGCACGGGGGCGAGCGCCAGGAGCAGCGGCGCGCCGGTCAGCGCGCCGATCAGCCAATGGTCGCGCAGGGCGCGCATCATGCGCCGGCCATCTCCAGGATCACCGCCGCATGCTCGGGCGTGATCGGCATGACCGAAAGGCGCGACTGGCGGATCAGGCCGATGCCCTCCAGGCGCGGCTCGGCCTTGATGGCGGCGAGCGTGACGGGCTGCGGCAGCCTGGAGACGGTCTTGACATCGACGCAGACCCAGCGGCCCGTTTCATCCGTCGGGTCGGGATAAGCGGTGCGGACGACTTCGACGATGCCGACCACCTCCTTCCCGATATTGGAATGGTAGAAGAAGACGCGGTCGCCCGTCTGCATGGCGCGCAGGAAATTGGCGGCCTGGGCGTTGCGCACGCCGGTCCAGGGCTCGACGCCGTTCGCCACCTGCTGGTCCCAGCCGAAGACATCGGGCTCGGACTTCACGAGAAAGGCGGGCGGGCGGGTCTTCGTCTGGGTCTTGGTGAGGGCCATGGTTTTCTTCGCGGCGGCATGTGGCGTTCCGCCGCAGGCTTCGCATATCTCGTGCAACCTCGCCAATGGGGCGCAAATCATTGCGTGAGTATAACTTTCTTCTGGCGGATGCTTTGCGCGGGACGCTTCAATCCCGGGACGCATCTGCCTATGGTGGTGCTGTGGAAAACGCTGCTCAAACACCGCGGCCTTCAGGCTCGCTGCACCGCTTCGCCAATCCGGGCCGATTCCTGCGGCTGACGGAGAGCTGGCTGCCCTGGTTGTCCGGCGCGGCGCTGGTGGTGCTCGGCATCGGCGTGGTCTGGGGGCTCTGGTTGGCACCCAAGGATTGGCAGCAGGGCGAGACGGTGCGGATCATGTTCGTCCATGTGCCGATGGCCTGGCTGGCCATGGGCGGTTACATGGGCCTCGCCATCCTGTCCCTCATGTCGCTGATCTGGCGGCATCCGCTGGCGGACCTCACGGCGCGCGAGCTTTCGCCGATCGGCGCCGCCATCACCGCGCTCTGCCTGCTGACGGGCAGCCTATGGGGCAAGCCCATGTGGGGCACCTGGTGGGTCTGGGATGCGCGGCTGACCTCGGTGCTGGTGCTGTTCTTCCTCTGGCTCGGCCATGCGGCCCTGGTGCGCGCCTTCGACGACCCCGAGCGCGGCGCGCGCATGGGCGCGATCCTGGCGCTGGTGGGCGTCGTGAACGTGCCCATCGTCAAGTTCAGCGTGGATTGGTGGAACACGCTGCACCAGCCGGCGAGTGTGACGCGCCTCGACGCGCCGGGCATGCATGTGGACATCCTCTACCCGCTGCTCTGGTGCACGCTGGGCTTCACGCTGGCCTTCATGGCGGTGACGCTGGCCGCCACCCGCGCCGCCGTGATGGAGCGCCGCGTGCGAGCGCTGCAGATGGCCGCCGCGCGGCGCGCGGATGCGGCCCCCAGCCTGCGGGAGGCCGAAGCGTGAGCCACCTCCCAGATCCATCCGCGCGCAAAGCGCGCGGCGCCGCCCAACTGCCTTCTCCCATCAGCGCGACCATGGCGCGGCGAAGCCAAGCCGGCGGAGCCGGCGCCCGGCGCCTGAGGGCGGTAACATGACCACTCATTGGCTGCATGTGACGCTGAGCTGGGCCGCGGTGCTTGGGGTTTTCGCGCTCCTCGCCATATCCGCGTGGTCGCGTCATCGCGCGGCCAGGCGACAGCTCGCCCAATTGGAACGCCTCTCGGTGGAACGGCAGAAATGACGCGCAAGAAGCGCCGGCTCTATATCCTCCTGCTCTGCGCCATCGGCCTCGGCAGCGCGACCGCGCTGACGCTGACGGCCTTCCAGGACAATCTCGTCTTCTTCCGCTCGCCCTCCGACATCGTGCGCGAGACGCCACCCGAGGGCCGCGCCTTCCGCCTGGGCGGGCTGGTCGAGGAAGGCAGCGTGCAGCGCCAGGGCGAATACCAGGGCCGCCCGGCCATTCATTTCCGCGTGACCGATGGCGCGCACGCCATCCCCGTCATCTTCACCGGCGTCCTGCCCGATTTGTTCCGCGAGGGGCAGGGCGTGGTCACGCAGGGCGTGATGGGCGCCGATGGCACCTTCCGCGCGCGGGAAGTGCTCGCCCGGCATGACGAGACCTACATGCCGCCCGAGGTGGCCGATGCGCTGAAGCGCTCGGGCCACTGGAACCCGGCGCAGGGCGCGGCCCCCGCGCCGGCGACGTGGAACACGCTGGATCCCAACCGACCGGGCGCGCCTGCCTCCGCGCCGAGGAGTGGCTCATGATCCCCGAACTCGGCCATTTCGCCCTGATCCTGGCCGCGATGCTCGCCATCGCGCAGTCCGTCCTGCCGCTCTGGGGCGCGCAACGCGGCGATGCCCGGCTGATGGGCTCGGCCGCGCCGCTCGCCGTCGCCGGCCTGGTCGCCATCACCATCAGCTTCGCGGCCCTGATCTGGGCCTATGTGACGAATGACATGACGGTGGTGAACGTCGTCGCCAACAGCCACTCGGCCAAGCCGATGCTGTTCAAGGTGACCGGCGTCTGGGGCAATCACGAGGGCTCGCTGATCCTTTGGGTGATGGTGCTGGCCGGGTGCAGCGCCGCGGTCGCGGCCTTTGGCGGGGCCTTGCCCTCCGCCCTGCAAGCCCGCGTCCAGGCCGTGATGGGCATGATCCTGCTGGGCTTCCTCGCCTTCATCATCTTCACCTCCAACCCCTTCGAGCGCATCTGGCCGCCGCCGCCCGATGGCCAGGGGCTGAACCCGCTGCTGCAGGATATCG
>JAIYCD010000164.1 GCA_027488195.1 Acetobacteraceae bacterium | reverse complement strand
GGCAAGAACCTCAGGTTCTTGCATCTCCGAAAAATCAGGGTGCAGGGAACTGGTTCCCTGCCGGGGTGTTTGAGGGGCAGAGCCCCTCAACCCCTCACATCTCCAGCATCTTCCTGAGCAGCGTCACATCCTCCGCAAAGGATGGATCCTCCGCCATCAGCTCGGTGATCTTGTTCACCGCGTGCAGCACCGTCGTGTGATCGCGATTGCCGAAGCGCCGCCCGATCTCGGGCAGCGAGCGCGAGGTGAGCTGCTTCGCCAGGTACATCGCCACCTGGCGCGGCCGCGCCACCGCGCGGGAGCGCCGGGCCGAGGCCATCTCCGTCAGGCGGATATTGTAGTGCTCGGCCACCTTGCGCTGGATGTCGTCAATCGAGAGCCGCTTGTCATGCGCGCGCAGGATGTCGGAGAGCACCTCCGGCACGGATTCGAGCGTGACGGGCCGGCCGAAGAGCTTGGCATGCGCCACCACGCGGTTCAGCGCGCCCTCCAGGTCCCGCACATTGGAGGCGATCTTGCGGGCCAGCAGCTCCTGCACGCGGGGCGGCACCTCGACGCCGGAGACATTGGCCTTGGCCTGGAGGATGGAGAGGCGCAGCTCATAGGTCGTCGCGTGCAGATCGGCCACGATGCCGCCGGAGAGGCGGGTGCGCAGACGGTCCTCGATGCCCGAGAGGTCGTTCGGCGCCTTGTCCGCGGAGATGATGATCTGCTTGCCGGCGTCGATCAGCGCGTTGAAGGTGTGGAAGAACTCCTCCTGCGTGTTGTCCTTGCCGATCAGGAACTGCAGGTCATCCACCATCAGCACATGGACCGAGCGCAGCTGCGTCTTGAACTCCATGGTGTTGTGGCTGCGCAGCGCCGCGATGAAGCGGTACATGAACTTCTCGGCCGACATGTAGGCGACGGAGAGGTTCGGATCGCGCTCCCGGAGGGACCACGCGATGGAATGCATCAGGTGCGTCTTGCCGAGGCCCACGCCGCCATAGAGGAACAGCGGGTTGAAGCCGGCCTGGGCGGGCTTCTCGGCCACGCGGCGGGCGCAGGCATGGGCGAATTCATTGGGCTTGCCGACGACGAAGCTGTCGAAGGTGAAGCGCGGGTCGAGCGGCACCAGCCAGTCGTTGCGGACCGGCTCGGCCGTGGCGGGAGCGATGGGGGTCAGGCTCTCGGCCAGCGGCGAGAGCTCGGCCACCTCTTCCTCGATGCCCGGCTTCTCGGCGCGGCTGGTGGCCTGCACGCGCAGTTCCACCACGCGGATGCCGGGCATCTCGGCCTGGCAGAGCAGGCGCAGGCGGTCGCCGTAATGGTCGCGCACCCAATCGCGCAGGAAGCGGGTGGGCAGGTGAATGAGGACGGCTTCGCCCTCGACGCCCGCCAGGCTCATCTGCCGCAGCCAGTTGCGGTACTCGACGTCACCCACCTCCTGGCGGAGGCGTGTGCGGACGCGGGCCCAGCAGGCGGCGATTTTTCCGGCGTTGGGCGGGGGGGTCTCGCCCGTGTCCTGATCCATCCCTGTCCTCAGTCTCTCAACGCGTTCCCCGGGGGAGGCCGCATATTGGTTGCTCATTTTGAGGGCGGGGCCGCCCGGTACCAAACTCTTGAAAACGCGGGACGTTTCAGCCCGGGCGCGCTGCTTTCCGTAGCTTGCTGCGAGTTAAACGTTACCGCACGTTTCAGACAATCATGAAGTCATTCAAATGCCATTCACAAAAAAAGCCTGGAGTGTGACAAACAAGTCGCTACCGAGACCTGTCCAGTCACAAGAAAAAGCTCCGCCGCGGGGAGATTGACCACCCCTCGGCAGAGCCGTTCCATTTGTCAGATAGTTTAAAGGCAGATCAGGCGGAAGCTGAGTTCAACGCCTTGATGCGGGCCGACAGGCGCGAGAGCTTGCGCGCCACGGTGTTGCGGTGAAGCACACCCTTGGTCACGGCGCCCTGCATCTCCGGCTGCGCGGATTTGAAGGCGGCCGCGGCCTGATCCTTGTCGCCACCGGCGATCGCCAGCTCGACCTTGCGCAGGAAGGTGCGCACGCGCGAGCGGCGCATGCGGTTGCGCTCGGTGCGCTTCTCGGTCTGGCGGATGCGCTTGCGCGCGGAGGCATTGTTGGCCATGGGCGTTGAGTACGATCGCTTCTGGAGTGAAAGACAGGGACGGCAAAGCCACCCGAGGAAGCGAGGGTCTAAGCCCCCGCCCCCCTCATCGTCAAGACGGGAAGTGCGAAACCCGCCTCAACGGTTGCGGAATGCGGGTTTCCGCTTCTCTGCAAAGGCCGACATGCCCTCCTTCTGGTCCTCGGTCGCGAAGAGCGAGTAGAAGATCTTGCGCTCGAACCGCACGCCCTCGGCCAGGCTCGTCTCGAAGGCGACATTCACCGCCTCCTTGGCGATGGCGACGGCCGGCGCCGAGAGGCTTGCGATCTTCTCCGCGACCTTCATGGCTTCCGCCATGAGCTGGTCGGTCGGAACCACGCGGGCGACGAGGCCGCTGCGCTCGGCTTCCACGGCATCCATCATGCGGCCGGTCAGCACGAGGTCCATGGCCTTGGCCTTGCCGACCGCGCGCGTCAGGCGCTGGGTGCCGCCCGCGCCCGGGATGATGCCGAGATTGATCTCGGGCTGGCCGAATTTGGCGCTCTCGGCCGCGATGATCATGTCGCACATCATCGCGAGCTCACAGCCGCCGCCGAGCGCGAAGCCGGAGACCGCCGCGATGACGGGCTTCTTGATGGTGGTCACCGCCTCCCAGCGGGCGGTGATGAAATCCTCGAAATAGACGGCCGGGTAAGTGCGGTCCTTCATCTCCTTGATGTCGGCGCCGGCGGCGAAGGCCTTCTCGGAGCCGGTCAGGATGATGGCGGCGATGGCGGGGTCCGCGTCGAAGCCGCGCAGCGCCTCGCCCAGCTCACCCATCAGCTGGTCGCAGAGCGCGTTCAGCGCCTGCGGGCGGTTCAGGCGGATCACGGCGACCGCGCCTTGGGTCTCGGTCAGGATCATTTCGTAGGCCATGGCTGGGTGCCCCCTCATCTCTGATGTTTCGCGCAGTAGAAGGTGGATCGGCCGGACTGCACAAGCCGGGTGATCCCCGTGCAGCCGGGCGGGCCGGGGCAGCGGGCGCAGGGAAGGCCCGCGCGGTCATAGACGTCGAACCGCTCCTGGAAGACGCCCAATTCGCCATCCGCCCGCACATAGTCGCGCAGGCTGGAGCCGCCGGCCTCGATCGCCTCGGTCAGGACCGAGGTGATGGCCGGCACCAGGCGTTCGGCCCGCGCGCCAGGGATGGTGGCGGCGAGACGGCGGGGCGAGATGCCGGCGCGGTACAGCGCCTCGCTCACATAGATGTTGCCGAGGCCGGCGACGACCTTCTGATCCAGCAGCGCCGCCTTGATCGGCGTGATCTTGCCGGACAGCGCCGCCTCCAGCGCTGCGACCGTGAAGCCGGGCTCCAGGGGCTCGGGCCCCAGGCCGGCCAGCAGCCTGTGGCCGTCCTCGGCGTCCCGGGGGACCAGGTCCACGCAGCCGAAGCGGCGGGGGTCCACGAAGCCGACGCGCCAGCCGCCCTCCGTCTCCATCACCAGATGCTCATGCGCCTCGGGCGGCTGGTTGTGGCCGCGGGCGTCGCTCGCGATGCCCTGCGGGGCCATGCGCGCCACCACCGCCGCATCGCGGTGCCGCGCCACCATCCGGCCGGACATGCCCAGGTGGATCAGCACGCTGTCCCGGCCCGCGAGGCGCATCAGCATGTATTTGCCGCGCCGGCGGAAGCCCTCGACCCGCGCGCCCGCCAGCGTCGCGGCCAGGCCAGCGGGGAAGGGCCAGCGCAGCCCGGCACGCCGCGTCTCGGCCACGCGGATCACCTGGCCATCCAGCACGGAAGCCAGGCCGCGCATCACCGTCTCGACCT
>JAIYCD010000131.1 GCA_027488195.1 Acetobacteraceae bacterium | reverse complement strand
TACGGCAAGCTGCCGGACCTCGCGCAGGTGGACCCCGCCCGCGATGTCGTCTTCGTCTGGAACGGCACGACCAGCGGCGTCCGGCTGAAGAACGCCGATTTCATCAGCGCGAACCGCGAGGGCCTCGCGATCTGCGACGCCACCAGCGCGGCCTTCGCGATGGACCTGCCCTACGACAAGCTCGATGTCGTCACCTGGTCCTGGCAGAAGGTGCTGGGGGGCGAGGCGGCGCATGGGATGCTGGCGCTCTCGCCGCGCGCGGTTGCGCGGCTGGAATCACACAAGCCCGCCTGGCCGCTGCCCAAGGTGTTCCGCCTGACCAAGGGGGGCAAGCTGATCGAGGGCATCTTCAAGGGCGACACGATCAACACCCCCTCCATGCTTTGCGTCGAGGATGCGCTGGATGGGCTGCGCTGGGCCGAGGGCGCGGGCGGCCTGCGCGGGCTGATCGCGCGCGCCGAGGGCAACCTTGCCACCGTCGCGGGCTGGGTGGCGCGGAGCGATTGGGCGGCCTTCCTGGCGGAAGACCCCGCCACGCGCTCCTGCACCAGCGTCTGCCTGCGGATCGTGGCCCCCTGGTTCACGGCGCTGGATGCGGCCGCGCAGGCCCGCGCGGCGGCGCGGCTTTCGGCGATCCTGGAGGCGGAGGGCGTAGCACTCGATGCCGCGAGCTACCGCGACGCCCCGCCCGGCCTGCGGCTCTGGTGCGGCGCCACGGTGGAGCAGGAAGACGTGGCGGCGCTGCTCCCCTGGCTCGATCAGGCCTTCGCGCGGCTGGCCGCCGAATTCGCGGGCTGACGACGCCCGCCCATCCGCCAACCATGGCGGCCGGCCCAGGGGGAGCCATGCTCCAGCGCCGCCCGGTCAAGCAGCGCGTCGGCCATCGCGCGGATGCTGGCGTGGCGGCGCGTCGTCGCATGCTCGCCGATATTGCGCAGCAGGCGCTGCCAGCGGCGGGTGAGGGGGGCGGCCGAGAGCAGATAGGCGCTGCGCGACTGCGTCTCGGTCATCTGGCGCAACAGCGCTTCGGCATGGGCGGCATCCGCGCCGGCCGGGGGCTGGTC
The DNA here is from genome assembly GCA_027488195.1 of Acetobacteraceae bacterium. Lineage (GTDB taxonomy): Bacteria > Pseudomonadota > Alphaproteobacteria > Acetobacterales > Acetobacteraceae > Roseococcus. The sequence goes on along the minus strand of JAIYCD010000131.1, from coordinate 3,552 downwards.
CTCCGGGCGGCGCTTGCGGAAGACGATGGAGGTATGCGCCAGGTTCTCGCCCGCGCGGGGCGTGAATCCGGCCTGCCAGGCGGCGGCGATCAGCGTCTGTGGCGTGAAGTTCCAGATATGCGCGGCGTGGAAGGTGTTGGCGAGCTGCTTGCGAATGCCCGCGAGGTTCGGCACCTCGATGAAGAGCAGCCCCTCGGGCGCCAGCGCCGCGTGGATGCGGCGCATCGCGGCCCAGGGATCGGTCAGGTGCTCCATCACATGGTTCATGGTCACGAGGTGCAGCGGCTCGCGCGGGAAATCGGACGAATCCCATCCGCCTTGGCCGATCTTGGCCCCGTATTCACGGCGGGCGAATTCGGCATAGCCCCAATTGGGTTCGAGCCCGCTCGCCGCGAAGCCCGCCTCGCCCATGACGAAGGTGAATTCGCCGGAGGAGGCGCCGATATCCAGCACCTTCGCCTGGCCGGGCAGCAAGGGCGCCAGGCGGCGGGCGCGGTCCATGGCGCCGCGCAGCGCGCGCAGGGCGTGCTTGCGCTTCGGCGTGAAGCCACCCTTGTATTCCAGGCGGTAGCGCGTCGCGTAGAAATCGCTGACCTCGGCCTCCTCCGGGATCGCGGCATGGCTGACGAGGCCGCATCCGGTGCAGAGCACGGTCTCCAGCGGCGCGCCGCCGCGGCCACGATCGGCCACCAGGCGCCGGGAGGCGCTGCCGCACAGGCGGCAGGGCGAGGCGGGAAAGTCGTGACCGAGGGTCATGCGCGTCTCCATGGTTCGGAGCGCGGCCTAATCGGGAGGTGCCCCGGCTGGCTGACGCGGCGTGTCAGCGCGATGTCAGGAAGGCCGGGCTAGAGGGGAGCGATGCGGATCCTGGTGGTGGAGGATGAGGCGGGCATCGCGCGGGACATCCTGCGCGCCCTCTCGCATGCGGGCTTCGCGGCCGAGCATGTCGCCGAGGGCGGCGCCGCCTGGGAGCGGGGCGGGACCGAGCCTTTCGATGCCGCCATCCTCGACCTCAACCTGCCTGGCGTGGATGGCCTCTCGCTGCTGCGCCGCTGGCGGGCGGAGGGCGTGGCATTTCCCATCCTGGTGCTCTCGGCCCGCGCCGCCTGGTCGGTGCGGGTGGAGGCGATCGACGCGGGCGCCGATGACTACCTGGTGAAGCCCTTCGCCATGGAGGAGTTGCTGGCCCGGCTGCGCGCCATCCTCCGCCGCGGGGCGGGCCTCGCCGGCAATACGATTCATGCGGGGGGGCTGGCACTCGACACGCGGGCGCGGCGGCTGACGCGCGATGGCGAGGCGGTGGAACTCACGCCGCTGGAATTCCGCCTGATCGCCTATCTCATGCATCATGCCGGCCGCGCCGTGCACCAGACCGAGCTGATGGAACATCTCTACGCCGATGAGGCCGACCGGGCGGATAATGCGGTGGAGGCGCTCATGGCCCGCCTGCGCCGCAAGATCGGCGCGGCGACGATCCGGACCCGGCGCGGCCATGGCTACGTGATCGAGCCATGACGCGCTCGCTGCGCGCGCGCTTCGCCTGGGCGGGCCTCGCCATGACGGCGGTGGTCATGCTCGTGCTGGGCCTCGTGCTCCAGGGCCTGTTCGAGCGGCATGTGGAGCGCGAGGCGGAGGCGCAGCTTGAGGTGGATCTGCGCATCCTGGGCCGCGTCGTCGCGACGGGCGAAGGTGTCTGGGCGCGCCTGCCGCCGCTGCCTGACCCGCGCTTCGTCGAGCCCTATTCCGGCCTTTACTGGCAGATGCGTGACGAGCGGACCGGCGAGATCTGGCGCTCGCCCTCGCTTGGCGGCTTCACGCTCGGGATGCAGGCGGCCCCGCCCCGCTCGGGCGAGCTGCACCGGGTGATCCTGCGGGGGCCGGAAGGCGGCAAGATGATCGCGCTGGAACGCCAGCTGGGCGAGGCGGGCGGCAATCTGCGCGCCGTGGTGGCGGTGGACCGCAAGGTGCTGCGCGCCGCCAACCGCGCCTTCCTCTGGGAGTTCCTGCCGGTGCTGGGGTTGCTGGCGCTGGCCTTGCTGCTCGCATCGTTGGTGCAGGGGGTGATCGCGCTCTGGCCCATCGCGGATGCGCGCCGCGCGCTGGCGGCGTTGCGCGCCGGCAAGCGCGAGCGGCTGAGCGGCGCGTTGCCGGCCGAGCTGGACGGCCTGGCCCGGGATTTCGACGCGCTGCTGGAGGGCCAGCGCCGCGCCTCGCGCATCGCCCGCGAACGCGCCTCCGACCTCGCGCATGGGCTGCGCACGCCGCTCGCGCTGCTGGGCGCCCGCGCGCGGGAGCTGGAGGAGCGTGGCGAGGCCGCGGCGGCGACCGAGCTGCGGGAGCTGGCCGCCACGATGGAAGCCCGGCTCACGCGCGAGCTGGCGCGGGCGCATATCCACGGGCCGTCGCAGCTCGGCGGGCGCGTGGCCCTGGCGCCGCTCGCGCGGCGTATCACCGAGGCGCTGGCCCGCTCCCCCGCGGGCGAGCGCCTCGCCTGGGAGGTGACAGTGCCCGAGGGGCTGACGCTGATGGGCGATGAGGGGGACCTGCTGGAGCTGCTGGGCTCGCTGCTCGACAATGCGGGGAAATGGGCGCGCGCGCGGGTGCGCGTCACGGCCCGGGAGGGGCTGGTGCTCAGCGTCGAGGATGACGGGCCGGGCATCGCGCCGCAGGACCGGCGGGCGGCGCTGACGCGCGGCGTGCGGCTGGATGCCGCGGTGAGCGGGACGGGACTGGGCCTCGCCATCGCGCAGGATATCGTGGCGGCCTATGGGGGCGCGCTGGAACTGGCTTCGAGCGAATGGGGCGGGCTTGCCGTGCGGGTCAAGCTGCCGCCCGGCGGCGGTCAGACCTCCACCACGACGTAGTCTTCCTCGACGCGCACGGGAAATGTCTCGGCCTGCAATGCCTCGCCCTTCTCGACGCAGGCGGGGAAGGCGCGGACCTTCATGCGGCGCGGATCGAAGCGGGACTTGCCGGTGCGGATGTCGAATTCCCAGGCATGCCAGGGGCAGCGGATGATCTCGCCCGCGCGGCCATAGCTGTATTCGCCGGGGCAGGGGCTCTCCACCAGGCCCATGACGGGGCCGAGGGCGAGCGAGCCGCCCTGGTGCGGGCAGCGGTCCGAGAGGGCGAAGAACTCGCCGCCCAGGTTGAACACCACCACGCGCTTGCCATTGGCCTCGACCAGGCGGCGCTCGCCGGGCGGGATTTCGGCGACGGGGGCAACCACGTGCCGCATCTCAGCGTCCGATCCGCCGAGGCGTTCTTCCGCCGAGGTGGTGGATCGGCCGCTCAGACATGGTCGAAGCCGTAGAGCTTGCGCGCATTGCCGCCATAGATGGCAGCGCGCTTGTCCTCGGGGATGTAGCTCGGGATCGCGGTGCGGGGGTCGTCGAAATCCCAATGCGGATAGTCGCTGGCATAGAGGATCTTCTCCCAGCCGATCCAGGACATGCAGTCCAGCAGATGCTCGGGCCGCGGCGGTTCCTCGATGGGCTGGGTGCTGACCCAGATCTGGTCGCGGATCTGCTGCGAGGGCAGGCGCTTCATGGC
>JAIYCD010000001.1 GCA_027488195.1 Acetobacteraceae bacterium | reverse complement strand
TCATCCCGCGCCGGGTGGCCGGAGACATGGACGGCATGGTCATCCGCCGTCATCACCCGGCAGCCGGCGCGCGTCAGCTCATCCTGAACATGCAGGATGCCGCGCTCATTCCCCGGGATCATGCGGGAGGAGAAGATCACCGTATCCCCCTCCCCCATCGAGATGTTGGGGTGCGTGTCGGCCGCGATCTTGGCAAGCGCGCTGCGCTCCTCGCCCTGGCTGCCGGTACAGATGATCAGCAGGTCGTCATCCGGAAGGCGGTCCGCCTCCTCCTCACTGATGAAGTCCCGCACGCTGGTCAGGTAGCCGCAATCCCGCGCCGACTGCACGGCGTTGCGCAGCGAGCGGCCGAAGAGTGCCACCTCCCGCCCCGCGGCCTGGCCGGCGAGTGCGATGGATTCCACCCGCGCCAGGTTGGTCGAGAAGCAGGTGACGGCGACGCGCCCGCGCAGCCCCGCGATCAGCGCCTTGAGGTTGCGCCGCACCTCCGCCTCGCTGCCCGAATGGCCTTCCACCATGGCATTGGTGCTGTCGCACACCATGGCCAGCACACCCTCGGCACCGAGGCGCGCGAAGGCGGCCTCATCCGTGGGCGGGCCGATCAGCGGCGAGGGATCGAGCTTCCAGTCGCCGGTGTGGACGACCAGGCCGTGCCGCGTGCGGATGGCGAGCGCGCAGGCCTCCGGCACCGAATGGGTCACGCGGATGAATTCCAGCGCGAAGGGCCCCACCTCATGCGTGCCGGGCAGGTCGTGGGTGATGATCTTCACATCATGGCCGAGGCCGACCTCGGCGAGCTTTCGGCGCAGCACGTTGCTCGCGAAAGGCCCGGCGATGACGGGGCATTTCAGGCTCCGCCAAAGATGCGCCACGGCGCCGATATGGTCCTCATGGGCATGCGTGATGACAAGGGCCAGCAGGTCCTCGCTGCGTTCCGCCAGCCAGGCCGGATCGGGCACCATGATCTCGACGGCCGGGTTCTCCGCGCCGCCGAAGCCGATGCCGCAATCCACCGCCAGGTACTTCCCGTCGCAGCGATACACGTTGAGGTTCATGCCGATCTCGCCGGTGCCACCGAGCGGGATGAAGGCGAAGTCGTCCATTAGGTCTCTTGAGGGTTCTGATGATTTCACAATAGGTCTTTTTGCGAGATGGGGCTGGGGTTGCGTTCCGCCAACAGGCGGAGGCCTTCCAGCGTGATGTCGGGGTCGACGCGTTCGATCAGGGTGGTGCCTTCGGCCAGCAGCGGCGCCAGGCCGCCGGTCGCGATCACCTTCATGCGGGGGAAATCGGCTTCATTGCGGATGCGGGCCACGATCCCTTCGATCATGCCCACATAGCCCCAGAAGATGCCCGATTGCATCGCCGAGACGGTGTTGCGGCCAATCGCCGCCTGCGGCCGGCCAATGCCGATCCGCGGCAGCCGGGCGGCCGCGCGATGCAGTGCCTCGACAGAGAGGTTGATACCAGGCGCGATCACGCCGCCGAGATAGGCGCCGGTGTCATCCACGACGTCGAAGGTGGTGGCGGTGCCCAAGTCGATGACAATCAGCGGGCCCATATAATGGTGATGCGCCGCCAGCGCATTCAAGAGGCGGTCGGCGCCGACTTCCTGCGGCTGGTCCACCTTGATCTCGAAGCCCCAGTCCAGGATGGACCGCGCGATCAGCGGCTCGTTGCCGAACCAGTCGCGACACAGGCGGCGCAGGTTATAGAGCGCGACGGGCACGACCGTGCCGATGACGCAGCGCTCCACGTCGGCCGGCCGGAGCCCCGCATATTGCATCAGCGCCAGCAGCCACACGGCGTATTCGTCGCTGGTGCGGTCCGGGTCGGTCGCGATGCGCCAACGGCCGCGCCACTCCGTGCCGTCATGCACGGCGAAGACGACATTGGTGTTGCCGGCGTCAATCGCGAGAAGCATCGGGTCGTTCCATCACCTCGCCCGCATGGAAGACATGCGAGCCTCCGGCCGTGGCGAGCATGAGCCCGCCATCCTCAGCCAGACCTTCGTAGCGGCCCGAGACCGGATTGTCGCCTTGCCGCAACGTCATGTGTGAGCCGCGCTCAGGGCCGCGCTCGATCCAGGCGGCGCGGATCGGGGCGAAGCCCCCGTGCGCGCGGCGCTCCAGCCAATGGGCCATCCGTTCGAGGAGGGTCGCCGCGAAGGCCTCGGGCGGGATGGGTCCGAGGGCGGTGACGGCGCGGCCCGCGACTTCGGGCGCATGGGCCAGGTTGACGCCAATGCCGAAGATCAGATGGGTGATCCCCCCGCGGTCATCCAGCTTCGCGTCCGACAGGATCCCGGCCAGCTTGGCCTCACCCTCCATGAGGTCATTGGGCCATTTCAGCTTGAACGCGCGTCCCGGCGCGTGCCGAGCCGCCGCGTCGTGCAGTGCCACCGCCGCCAGCAGCGCATATCCCGCGATGTCCCGGGCCGGCGCTTCGGGGCGAAGCAGGATGGAAAGGTGCAGGTTGCCGGCCTCGGAGTGCCAACTGCGGCCCGAGCTGCCCCGGCCCGCGCTCTGCCGGCGCGCGAGGATGGCGAGGCCCGCGGGCTCGCCCCGCTCGGCCAGTTCGGCCAGCAGGGTTTGCGTGCTGGTCAGGCTGTCATGGATCTGGAGGCGAAACCCGCCCGTCACCCGATCAGCGCCGCCACGGCCTGCCGCGCGGCCGCCAGCAGCGGCGCCGGGAACAGGAAGAAGAACAAGGTGAAGGCGCCAGTTCCGGCCAGCACGACGGAGACGCCCGTGGGCCGGCTGTCGAAGGCGGGCTTGGCCGCGTCGAAATACATCACCTTCACGATGCGCAGGTAGTAATAGGCCGAGACGACCGAGGAGAGGACGGCCACCACCGCCAGCAGCCAGAAGCCCTGCTCGATGGCGGGCAGCAGCACGTAGAGCTTGGCGAAGAAGCCGGCCAGCGGCGGGATGCCCGCCATGGAAAACATGAAGACCGCCATGGCGAGCGCCATGCCCGGATCGCTCCGGCCGAGGCCCGCCAGGTCATCCACGCCCTCCACCGCGCGCCCGTCGCGCCGCATGGCGATGAGGACGGCGAAGGCGCCGATGTTCATGGCAATATAAATCGCCAGGTAGACCAGCACGCCGCGCAGCCCGCTCTCGCCACCGACGGCGAGGCCCATGAGCGTGAAGCCGACATGGCCAATGGAGGAATAGGCCATCAGCCGCTTGATGTTCGACTGCCCGATGGCGGCGAAGGCGCCCAGGATCATCGAGCCGAGCGAGGCCAGGATGATCACCTGCTGCCACTGGCCGACCACATCGCTGAACGGCCCGGCCAGCAGGCGCACCAGCAGGGCCAGGGCCGCCACCTTCGGCGCGGAAGCGAAGAACGCCGTCACCGGCGTGGGCGCGCCCTCATACACATCGGGCGTCCACATATGGAAGGGCACGGCCGCGATCTTGAAGGCCATGGCGGCGATGATGAAGATGATGCCGACGATGACGCCGTTCGAGACATCCTGCGGCGAGGAGAGCGCATCGGCCAGGCGGTCGAAATTCGTGGTGCCTGCGAAGCCATAGACCAGCGAGGCGCCGTAGAGCATCAGCCCCGAAGCCAGCGCGCCCAGCACAAAATACTTAAGCCCGGCTTCGGCCGAGCGCGGGTTGTCGCGGTCGAAGGAGGCGAGCACGTAGAGCGGCAGCGAAAGCAGCTCGAGCCCGAGATAGAGACTCATCAGGTCATTGGCCGAGATCATGACCATCATGCCGAGCGTCGCGAAGAGGACCAGCACCGGGAATTCGAAGCGCGACAGGCGCTCCCTCTCATTCCAGTCGAGCGCCAGCAGGAGGCCGAGTGCTGCGGCGGCCAGCGCCAGCAGCTTCATGAAGCCCGAGAAGGCATCGGCCACATATTGTCCGGCGAAGGCCGTGCCCTCGCCCTGGGCCAGCACCAGAACGCCGGTCAGCAGGAAGGCGCCCAGCACGAGCATGGTGCAGGGAAAGGTCGTATTGCGCTTCGGCATCACGCCGAAGATGAGGATGGCCAGGCCCGAAAGCGCCAGCACCAGTTCCGGAAGGGCGAGGGTCCAGTTCATCAGAGGCCTGCCAGACGCGATGCGGCACTGATCGCGGTTTGGTGCTCCTGCACCAGCTCCGCCACCGTCACCGAGAAGAAGGAGAGGAAGGATTGCGGGTAGATGCCCATCCAAAGCGTCAGCGCGATGAGCGGGGCGAAGATCGCGTATTCGCGCGGGCTGAGATCCAGGAGGGACTTCAGGTCGTCCCGGATGATGCGCCCGAAGGCGACCCGGCGGTAAAGCGTAAGCATGTAGGCCGCGCCCAGGATCATGCCGAGTGCCGCGCCGAAGGCGACCCAGGGGTTCACCGCCCAGGCGCCGATGATCACCAGGAATTCGCCCGGGAAGCCCGCCGTGCCCGGAAGTGCCACCGAGGCCATGGTGAAGAGCATGAAGATCAGCGCATAGGCCGGCATGATCTTCGCGACACCGCCATAGCGCGCGATCTCGCGGGTGTGGACGCGGTCATACAGCACGCCCACGCAGAGGAAGAGGGCGCCGGAGACGACACCGTGCGAGAGCATGGTAAAGAGCGCGCCCTCGATCCCCTGCTGGTTGAAGGTGAAGATGCCGAGCGTGACGATGCCCATATGCGCGACTGAGCTGTAGGCGATCAGCTTCTTCATGTCGGTCTGCGCCAGCGCCACGAGGCTGGTGTAGACCACCGCCACGATGCTCAGCACATAGATGAAGGGCGCGAAATACTGGCTCGCATCGGGCAGCAGCGGCAGGCTGAAGCGCAGGAAGCCATAGGCGCCCATCTTCAGCAGCACGCCCGCCAGGATGACCGAGCCCGCGGTCGGCGCTTCCACATGCGCGTCCGGCAGCCAGGTGTGGACCGGCCACATCGGCACCTTCACCGCGAAGCTCGCGAAGAAGGCCAGGAAGAGCCACACCTGCATGTTGAAGGGAATGTCGAACTCGCTGAGCTCGGCGATGTTCGTAGTCCCCGCCTGGTACCACAGCGCGATGATCGCCAGCAGCATCAGCACCGAGCCGAGCAGTGTGTAGAGGAAGAACTTGTAGGAGGCGTAGACCCGCCGCGCGCCACCCCAGATGCCTATGATAAGGAACATCGGGATCAGCACGGCCTCGAAGAAGATGTAGAACAGCATGAAGTCCAGCGCGGAAAACATGCCGACCATCATCGTCTCGAGGATGAGGAAGGCGACCATGTATTCCCGAACGCGCGACTGCACGCTCTCCCAGGAGGCAAGGATGCAGATGGGCGTCAGCAGCGTGGAGAGCAGGATGAACAGGACGGAAATGCCATCCACACCCATGATGTAGGAGACACCGAATTCCGGCAGCCAGGAGAGCTGCTCGACGAACTGGTAGTCCACGCTCGTCTTGTCGAACTGCACCCAGAGGATGAGCGAAAGGCCGAAGGTGATGAGGCTGGTCCAGAGCGCCGTCCAGCGGGCATTGCTGGCGACCACCTGCTCATCACCACGCACCATCATGATGATGAGGGCGCCGAGCAGCGGCAGGAAGGTGATCAGGGAGAGAAGCGGGAAGCCCATCGCTCAGCGCCCCATCAGGTAGATTGAGACGAAGACGACAAGGCCGATGATCATGGCGAAGGCGTAGTTCGCCACCCGGCCCGTCTGCAGCCGCACCACACCGCGCGCCGTGCTGGCCGCCATGCTGGCCGCGCCATTGGGCATGCCGTCGATGATGCGGACATCACCCACCTGCCAGAGCTGCACCGCCATGCGCCGCGCGGGCTGCACGAAGATGCGGTCATACAGCTCGTCGAAATACCACTTGTTCAGCAGGAACTGGTAGGCGCGCGGGGCTGCGGCCGCGACGCGGCCGGGCAATTGCGGCATGAAGACATAGACCACGACGGCGCCGGCGATGCCGCTGATCGCCACCGTCTTCGCCAGCGTCGGCACCCAATGCGGCGCGTGGTGCAGCGCCTCCATCATGTGCTTGGCCGGCAGGTTGAAGATGGCGCCGTTCCAGAAGGCCGTTGCGTGGTCGCCGATGAAATAGGGCGCGAAGACGAAGCCCGTGGTGATGGCGCCGACCGAGAGCACCAGCAGCGGCACGAGCATGACGAGTGGGCTCTCATGCACATGCTCCATGGTGTGGTGATCGGCCCGCGGCTTGCCGTGGAAGGTCAGGATCAGCAGGCGCCAGGAATAGAAGGCGGTCAGGAAGGCGGCGATGACGCCGCAGGCAAAGGCATAGGAGCCGACCACGGACCCTGCCGCCACCGCGCCCTCCAGGATCGCGTCCTTGGAGTAATAGCCGGCGAAGATCGGGATGCCCGCCAGCGCCAGCGAGCCGACCCACATCACCGCATAGGTGACCGGGATCTTCTTCCAGATGCCGCCCATCTTCCGGATGTCCTGCTCATCGGACATCGCGTGGATGACGGAGCCCGCACCCAGGAAGAGCAGCGCCTTGAAGAAGGCGTGGGTGAAGAGGTGGAACATCGCGGCCTGGTAGAGACCCACGCCGGCCGCGAAGAACATGTAGCCCAGCTGCGAGCAGGTGCTGTAGGCGATGATGCGCTTAATGTCGT
>JAIYCD010000232.1 GCA_027488195.1 Acetobacteraceae bacterium | reverse complement strand
TGCTGCACCGCTTCCCCCGCCAGCGTTCGGGCGGGCAGCGCCAGCGCGTGGCGATGGGCCGCGCCATCGTGCGCGACCCCAAGGTCGTCCTGTTCGACGAACCGCTCTCCAACCTCGATGCCAAGCTGCGCGTGCAGATGCGCACCGAGATCAAGAAGGTCCACCAGACCGTCCGCACCACCACGGTCTATGTGACGCATGACCAGGTGGAGGCGATGACGCTGGCGGACCGCGTGGTGGTGATGAACCACGGCATCATCGAGCAGGTCGGCCCCCCGCAGGAGCTGTATCACAACCCGGCGACGCGATTCGTCGCCGGCTTTATCGGCAGCCCCGCGATGAATTTCCTGCCGGCCCATGTCGAGAATGACGCGGTTCATCTCCAGGGCGGCGCGGTGCTGCCCATCCCGGAATCGCGCCGCGCCCGCTATGCCGGGGCCGCGGGCCGCAAGCTGCTGTTTGGCATCCGGCCCGAGCATCTGACCGACCATCGCCCGCATCTGCCCGGCCGCACCGACCTTCTCATCACGCCCGAGGTGATCGAACCCATGGGCATGGAGACCATGGTGCATTTCCACCTGGGCGACGCGCGCGACTGCTGCGCCCGCTTCGAGCCCACCGTGCATGTGGAGCCGAACGTGCCGATCACGCTGACGGTGGACATGAACAACATGCACCTGCTGGATGAGGCGACGGGGAAGGTGCTTTAGAGTCTGATCCGCGGAGGCGGCACGCCGTAGCGGTGAATCAGCCTCTCAGTTCCGGGTCTGGACGCGCCGCCCGGCCAAGGGCAGTTTCCTCCCCGACCGGAGGACATCGCCATGGCCGAACCTGACTACGTCTACATTCCCGAAGCCGAGCTCGAGAGCTTCGTCACCCGCATCTTCACCGCGTCCGGCTGCGCGCCGCATGAGGCCGCGCGGATTTCCAACCACCTGGTCGGTGCCAACCTGGCCGGGCATGACAGCCACGGCGTGGTCCGCGTGCCGCGCTATGTGGAGTGGCAAAAGGCCGGCTATGTGCTGGCGGGGCAGGAGGTGGAGACCGTCACCGATGGCGGCGCCTTCGTGCTGCTCGACGGCAAGTTCGGCTTCGGCCAGACGGTGGCGCAGCAGGCGGCCGAGCTCGGCATCGCGCGCGCTGTTCAGAACGGCGCCTGCATCGTGGGCCTGCGCAATGCCGGCCATATCGGCCGCACCGGCGACTATGCCGAGATGGCGACGGCCCAGGGGCTGATCTCCATCCATTTCGTCAACGTCGCGGGCTCGGTGCTGGTCGCACCCTTCGGCGGCACGGAGCGGCGCTTCTCGACCGCGCCCTTCTGCGTCGGCGTGCCCTTGCCGAGCGGGCCGGTCATCCTCGATTTCGCCACCTCCTTCGTGGCGGAGGGCAAGGTGCTCGTCGCCTCCAATGGCGGCAAGGCGCTGCCCGAGAACGCGCTGATCACCGCCGATGGCCAGATGTCGGGCGATCCGCACACGCTCTATGGCGATTACGCGCCGGTCGGCCCGCGCAATGCCGCGGGCGGCACGGGGGCGATCCGCGCCTTTGGCGATCACAAGGGCTCGGGCCTCGCCTTCATGTGCGAATTGCTGGCGGGTGCGCTGACCGGCGGCGGCTGCTCCGGCCCCATCACCGAGCGCGCGCGCATCGCGAATGGCATGCTCTCCATCTATCTCTCGCCCGCGCATTTCGCGGATGAGGGCGCCTTCCACCAGGCCGCGCAGGACTACATCGCCTGGGTGAAATCCTGCCGCCCGGCCGACCCGGATGCGCCGATCATGGCGCCGGGCGATCCCGAGAATGAGCGCCGCGCGCAGCGCCGCGTGACTGGCCTGCCCCTCTCGCGCGATGCCTGGCAGGGCATCCTCGACACGGCCGCCTCGCTCGGCATCAACGGGCCGCAAGGCATATGAGCACGACCGCCTACGAGGCCTATCGCGCCATTCGCGAGCGCATCCTGAGTGCCGCGGCCCGCCGCATCCCGCAGGCGTCGGCGGCCTCGCAGGGGCGGGCGCTCGGCGTCTGGCACGACAAGGAGGTGCGCGTCTCGAACGAGGCGCAGTTCCAGCTGGTGCTGGACCTCGGCGTCTTCGGCCCGGTCGGCGGGCATTCCCGCGCGCTGGACCGCGAGGCCAAGGCCGGCGACTACCCGGAGGGCAGCGAGGAGGCGCGCGTGCTGGCCGCCCTCTCGCGCGCGCATTTCACCTTCTTCCGCGTGGGCGCCATCCCTCCCGAGGGCGGCGTGAGGGCCGAGGATCTGCTGCGCGGCACCGCGCTGCACATCCAGGACCAGATGCTGGCGCGCGAGGAGGTGGAGGGCTGCGCCTTCGCCGGCCGCATCATGCATCTGGACGGGTTCGAGATGACCTGCGGCGCGCTGGCGCCGCTGACGGATGAGGTGATCGAGGCGCTGCTCGGCCGCCCGGCGCCCATCCAGCCCATCCCGCAATACCTGCCCTCGCTCACGCCGCTGATGGACCAGGATGTGATGGCGCTGCGGGCCGCGGCGCTGGCCGAGGATTTCGTGGCGCGGGTCTATCGCACCTCGCTGGAGCATGGGCTGCTGGGGCCGCTGCCGGCCTAGAGCATGATGCGTTGAGGCGGAATCGCCGAAACGCTGAATCATCCTCTCAGCCAAGGCTAGAGCTTGCGAAGTGAACGCATGTGAACGCAGCAGGCTCTAGGACGGGATGGGTGTGAAGACCTGCTTCAGGCAGCGAATGCCGAAGGCGGTGCGCGTGTGGCGCACGCCGGGCAGGCGGTAGATCTTCTCGCGCAGCAGCCGCTCATACCCCGCCGTGCCGCCCACCGCCGCCTTCAGGATATAGTCGTATTCGCCGGTGACGAGCCAGGCCTCGATCACCTCGGGCATGTTGGCGATGGCCTCCTCGAAGCGGGCCAGTTGGTGCTCGTCATGCTTCTCGGTCATCACCTCGATGATGACGGTGTCGGGCAAGCCCAGCTTGGCCTGGTCCAGCTCCGCCCGGTAGCCGCGGATCACGCCCGCCTGCTCCAGCCGCCGCACCCGCGCCCAGCAGGGCGAGGGGGAAAGGCCGGCGCGCTCGGCGAGTTCCGCATTGGTCAGTCGCGCCTCGCCGTGGAGGGCGCGGAGGATCCGGCGGTCTATGGCGTCCATCGCGGAAGATCCTTCTGGCATTTCGGCGCTGCACAACAGAATGCGGCAAAACCTCCCACGCTTTCCAGCGCAGTCTGTCATGGCCATAATCCGCCCGGGACCGGAGACCTTCATGAACAGCATCATCCGCGCCGATATCTCGCTGGAGGAACGCTGGGAGGCGGCCGGGCGCGAAACCCTGCTGACCGGCACCCAGGCGCTGGTGCGCATCCCGCTCATGCGGCGCGAACTGGATGACGCCGAGGGCCTGGATACGGCCGCCTATATCAGCGGCTATCGCGGCTCGCCCTTGGGGGGCTATGACCGCGAACTCTGGAAGCAGAAGAAGCGGCTGGCGGAACACCGCATCGTCTTCGAACCCGGCCTGAACGAGGATATCGCGGCGACGGCCTGCTGGGGCACGCAGCAGCTCAACCTCTATCCGAAGGCGAAGCACCAGGGCGTGTTTGCCATCTGGTACGGCAAGGGGCCGGGCGTGGATCGCAGCGGCGATGTGCTGCGCCATGCGAATGGGGCGGGCACCGCGCCGCTGGGCGGCGTGCTGGCCCTGGCCGGCGATGACCCGGCGTCGAAATCCTCCACGGTCACCAGCGGCTCGGAATACGCCTTCGCGGACCTTGAGATGCCCATGCTCGACCCCGCCGATGTCGGCGAGGTGCTGGAATATGGCGTGAAGGCCATCGCCCTCTCGCGCTTCTCGGGCCTCTGGGTCGGCATGAAGTGCATCGCCGAGACGATGGACGCCACCATGAGCCTGACGGTGGACCCGGCCGCGCTGATGACGGTCACGCCCAATGGCGTCGCGATCCCGCCGGGCGGGCTGCATATCCGGCTGAAGGATGCGGCCCTGCCGATCGAGGAGCGCGTCAGGCATTTCAAGCTGCCGGCCGCACTCGCCTTCGCGCGCCTCAACGGCTTCAACCGCATCATGCAGGAGGCGCCCAATGCGCGCTTCGGCATCGCGGTGCGGGGCAAGGCCTGGTCCACGCTGAAGCAGGCGCTGGCCGATGCCGGCATCACGCCGGAGCTGGCACGCATGGGCGGCTTGCGCATCTGGAAGGTGGGCCTGGCCTGGCCGCTGGACGGGGACGCCGCGCGCGAATTCTGCCGGGGGCTGGAGAGCGTGCTGGTGGTGGAGGACCGCCGCAGTTTTCTGGAGTCCCAACTGCGCGAGGCGCTCTATGCCGAGGCCGAGCGGCCCCGCCTGCACGGCAAGGATGTGCTGAGCGATCTCTCGGAGCTGGATTCCGCGATGATCCTGCGGGGCCTCGCCAAGACGCTGCCCGAGGCGCTGCGCACCGAGCGCCTCGCCGCGCGCATCACGGAACTCGACATGCTGGCGGCGGCGGCGGCCGAGCCGCTGGACGTCCGCCAGCCCTATTTCTGTCCGGGCTGCCCGCACAACACCTCGACCCGCGTGCCCGAGGGCAGCCACGCGCTCGCCGGCATCGGCTGCCATTATCTGGCGAAGGACATGAACCGCGAGAGCGACCTGTTCAGCCATATGGGCGGCGAGGGGGCCGCCTGGATCGGCCAGCACCATTTCACCGAAACGCGCCATGTCTTCACCAATATGGGCGACGGCACCTATGGCCATTCGGGCGTGCTGGCGATCCGTGCGGCGATCGCGAGCAAGGCCAACATCACCTACAAGATCCTGGTGAATTCCGCCGTCGCCATGACCGGCGGCCAGCCCGCCGAGGGCGACATGACCGTGCCGCGCATCGCGGCGCAAATGGCGGCGGAGGGGGCCAGCCGCGTCGTCATCGTGGGCGATGACCCCGAGCGCCACCGCGGCGACCCGCTGATCCCGCGCAGCGTCGCCTTCTACCCGCGCGGCGAACTGGACGAAGTACAGCGCATGCTGCGCGAGGTGCCCGGCTGCACCGTGCTGATCTACGACCAGCAATGCGCCACGGAAAAGCGCCGCCAGCGCAAGCGCGACCTGGCGCCCAAGGCCACCAAGCGCGCCGTCATCAACCCGCGAATCTGCGAGGATTGCGGCGATTGCTCGCGCGCCTCCAACTGCATCGCGATCGAGCCGATCGAGACGGAATGGGGCCGCAAGCGCCGCATCGACCAATCCGGCTGCAACCAGGATTTTTCCTGCGTCGAAGGGTTCTGCCCCTCCTTCCTCACGCTGGAAGGTGCGGAGCCGGTGAAGCCGCCGACGCCGGTGATCGCCAGCGAGGCGGCGCTGCCCGTGCTGCCGGAAGCCGCCCCCGGCGAGGCCTGGAACATCCTGCTGGCCGGCGTGGGCGGGCAGGGCGTCACGGCGCTCTCCGCCATCCTCGCCATGGCGGCGCATCTGGAAGGGCGGCCCGTTCGCACGCTGGACAATCTCGGCCTCGCGCAGAAGGGCGGCGGCGTCTATGCCCAGCTTCGCATCGGGCGCGTCGGTGAGCAGGTGGCCAATCCGCGCATCGGCCAGGGGCAGACGGATGCGATGATCGCGGCCGACCTCGTCGGCGCGCCTGGCCGCATGGCGCGGCCGCTGCTGGGCCCCGGGCGCTCGCGCGTCGTGGTCAGCGCCGATGTCTCGCCCACCGGCCGCTTCGTGCTCAACCCCGAGACGCAGGACGACCCCGCCGCCATGCTGGAGAGCGTGCGCGCCGTGACGCGCGAGGTGGTGGCCCTGCCCGCCGCCCGCACCATCGAGCGCGAATTCGGCGACCTCATCTTCCTGAACATCTACCTGCTGGGCGCGGCCTTCCAGCGCGGCCTGATCCCGATGTCGCGGGACGCGCTGCGCCGCGCGATCGAGCTGAACGGCGCCGCGGTGCCGAAGAACCTGGCGGCCTTCGAGGCCGGGCGGCTGGCCGCCGAAGCCGCACCGCGCGCGCCCGAGACGCTGGAGGCGATGATCGCGCGCCGTGTCGCGGACCTCACCGCCTATCAATCGGCGCGCTATGCCGCGCGCTACAGCGCCTTCGTGGCAAGCGTGCAGGCGGCGGAACTGCCGGGGGAGACGCGGCTGACGCGCGCGGTGGCCCAGCAGCTCTATCGCCTCATGGCCTACAAGGACGAGTACGAAGTGGCGCGGCTGCACAGCGATACGGACTGGCAGGCGAAGCTGGCGGAGGGCTTCACCGGCACCACGCGCATCAACCTGCACCTCGCCCCGCCGCTGCTCGCCAGGCCAGGGCCCGATGGCCGCATCCGCAAGATCAGCTTTGGCCCCTGGATGCTCGGCGCCATGGGAATGCTGCAACATGGCAAGGCCCTGCGCGGCACGCCGCTCGACCCCTTCGGCCACACCGCGGAACGCCGCATGGAGCGCGCGCTGATCGGCGAGTACCGCGCGGGCATCGAGCGGCTGCTGGCCCGCCTGCACCCCACCAACTACACCCGCGCCTGCGAATGGGCCGAGGCGGCGGCGGGCATCAAGGGCTTCGGCCCGGTGAAGCTGCGCAACATCGAAGCCACCCGCGCCCGCTGGGCCGCATTGGAAGCCACGCATGTTTGAACTGCCCGAGGACACAGAGGCGCTGCGCGAGACCGCCCTGGATTTCGCGCGCGAACGGATTGCGCCGAACGCGCTCCGCTGGGATGAGGAGCGCCACTTCCCGGTGGAGGTCTTCCGCGAGGCGGCGGGCCTCGGCATGGCCGGGCTTTATGTGCGCGAGGAAAGCGGTGGCTCCGGCCTCACGCGGCTCGATGCCGCGGTGGTCTTCGAGGCGCTGGCGACGGGCTGCCCGACCACCAGCGCCTTTCTTTCGATTCACAACATGGTCGCCTGGATGATTGATCGCTGGGGCGACGACGCCCAGCGTGCCGAATGGCTGCCCAGCCTGCTGACCATGGAGAAGATCGCCTCCTACTGCCTCACCGAGCCGGGTTCGGGCAGCGATGCCGTGGCGCTCTCCACCCGCGCGAAGCGCGACAATGAGGGCTATGTGATGGACGGCGTGAAGCAGTTCATCAGCGGTGCCGGCGCCGCCGATCTCTACCTCACCATGGCGCGCACCGGCGGGCCGGGTGCGGATGGCGTCTCGGCCATGCTGGTGCCGAAGGGGGCGCCGGGGCTGAGCTTCGGCGCCAATGAGAAGAAGATGGGCTGGAACGCACAGCCCACCCGCCAGGTGATCTTCGAAGGCACGCGCGTGCCGGGGAGCGCGCTTCTGGGCGAGGAAGGCCAGGGCTTCCGCTACGCCATGGCGGGCCTCGATGGCGGGCGGCTCAACATCGCCGCCTGTTCGCTGGGTGGCGCGCAGGCGGCGCTCGACATCGCGCTGGACTACGTGAAATCGCGCCGCGCCTTCGGCAAGGCCATTTCCGATTTCCAGGCGACGCAGTTCCGCCTGGCCGACATGGCGACCGATCTGGAAGTGGCGCGCACCTTCCTCTGGCGCGCCTGCACCAAGCTGGACCAGAAGGCGCCGGACGCCACGCTGTTTTGCGCCATGGCCAAGCGGCATGTCACCGATGTGGGCCACCGCGTGGCGGATGAGGCGCTGCAATTGCTGGGCGGCTACGGCTACCTCGCTGATTACGGGATCGAGAAGATCGTCCGGGACCTGCGCGTGCACCGCATTCTGGAGGGGACCAACGAGATCATGCGGGTGATCATCGCGCGCCAGGTGCTGGGGCGCTGAATTTGCTTGCCGGACGCGGGTAGTCAGGCGTTAATGTCAACCATGCGTTGCATGCCGTTTGCCGTGATCGCCTGCCTTGCCCTCGCCGGACCGGCGATGGCGCAGCAGCGCGTCGTGGTGGTGCCGGCGGGGGCTGACGTCATCATCCCGCCGCGCGGCGTTGATGGACCGCCCTTGGTGCGAGCGCCACGCCCGCGCATTCCGCCCCCCGGCCAGTCCGCAGGCCAGCCCATGGCGCGACCGATGCTGGAAGCCGGCGGTGGTTCCGCCGCTGGCCTCGGCCTCGCCGCGCCAGGCCTGATCGTCCTGCCGCTGCTGGCGGCCGCCTATCTGGCGGGAACCGTGCCGGGCAATTCCAGCTCCAGTTCCACCTCGGCGCCCGCCCGCACCCGCTGATCAGGCGGCCTGAACCAGGCCGCCCGCATCCGCCAGCGCACGGAGGTGATGGTCGGTATCGCCGAACATCGCCTCATTCACCGTCAGCCGCTTGAAGTAGTGGCCGGCGGCATATTCCATCGTCATGGCGATGCCGCCATGCAGCTGGATGCTCTGCTGGCCCACCAGCCGCTGCGAGCGGCCGATCTGCGCCTTCACCGCATGCATGTTGCGCCGGCGCTCCGCCGCATCCGTGCCCTGGCCGGCCATGGTGGCGAAATAGGCCATGGAGCGCGACTGCTCGATCGCCACCAGCATGTCCGCCGCCTTGTGCTGCAAGGCCTGGAAGCTGCCGATGGCGCGGCCGAATTGCTGGCGCGTCTTCATGTAGTCGAGCGTCATGGCATGGACCACGTCCATGGCGCCGATCGCCTCGGCGGCGAGGACCGCGATCGCCTCATCCACCACGCGGTCCACCAGCGGCAACCCGCCCTCGGCATCGCCCAGGACGTGGGTGGCCCGCGCCCCGGTGAAATCCACCTCGGCCGCGCGGCTCCCATCCACCGTGCGGAAGCCGCGCACCGAGACGCCATCGGCCGTGGCGGGCACCACGAAGACGCCGATGCCGCCGTGATCGCGTGAAGCACCCGACACACGTGCGGTCACGAAGAAGTGATCCGCCGTGTCGCCATGCAGCACCATGCCCTTGCGGCCGGTGATGACCCAGCCTGAGCCATCCTTCTTCGCGGTCGTCTGCACGTCGAAAAGGTCATAGCGCGACTGGCGTTCCACCTGCGCGAAGGCGAGCAGGGTTTCGCCGGCGGCGACACCCTCCACCATCTCCTGCCGCAGCGCCGTCTCGGCGCCATGGCGGAGGAAGCCGCCGCCCAGCACGACGGTGCTGAACCAGGGCTCCAGCGTGATGTGCCGGCCCATCTGCTCGGCGACGAGCA
>JAIYCD010000252.1 GCA_027488195.1 Acetobacteraceae bacterium | reverse complement strand
CGTGGCTTGCGGCGCGGCCGGCATGGCGGCGCCGGCCGGGCGTTGGGGCAAGGGCGGCAGCAGCCCGGCGGCGGCGGCGCGGGCGGTGACGAGCACCACCTCCTCCTCCGGCAGGTCATAGGTGAAGAGGGCGCGGTGGCGCGCGTGGAAGGCCGCGCGCAGGCCCGCACGATCGGGCGTCACGCCGTCCAGGTTCACGGTGATCTCGAAGACCTGTTCGCCATAGCGCAGATCGGCGGCGCGATGGCCTTGCACCTCGCCCGTGAACCATTGCGCGAGTTGGGTTCGGGCCTCCGCCTCCAGCCCGTCGAAGAGGGCGGCGAGGGCCGCATCCTCCGGCATGGCGGTGGCGCTGACGACGCTGCGGGCGATCTCGTGCCGAAGTTCGGTCTGCAACATGCCCCAGGCGGAAAGCCCGGCAGCGAAGAGCGGCACGGCGATGCGCGCCATGCCGAGATCCCGCGCCACGGCACTGGCATGCAGCCCGGCCGCGCCGCCGAAGGCGAGCAGCGTGGCGCCGCGCGGATCAACCCCGCGGCGAACGGTGGCGACGCGCACGCCATCGGCCATGCGCGCATTCACCAGGCGGTGGATGCCCAGCGCCGTCGCCTCGGTGGAGAGGTTGAGCTTGCCGGCCAGCGCCGCAATGGCGCGCTCGGAAGCGGCGGCATCCAGCAGTCGCGCCCCGCCCAGGAAGCGCGTGGCATCGAGATAACCCAACGCCAGATTCGCATCCGTCACGGTGGGCTCCGTGCCGCCATTCCCGTAGCAGGCCGGGCCAGGCCGGGCGCCGGCCGATTGCGGCCCGACCTCAAGCGTGCCGCCCGAACCGAGATGCGCGATGGAGCCGCCGCCGGCGCCGAGGGTGATGATATCCAGGCTGTCGAGGGCAATGCGCTCGCCGCCCACCTCGCGCCCGCGCCCCAGCGTCGCCGCGCCATCCTGGATCAGCGCGATGTCCGTCGAGGTGCCGCCCATGTCGAGCGTCACCAGCTGGCCCCCCATGCCGCGCTTGGCCAGCGCCACGGCGGCCGCGACACCGCCCGCCGGGCCCGAGAGCGCCGTACCGACCGCGAGGCGCGCGGCCTCCGCGATCGGCGCCATGCCGCCATGCGAGAGGATGACGAAGACGGGCTGGGTGTAGCCCGCCTCGCGCAGCCGCGATTCCAGCCGCGTCAGGTAGCGCGAGACGACGGGGCCGACATAGGCATTCACCGCCGTGGTCGAAAACCGCTCGAATTCCTTGATCTGCGGCAGCACATCGGCCGAGCAGGTGACGAAGACGCCCGGCAGGGCCGCGCGCACCGCTTCGGCCGCCGCATGCTCGTGCTTGGGCGCGGCCCAGGAATGCAGGAAGCAGATGGCGACGGATTCCACCTCGGCCGCGCGCAGGGTGGCGATGGCGGCATCGAGGCTCACCGCATCCAGCGGGATGTCCACGCGCCCATCTGGCCGCAGCCGCTCGCGCACCGGCAGGCGCAGCGCGCGGGGGATCAGCGCGGGCGGCTGCGGCAGGCGGAGATCATAGCGCGCGGGCTTCAGCCCCTCGCGCATCGCGGTCACGTCGCGATGGCCCTCGGTCGTCAGCATCGCCGTGCGTGCGCCGCGCCGCTCCAGAAGGGCGTTGGTGGCGACGGTGGTGCCATGGACGATGCGCGTTGTCGTCTCCAGCAATTCCGCCAGTGTCAGGCCGATGGCGGTGGCCAGGTTGCGGAGGCCATCCAGCACGCCCTCGCTCTGATCCCCTGGCGTGCTGGGCGCCTTGGCGAGGAATTCCCGCCCCTCCTCATCCACGCCGACCACATCCGTGAAGGTGCCGCCGACATCCACGCCGATGGTGTAGCGCATCAGGCCAAACCCTCCGCACGGTCCTGCGCGATCAAGGCCGGGTCGCGCTTCGCCGGGTCGCCCCAGCCGCCGCCGCCGGCCGAGCGGATGTGCAGCACCTCGCCCGGCTGGATCTCGAGGCCGACCTCCTTCGTCCTCAGCAGGCGTTCCGTGCCATCGGCCTTGCGCAGCGCGTAGCGATGCGGCGCGCTGTCCTGCCCGCCGCACATGCCCGCGCTGCCATGCCGCGCGCCATCGCCCGCCGTGTTCCCGCGCGCGGGGCCGTCGCTCTCCACCACCAGCTCCAGCTGCGCGCCATGCCCGCCGCGATGCTGGCCGAGCCCTGCCGTGCCGCCCTGGAATTCATGGCGGCGGAAATGCAGCGGAAAACGCGCCTCGGCCATCTCGACGCTGCCGAATTTCAGCCCGCCCGCCGAATGCCACTCGCCAGCTGTGGACCAGCCATCGCCCTTCGCATGCCCGCCGCCGCCGGGCCGCGCGTGGAAGAGGTGCCAGACGAATTTGCGATCCCCTTTAAAAGAATCTGGGCGCCGCGCATCGCGCCCCGTGATGGCGATGCGGAAGCGCCGCCCCCAGCCGCCCATCGCGCGCTCGGGGCAGGCATGCTGCATGGCGCGCATGATCGCTTCCACGATCTCATTGCTGCAATGGCTGGTGCAGAGCGTGACCGCGGCACCCTCCCGCGCCCAGACCACGGAACCCTCCCGCGCCACCACCTTCAGCGCGCGAAACGCGCCCTCATTCTTCTGCACATCCGCGTCCAGCAGATAGGCGAAGGCCATGCACACGGCCGAGAACATGTTGGGATAGGAGGAGTTCACGAAGCCCGGCACCTGGTCGTCACTCGCGCTCAGATCCACGGTCAGCGTGCCGCCCTGCTTGGTGCAGGTGGCGCGGATGGCGATGTTCTCATTCCCGTGCCCGTCATCATCCAGCAGCGCCGTGCCGCTCCATGTGCCATCGGGCCAGGCTTCCAGGATGCGCCGCGTATGCGCATGCGCCAGCTCCAGGATGGCCTCCACCGCCGCCATCAGCCCAGCACCACCATGCTGCGCCAGCAGCTCGCCCAGCCGGTTGGCGCCGAGCTTCGCCGCCCCCAGCATCGCCGCGAGATCGCCCCGGAAGTCGCGGTTGATGCGCGTGTTGAGCGCGAGCATCGCGACGAGATCCTCGCGCATCACGCCTTTCTCGCCGAGCAGGATGGGCGGGATGCGCAGCCCCTCCTGCCAGATCTCGGTCGCATTGGGGTTGTAGCCGCCATGCGTGCCGCCGCCGATGTCGCTTTGATGCGCGCGGACCACGCTGAAAAACCGGACCACGCCGCCCTCGAAGACCGGCAGCACGATGGTCAGATCAGGCAGGTGCGAACCGCCATGCCAGGGGTCGTTCAGCAGGAACACGTCGCCCGGCTTCATCCGCTCGCCGAAGGCCTCCCGCACCGCCTTCGCCGCGAAGGGCATGGCGCCGACATGCACGGGAATGTGATCCGCCTGCGCCACCAGGCGGCAATCGCCATCCGTCACCGCGATCGAGAAATCCCGGCTGGAGTTGAGGATCTGGCTATAGGCGGTGCGCAGCAGCCCCTCGCCCATCTCCTCCACGATCGCGGTGAATCGTGCGGACAGCACGGCCAGCGTCACAGGGTCCATGGGAGCCTCCATCTTGGCGAGGCCCCGAGCGTGGCGCATCCTGGCGCGAACCAAAAGAGGAGGAGCGAAGATGTCTCTCACCACCCTGGCCACCGGCCTCCGTTTCCCCGAAGGCCCGGTGGTGCTGCCGGACGGCGGAATCGCCCTCGTCGAGATCGAGGCGCAGGTCATCTCGAAGATCGCCCCCGACGGCACGCGCAGCATCATCGCGCGCCCGGGCGGCGGCCCGAACGGCCTGGCCGCAGGCCCCGACAACACCCTCATCCTCTGCAACAATGGCGGCTTCAGCTGGCATGAGGAGCCGGAGATCCTCCGCCCCTCCGGCACCGCGCCCGACTACACCAATGGTCGCATCGAGGTGGTGGACATCGCCACCGGCGCCGTTCGCACCCTCTATGACCGCTGCGGCGACGTCATGCTGAAAGGCCCGAACGACCTCCAGCTCGACGGCAAGGGCGGCTTCTGGTTCAGCGATCTCGGCAAGGTCCGCGCACGCGATCGCGACCATGGCGGCGTCTATTGGGCGGCGCTGGACGGCAGCCGGATCATCGAAGCGGCCTTCCCGATCTTCGGCGGCGCCAACGGCATCGGCATCAGCCCGGATGGCGAGAAGCTCTACGTGGCCGAAACCGAAACAGGCCGCCTCTGGGCCTTCGACATCATGGGCCCCGGCCACCTCCGCAAGAACCCCTGGCCCAGCACCAGCGGCGGCTCACTGCTCTGCCAATTTCCGGGCTTCCGCCGGCTGGACAGCCTGGCGATCACGGCGGGGGGGAACATCGTCGTCGCCACGCTGGTCTCGGGGGAAATCACGACCGTTTCTCCCGCCGGGGAGATCCTGGATATCCAGAAAATGCCGGAACGGATGCCGACCAACATCTGCTTCGGCGGGGCGGATATGAAGACGGCCTACATCACGCTGTCGAATACGGGGAAGTTGGTCAGCATGCCCTGGCCGGAGCCGGGGCTGAAACTGCCTTACTGAGCACCAAGGGGCTCTGCCCCTTGACCCCGGCAAAGGCCCAGGCCTTTGCAATCCACTAGGAAAGAGCGGCCACTCCAGGAAGCTCTTTCCCCTCGAGCCACTCGAGAAACGCACCGCCAGCGGAGGACACATAACTCATCCGCTCGGAGACGCCGGCATGGCGCAGCGCGGAGACCGTGTCGCCACCACCACCCACCGAGCGCAGCTGCCCAGCCTCGGTGAGCCGCGCCACCTCCTGCGCCACCGCCACCGTCGCCGCATCGAAAGGCGCGATCTCGAACGCGCCAAACGGCCCATTCCACACCAGCGTCTTCGCGGAAGACAGCCGCTTCACCACATCAGCCACCGTGGCCGGGCCCACATCGAGGGCCATCATATCCGCCGGCACGCCATCGAGGCCCACCACGCGGTTCGGCGAATGCGCGGCAAAGCCCTCGGCCACCACCAGGTCCAGCGGCAGCACGATCTCGCAGCCGCGCGCCGCGGCACCTGCCAGGATCTCCCGCGCCGTCTCATGCATGTCGGCCTCCTGCAGCGACTTGCCCACGGCATGCCCCTGCGCGGCCAGGAAGGTATTGGCCATCGCGCCGCCAATCACCAGCACATCCACCTTGGAGGAGAGATTGCCCAGCAGGTCGAGCTTGGTGGAGACCTTGGCGCCGCCGACAATGGCGACCACCGGGCGCTGCGGATTGCCGAGTGCGGCATCCAGCGCCTCCAGCTCCTGCTGCATCAGCCGCCCGGCATAGGCGGGCAGCAGCCGCGCCACGCCCTCGGTGCTGGAATGCGCGCGATGCGCGGCCGAGAAGGCGTCATTCACGAAGACATCCGCCAGCTTGGCGAGGCCGGCGGCCAGCGCCGCGTCGTTCTTTTCCTCGCCCGCGTGGTAGCGGGTGTTTTCCAGCAGCAGCACCTCGCCATCCTTGAGCGCGGCTGCGGCGGCCTCGGCCTCGCCGCCGATGCAGTCATCGGTGAAGGCGACGGGCTTGCCGAGCGAGGCGAAGAGGGCCGCCTGCATGGGCTTCAGCGACATCTCCGGCACGCGCTTGCCCTTGGGCCGGTCGAAATGCGAGCAGATGATGACGCGCGCACCCTTGGCGCAAAGCTCCGCGATGGTCGGACAAAGGCGCTCGATGCGCGTCATGTCCGTGATCTTGCCGTCCTTCACCGGGAGGTTCAGGTCGGCACGCAGCAGCACGCGCAAGCCGCGCGGATCCAGATCATCGAGGGTGCGGAAGGCCATCGGGATTCTCTCTGTTGCGGCAGGAGTCTGGGGAGACGCTGTCTCCCCAGTTTTTTCGACTTACAGCTTGCCGTAATAAGCGGCGGTGTCCGACATGCGGTTCGAGAAGCCCCACTCGTTATCGTACCAGGACATCACGCGCACGAGCCCGCCGTCCACCACCTGGG
>JAIYCD010000083.1 GCA_027488195.1 Acetobacteraceae bacterium | reverse complement strand
GGGCGCGGCCTCCGGCCGCTTGGCTTCGGATCGCTGAAGCGATCCGCCGGCCGCGCTTGCGGCCGGATTCTTCGTTGTCGGTGCCCTCAGACGCCGGGCGGCGGCTCCGCCGCCTGGGCTTCGGATCGCTGAAGCGATCCGCCGGCCGCGCTTGCGGCCGGATTCTCGGAGGTCCCGTTCTTCCTGGCGGGGCTCGCCTTCGTTCCGCCTTGCGCTACATCTGCCCGATGGACGAAGCCTCCCTCCTCGCCGCCAAGGCCGAAGCGCGCCGCCTGGCCCTCGCCGCGCGCGAGGCTCGCCCCGAGGCCGGGGCGATGCTGCGCGACGTCATCCTCCGCGAGGCACCACCGCCGCCCGGCGCCATCATCGGCGGCTTCTGGCCGATGGGCAGCGAGATCGACACCCGCCCCCTGCTCGATGCCCTGCACGCCCGCGGCCACACCATCGCCCTGCCCGTCACCCCGCCACGCGGCCAGCCGCTCTTCTTCCGCCCCTGGTCCCCCGGCACGCCCATGGCGCGCGGCCCCATGGGCACCCAACACCCGGCCGAGGGCGGCCCCGTGACCCCCGCCTGGCTCATCATCCCCCTCCTCGCCTTCGACCGGACCGGTGCGCGCCTCGGCTATGGCGGGGGGTATTACGACCGGACGCTCGCCCTGCTAGGCGACGCCACCGCCATCGGCGTGGCCTATGCCGCGCAGGAGATCCCCCGAGTGCCGACCGGCCCGCATGACATCCGCCTCCCCATCATCGCCACCGAGCAGGGCCTGATCCGCGCGTGAAGATCCTCTTCCTCGGCGATGTCGTCGGCCGCTCGGGCCGCGATGCCCTGATCCAGCGCCTGCCCGGCCTGCGCGCTGAACTCGACCTCGACCTCGTCGTGGTGAATGGCGAGAATGCGAGCCACGGCTTCGGCCTCGCCCCCGACATGGCGCGCGCCTTCCTGGCGGCCGGCGCGGACGCCATCACGCTGGGCAACCACGCCTGGGACCGGCGCGAGATCATCCCCTTCCTGGAGGAGGAAAAGCGCGTCATCCGCCCCGCCAATTTCCCGCCCGGCACGCCCGGCCATGGCGCCGTGGTGGTCGAGGTGCGCGGCGGCCGCCGCGCGCTGGTCATGAACGTGATGGGCCGCCTCTTCATGGACCCGCTGGACGATCCCTTCCGCGCCGTCCAGGCGGAGCTCCAGCGCCACAGCCTCGGCCGCTCCATCCAGGCCGCGATCATCGACGTGCATGCCGAGGCCAGCAGCGAGAAGCAGGCCTTCGGCCACAGCTTCGACGGCCTGGCCAGCCTCGTCATCGGCACCCACACCCATGTGCCGACCGCCGACCACCAGATCCTGCCCGGCGGCACCGCCTTCCAGACCGATGCCGGCATGTGCGGCGATTATGACAGCATCATCGGCATGCAGAAGGGCGGCGCGGCACTGCGCTTCTGGAAGAAGATGCCCGGCGAGAAGCTGGCGCCGGCCGAGGGCGAGGCCACCCTCTGCGGCCTCTATGTCGAGACCGACGACGCGACGGGCCTCGCGACCCGGGTGGCCCCGCTGCGGCAAGGTGGGCGGCTCAGCCAGCTCATGCCGTAGAGCCTGATCGTCTTTGGCGGAATCGCCAAAGGCGTGAATCAGTCTCGCGGCAAAGGCCGCAAGGTTGACGCCGGCGCCCCCTCCTCCCTATACAGCCGCACGTCCGGGTGGGAGCTTCCTTCGCCGGCCCTTCGCCTTTTGACCCCAAGCTTTTCTTTCTTTGAGATTCTCAGGAGCCTGCCGTGAAGCGCACCTATCAGCCCTCCAAGCTCGTCCGGAAGCGCCGGCACGGTTTCCGCGCCCGCCTCGCCACCGTGGGGGGCCGCAAGGTGCTGGCCAATCGCCGCTCCAAGGGCCGCGCCAAGCTCTCCGCCTGATCCATTGAAGCCAGCGGCGCGAGAGGAAGGGCCAGCCATGCTCGGTCGCCTCAAGCGCCGCGCGGAATTCGTCCGGGCCGCCAAGGCCGGGCGAAAGGCGGCGCGGGATTGCCTGGTCCTCCAGGCCCTGCCCCGCTCGGATGACGAGACCCGGCTGGGTTTCACCGCCACCAAGAAGATCGGCAACGCCGTGGCCCGCAACCGCGCCAAGCGGCGCCTGCGCGCGGCCGCCCGGCTGCATCTGGGCGCCCATCCCGCGCCGGGCTACGACCTCGTGCTCATCGCGCGCGACAGCACCGGCTCTTGCCCCTTCCCCGCGCTGCTGGGCGACCTGCAAGCCGCGCTGCGCAAGGCCGGCGTGCCGGGTCACCAATGAATCCCGGAACCGCCGTGCTCAAGGGCGCCGTCATCGCCTATCAATGGACGCTGCGGCCCATCCTTGGCTGCAATTGCCGCTTCTACCCCTCCTGCTCCAGCTTCGCTGTCGAGGCCCTGACCGAGCATGGCGCGCTTCGCGGCAGCTGGCTCTCTGCCCGGCGCGTCCTGCGCTGCAATCCCTGGCACCCGGGTGGCTATGACCCGGTCCCGCCCTCCCTGAATCGGCTGGCCGCCCGCAGCCCCGGAACCTGATCGAGACCCATGGACCAGAAGCGCCTCCTCGCCGCGATCGCCCTGTCGATCGGCATCCTGCTGACCTTCGAGGTCTATAACCGCTCGCAGAATCCGGCCCCCATCGCCCCGCCGCCGGCCGCCAGCACGGCCGCCGTGCCGCTGCCCAGCACGCCCGCCGCGCCCGGTGTCGCGGGTGCCCCCGGGGCCACAGCGCCCGGGGCCACCAGCGTCACCGCCGCACCGCCCGCCGTGCCGGCCCGCATGGTCGCGGTCGAGAACCCCCGCGTGCAGGGCCGCATCTCCGCCCGCGGCCTGATGCTGGAATCGCTGATCCTCAAGGATTACCGCGAAACGATCGAGCGCAACTCGCCCCTCGTCACCCTGCTCGCCCCGCGCAACACGCCCGAGGGCTATTTCGGCCAATGGGGCTGGACCTCGGCCGACAACCGCACGCGCGTGCCCGACAACGACACCGACTGGACCGTGACCGGCGGCCCGCTGACCGCCACCACGCCCGTCACCTTCACCTGGGACAACGGCCAGGGCCAGGTCTTCCAGGCGCTGCTGAGCCTCGATGCCAACTACATGTTCCACATGCAGCAGCGCGTGGTGAACAACGCGGCCGAGCCCGTGCAGCTCCTCCCCTGGGCCCGCATCCGGCGCGAGCGCACGCCGCAGGTGGCCGGCTTCTTCATCCTGCATGAGGGCTTCATCGCCGTGCAGGATGGCCGCCTGACCGAGATCACCTACAGCGACGGCAAGAAGGAACAGACCGGCCCCCGCCGCGCGCTGGGCTCCGCCTGGGACAATGAGGCGGCCGAGGGCTGGGCCGGCCTGTC
>JAIYCD010000330.1 GCA_027488195.1 Acetobacteraceae bacterium | reverse complement strand
TGAAGGTCGCCGCCGCGCGTTCGCTGGCGGAATTGGCGCGTGAGGCGGTGCCCGAGGAAGTGGCGCGCTCGGGCGCCGGCCGGCGCCTGGTCTTCGGCCCGGACTACATCATCCCCAATGCGTTTGATCCGCGCCTGATCAGCCGCGTGCCCGTCGCCGTGGCGGAAGCGGCCGTGGCCTCGGGTGTCGCCCGCAAGCCGCTGCTGGACCCGCAGCGCTACGCCCGCGAACTCACCAACCGCCTGGATGCGGCCGCCAACGCGCTGGAAGCCATCCATGAGCGCGTGCGGGAAAACCCCCGCCGCGTCGTCTTCGCCGAGGGCGAGGATGAGAGCGTGATCCGCGCCGCCATCGCCTTCCGCAATGCCGGCTACGGCACGCCCGTTCTGGTCGGCCGCGAGGAGCGCATCCACGCGACCGTGGCGTCCCTCGGCGTGCGGCTGCCGGACGGGATCGAGATCCACAATGCCCGCGTCTCCTCGCAGAATGAGCGCTATGCCGAGTGGCTCTACGCCCGCAAGCAGCGCGATGGTTTCCTGTACCGGGACTGCCTGCGCCTCGTGAACAATGACCGCAACGTCTTCGCCGCCTGCATGGTGGCGCTGGGCGATGCGGATGCGCTGCTGACCGGCGAGACGCGCAGCTATTCCGTGGCCCTCGAAGGGGTCCGCATGGCGCTCGACGCCGAGGGCGTGCTGTTCGGCCTGACCATGATGATCGCGCGCCGCTCGGGCACCGTGCTGGTGGCCGATACTGCCATCCATGAACGGCCGGATGCGGCCACACTCGCCGCCATCGCCATCCGCAGCGCGGCGACGGCGCGGCGCCTCGGCCTCACGCCGCGCGTCGCCTTCCTCTCCTTCTCCACCTTCGGCGACCCCAAGGGCAGCATCCCCGGCAGCCTGCGCGATGCGGTGAAGCTCTTGGACCAGCAGGGCGTGGATTTCGAATATGATGGCGAGATGAGCGCGGAAGTGGCGCTCGACTCCAATCTGCGGGCCAGCCTCTACCCCTTCTGCCGCCTGACCGGCCCGGCGAATGTGCTGGTGATGCCGGGCCTGCACGCGGCCCACATCCTGACCAAGGCGGTGCCGCACCTGACGAGTGCGACGACCATCGGCCCCGTGCTGATGGGGCTTTCGCGCCCGGCGCAGATCGTGCCCACGGGTGCGGGGGTGAACCAGTTGCTGGATATGGCGGCGCTGGCGGCCTACCAGGCGATCGGGCGTTAGGGCATGATCCGCTGAGGTGGAATCACCGAAGCGGTGAATCATCCTCTCGACACGGCTGGATCGTGATCCAGCGATAGCGGATCACGATCCAGGCCCCTTCAATGGCGGCTGGCGGCGGGACAGGCCGCCGCCAGCGCCTGCCCCAGTGCCGCCAGTGGGGCGGCCGGCACGGGGTAGGCGCGGGCGGCGCCGCCCGTCTCCAGCACCAGCAGCGTCTCGCCCGCCTCGCTTTCGGCCAGGCCCACCGCATCCGCCTCCACCCGCGCGGCGGGCGCCGCCTGGGCGCCGGGCGGCATGCGCCGCCCGGCCTCGAGCAGCGTCGCCACCACCGCCGCCAGCGCGAGCCGATGGATGGCGAAGCGCAGCACCTCGCCCTCCAGCGTCCGCGCCTCGACCAGGATGCCCTCCTCGGCCGCGCTGGCGCGGAGCTCGTCCAACACGGGGAAGCGCGCCGGGCTCACGCCGCCTCCAGCCGCTCGCCCGTGACCGTCACGCGCGAGCCGCTGCGCGTCTGCGGGAAATAATCCCAGATCGCCAGATGCTGCACCGCGCGATTGTCCCAGAAGGCGACCGAGTGGGGTTCCCACCGGAAGCGGATCTGGAAATCCGGGCGCTCCGCATGCTCATACAGCAGGCGCAGGATGGCCTCGCTCTCCTCCTCGCCCACCTCATTGATCTTCTGCGTGAAGAGCCGGTTCACGTAGAGCGCCGGCCGCCCGCTGATCGGATGGCGGATCACCACCGGATGCACCGCGGAGGGAAAGACGCGCCCCCGATCATCCACGCCGTTCAGCGCGTTGCGGCGGCGATAGTTCCGCTCGCCCGAATGCGTCGCCGTCAGCCCCGCCAGATAGGTCTTGAGGCGCGGCGAGAGCGCCTCATAGGCGGCCGTCAGACTGGCGAAGAGCGTATCGCCCCCCAAGGGCGGCGTGGTGTGGATGTGCAGAATGGAACCCAGCGGCGGCTCCTGCGTGCAGGAGACGTCGGAATGCCAGCGCTCCCCCGCGATCACCTTCGAGGTCGCATCGGCATGGATGGGCAGGATCTCGGGATGCCCCTCGGGCCCCGGCGTGTTGGGATGGATGGCGAGCGGCCCGAAAGAGCGGCCGAAGCGCTTCTGGCTGTCATGGTCGAAGCGCTGCCCGCGGAAGAACAGCACGCCATGCTCACCCAGCGCGGCGCGGAGCGTGGACACTTGCTCGGGCGTCAGCGGGCGCGTGATGTCGAGCCCCTCGACCTCGGCCCCCAGATGCGGCGAGAGGCGGCGGAACTGCAGGCCGGCGCGGGTGGGAATCGGCATGTCCATGGCTCAGGCCTCCCCCGCGCGCAGGTCGAGCTGCTGCGCGATGGCGCGGAAGCGGCCCGCGGTGTCGCGCAGCACGGCGCCGAATTCCTCGGGCGGCAAGCCCGGCGCGTCGAAGCCGAGCGCGGCCAGCCGCTCGGTCACGGCGGTGCGGCGCAGCGCGGTCAGGCTCGCCCCGTGCAGCTGCGCGAGGAGGGCGGGCGGAGTTCCGGCCGGCGCCAGCACGCCCATCCAGGTCTCCACGGTGAAGCCCGGCGCCAGGGCCTCGGCCAGCGCCGGAATATCCGGGGCCGCGGCCGCGCGCTGCGGCGAGGTGACGGCGAGGCCGATGAGCCGCCCATCGCGCAGATGCTCGATGCCCGCGCCCAGCGTGACGACGCCCGCATCCACCACGCCCGACAGCAGGTCGGTCAGCAGCGGGCCGCCGCCGCGATAGGCGACATGCTCCGGCCGCCCGCCGAGCGCCTGGCCGATGAGTTCCGAGGCGAAATGCTGCGAGGAGCCGAGGCCGGGCACGCCCACATGCACGTGCCGCGTCCCGCGCAGCCGCGCCGCGTAATCGGCGGCACTCGCCAGGCCCGATCGCGGATGGGTGATGAGCAACTGCGGCGCGGAGGCCCCCAGCAGGACCGGTGCGAGCCCGGGCAGGAAGGGCCCGGCGCCCGCCACCGGCAGCGCTTCGACCGCGGCCAGGGTGTCATTGGTGATGAGGATGGTCTGCCCATCGGGTGCCGCGCGCAGCAGCGCCTGGGTGCCGAGGCGCGAGGAGGCGCCACCGATATTCTCGACCACCACGGGCTGGCCGAGGGCGGCGCCCAGCGCGGGGGCCAGGATGCGCGCGAAGACATCCACCCCGCCGCCGGGCGGGAAGGGCACGATGGCGCGCAGGCTGCGGCTTTGCGCGCGGGCAATGGCGGGGCTGCCCAGCAGGGCCAGCAGGGCGTGACGACGTTGGATCATGGAAGGCTCCGGAAAACAGGGATGACAGGGGGCTCAACGCCCGCGACATCGCTCCGGGAGGCGGCGATCAGGATGGCGGATCGGGGCTCGATTCTTCGTCATAAAATCGTGAATATGAAAATTCCACGATCATGACAAGATATTTCTCTTGACCCACATCGTGAATGCGGTATTTTACCATTCCATGAGGTTCATCACCCCCTGTCGGCGCATCACGCCCTGTCCTCGCTGAGGACGAAGTCCCCGCCTGCCCTCCTTCCGGATGATGGATGCCGCGTGATGACACAATCGCTCCTCCTGGCCGCCGCCGAGGTGAATCCCCTCCAGTCCCTCATGTTCCTGGTCGTTGCGCTGGGCGTTCACCTGCAGGCGGCCTTCCCGCCGCCCACGGATTCCATCGAGGCCGCCGTGCTCGCCGCGGCGGGCGCCGCGTGAGGGCGCCCACCTCATTCACGATCATTTTCTGTTGATCATCGGGCGGCGTGAGACCGCCGCCCCCTCCCCTCCGCCCGTCGCCGGCGGAGCGGCCCCCAGGGAAACCCCGAGGGGGGCCGTTGTCAGGCGACACCGTGACTGGCGTTTCCTCCCAAGACTTGGCCGGGGCTCCTGGAGCCCCGGTCCTTTTGGGCAGGCGCCTGCCCCTCAGCCCCTCCTCACCGGAGAACCCCGATGCGCCGCTCCGTGCCCCTGATGAATGCCGGTTCCCTGATCGCCATCGCGGCGCAGGGGGATGCCGGCTGGTATCTCATCGCGCTGGATGCGCGGCTCGAAGACCTCGACCGCGCGAATTTCCCCGACCCGGAGGCCGCCGAACGCGCCGCCCTCACGCTGCTGCGGCAACGCCACGCGCCGGCGCCGGCCGACTGGCGGCATTGAGGCCGCTCAGCCGGACACCCCATCCAGCGCATCCAGCACATGCAGCGAATAGGTGAGCGCCGCCCCCGCATTGAGCGCGATGGCGACCCCCAGCGCCTCGGCCACCTCCTCCTTCGTCGCGCCCGCCGCGCGGGCCTTGCGGGCATGCGCGTCGATGCACCCCTCGCAGCGCGTGGTGACGGCGACGGCCAGCGCGATCATCTCCCGCGTCTTCGCATCCAGGTGCTTCGTCGTCGAAGCCCCGCGCGAGAGGGCGCCGAAGCCCTTCATCAGCTCGGGATGCATGGCGGAAAGCTCCTTGCCGCGGGCGCGCAGCCCGGCGCTGTAGCTGTCCCAATCCTCGATGCGGGTGTCTTCGGTCATGGCGTGGCACTCCCTTGAAATGCAGAAGGCCCCGATGGTTTCCCACCGGGGCCCTGTAGGCAAGCGCAGGGACGAAGCGGAGCTTACTCCGCCGTCGCCTCCGACTCCTTCTCCGACTCGCCATCGCTGTCCGGCTTGGGGAGCGCGGCGGGCGGCGGCTCGGCGATGTCGAAGCTGAGCGCGCCATCCACCAGGTTCACCTTGACCGCGCCACCCTTCACCAGCTTGCCGAAGAGCAGTTCCTCGGCCAGCGGCTTCTTGATGTACTCCTGGATCACGCGGGCCAGCGGCCGCGCGCCATAGAGCGGGTCATAGCCGCGCTCGGCCAGCCATTCCTTGGCGGCGGAGCTGAGCTCGATCGTGACGTTACGGTCGGCGAGCTGCGCCTCCAGCTGCATCACGAACTTCTCGACCACCTGCGCCACGATCTCGGCCGAGAGGCCGGCGAAGGGGATCACCGCATCCAAGCGGTTGCGGAACTCGGGGGTGAACATCCGCTTCACCGCCTCCTGGTCCTCGCCCTCGCGGACGGGGCTGCCGAAGCCGATGGCCGATTTCTGCATGTCGGCGGCACCCGCATTGGTCGTCATGATGAGGATGACGTTGCGGAAATCCACCGTCTTGCCGTTGTGGTCGGTCAGCTTCCCGTGATCCATCACCTGCAGCAGGATGGCATACAGGTCGGGGTGCGCCTTCTCGATCTCGTCCAGCAGCAGCACGCAATGCGGATGCTGGTCGATGCCGTCGGTCAGCAGGCCGCCCTGGTCGAAGCCGACATAGCCCGGGGGTGCCCCGATCAGGCGGCTGACGCTATGCCGCTCCATGTATTCCGACATGTCGAAGCGCAGCAGCTCGATGCCGAGCGTCTTGCTGAGCTGCTTCGCCACCTCCGTCTTGCCGACGCCGGTCGGGCCGGAAAACAGGTAGTTGCCGATCGGCTTCTCGGGGTCGCGCAGGCCGGCACGGCTCAGCTTGATGGCCGACGACAGCGCGGTGATGGCCGCATCCTGCCCGAAGACCATCGCCTTGAGGTCACGCTCCAGCGTGCGCAGCGTCTCCTTGTCGTCGGCCGAGACGGATTTGGGGGGAATGCGGGCGATCTTCGCCACCACCTCCTCCACATCCTTCAGCGTGACGGTCTTCTTGCGCTTGTTCTCCGGCACCAGCATGCGCGACGCGCCCACTTCGTCGATCACGTCGATCGCCTTGTCCGGCAGCTTGCGATCATGGATGTATTTGGCCGAGAGCTCCACCGCGGCGCGGATGGCCTCGGGCGTGTACTTCACCTTGTGGTGCTTCTCGTAATTGGTCTTGAGGCCCTGCAGGATCTTCACCGCATCCTCGACCGAAGGCTCGTTCACGTCGATCTTCTGGAAGCGCCGCACCAGGGCGCGGTCCTTCTCGAAGTGGTTGCGGTATTCCTTGTAGGTGGTCGAGCCCACGCAACGCAGCGTGCCCTGGGCGAGCGCCGGCTTCAGCAGGTTCGACGCATCCATGGCACCGCCCGAGGTGGCGCCGGCGCCGATCACCGTGTGGATTTCGTCGATGAAGAGGATGGAGCCCGGCTGGGCCTCCAGCTCATTCACCACGGCCTTCAGCCGCTCCTCGAAATCGCCGCGATAGCGCGTGCCGGCGAGCAGGCTGCCCATGTCGAGCGAGAAGATGGTGGATTTCGCCAGCACCTCCGGCACGTCGCCTTCCACGATGCGCTTGGCCAGGCCCTCG
>JAIYCD010000269.1 GCA_027488195.1 Acetobacteraceae bacterium | reverse complement strand
CGGGCGGCCTGGGCGCTCGCGCGCCGGCTCTGGCCCATGCTGGCCGGCGTGGTGCTGGGCACGGCGCTGGGCGGCCTTGCCTGGGGCGGCTTTGGCGGGCGGCATGGCGCGGTGGTGCTGGGGGTGGCGCTCGCGGCCTATGGCGCGCTCGGGCTGCTCGCGTGGCGGCCGCGCTGGCCGGAGCGGGCGGGCGGGCTGGTCGGCACGCTCACCGGCGCGCTGACGGCGGCAACCGGTGTCTTCGTCATCCCGGCCGTGCCCTGGCTGCAGGGCATCGGCCTCGCGCGGGATGAGCTGGTCCGGGCGCTGGGCCTCGCCTTCCTGGTCTCCACCCTGGCGCTGGGGCTGCTGCTGGGCGGCAGCGGCGTGCTGGATGGGGCCCGCCTCATGACCTCGGCCTTCGCCCTGCTGCCGGCGCTGGCCGGGCAGGCGCTGGGGGCGGCGCTGCGCGGGCGGCTCTCCGAGGCCATGTTCAAGCAGGTGTTCTTCGCGGGCCTTCTGCTGCTGGGCACCGGCATCGCCTTGCGCGGTTGACACCGGGCCCGGCAGGATGTCGGGCGGGGGAGGGGCCACCATGCGCCGCACCATCTGCGCCCTGTTGTTGTGCGCTGGCCCCGCCTCGGCGGACCCGCTGGCGGCCGGCAATGCCTGGCGCGCGCTGGATGAATTCGGCGCGGCGCTCAGCGCCTATGATGCCGGGCTGCGCGCGACGCCGAACGACGCCAATCTCCTGGCGGAGCGCGCGCTCACGCTGCACCGGCTGGGCGAACCGGACCGCGCCCGCGCCGAGCTGGCCCGCGCCATCGCCGCGGCCGGACCACGGGATGCAGCACCCTTCACCGCGCGCGCCGGCTTGGCCCTGCTCGCCGATCAGGAAGCCACGGCTGATCTGACGGAAGCACTGCGGCGCGCACCCGCCGACCCCCGTGCCCTGGCCCTGCGCGCCCTTGTGGCCGCCCGGGCGGGCGGCCCCGCCCTGCCGCCGCGCGTGATGGAGGCGCTGCGGCAGGATTTCGGGCCCTGGCTGGCGGATTAGGCGCCCGGCAGCGCCGCCGCTTCCGCGATTCCGCGTCCAGGCGCTCACGCAGGCCGGGCGGCAGGTCCAGCGCGCCGGCCAGCAACTCGGAGAGGCCGCCGCCCAGACCCCCGCCCTGGGTCACCCCTTGGGCCACCCCCTGGGCCACCCGCTGGGTCACCCCTTGGGCCCTGGCGCCCGGGAAGCGGCGCGCCCTGCCGGGGCGCGGCCCCGGGGCCGAGCATTTCCTTGATGATTCCCTGCCAATCCATGCTTGCGTCTCCTCGCGGGCCCGGCGCTCCGGGCAAGCCTCGCAAACGCCGGGGCACGACGGCGGCTGCATCCAACCGGCCCCGCCGCGCGTCATGCTGGCATGCTCATCCTCGCCATCCGCCTCGCCTGCCTGGTTCCCATCCTCGGAGGCGGCGCGGGGGCGGTGTTCGGCCTGGCCGCGCTGGGCGAGGCGGGTGGGGCGGCGCGGCGGGATCTTCACGGCGCTCTGCGCGATCTTCGTCCTGGGGGGTGCGGCGCGGGCGCTGGGCGTATTCGCCGAGGGCGTGCCGCCCTGGCCGCATCTGCTCGCGCTCGTGATGGAGCTCGGCGTGGTGCCGGCGCTCTGGGCCTGGGCCCTGCGGAGAAGCGCGGCATGATGCCCGCTTCCCAAAGCCGCGCCCACGGGCGACACATGCGCCATGGATGACCAATGCCGCCTCTACCTCATCACGCCCCCCGTGCTGCCCGAGGGGTTCGAGGAACAGCTCGCCGCAGCGCTCGATGCGGGCGATGTCGCCTGCCTGCAATTGCGCCTGAAGGACGCCCCGCGCGATGCGGTGAAGCGCGCCGTCGCCCGCCTCATGCCGATCGCGCAGACGCGCGACGTCGCCTTCATCCTGAATGACGACGCGCCGCTCGCCGCCGAGATGGGGTGCGATGGCGCGCATCTGGGCCAGTCGGATGGCGATCATGCCGGCGCGCGGATGCTGCTCTCGGGAAAAATCCTCGGCATCACCTGCCATGCCTCGCGCCACCTCGCGATGACGGCCGGCGAGATGGGCGCCGATTATGTCGCCTTCGGCGCCTTCTTCCCGACCAGCACGAAGGAGACGCAGCATGTGGCCGACACCGAGCTGCTGGAATGGTGGAGCGAGCTGATGGAGGTGCCGAGTGTCGCCATCGGCGGCATCACGGCGGCAAATTGCGCGCCCCTGGTGCGGGCGGGGGCGGATTTCCTGGCCGTGGTGGGCGCGGTGTGGAACCATCCCGAAGGGGCCGCCGCCGGCGTGCGGCAGATGAACCAGGCGATCAGGGAAGCACGGCATGGAAGTTGAATTCGAAACCTGCGACGTCTTCACCTCGGTCCGCTTCGGCGGCAACCCGCTGGCGCTGGTCTATGGCGCGGACGGGCTGGAGACCGAGGCGATGCAGGCCATCGCGCGCGAGTTCAACCTGAGCGAGACCGTCTTCGTCCTGCCGCCCGAGCGCGAGCCGGCCGATGTGCAATTGCGCATCTTCACGCCGGGGATGGAGCTGCCCTTCGCGGGCCACCCCAATGTGGGGGCGGCCGTCATGATCGCGCGCCGGATCGGCCATGAGGGGGATCAGCTCATCCTCGAGCAGCCGGCCGGACATGTGACGGCCTGGCTCACGCGGGGCCCTATTGGGGGCCCTAGTGGGGGCCCTATTGGGGGCCCCCATGGGGGAACCAGGGGCGGCCAGCCGGTGGCGGCCGAGATCGAGGCGCCGCAGCCGCTGACGCTCGGCGTCTCCTTCGACCGCGCGGCGATCGCCGCCTGCGCCGCGCTGCCGCCGGAGGCGATCCATGTGAACGCGCATCCGCCGCTCATGGCCGGCTGCGGCACGCCTTTCGCCATCGCCGAGGTGGAGGATGTGGAATCGCTGGCGGCCGCGACACCCGACATCCTGGCCATGCGCCAATGCTTCGGCCCGCTGGCCAGCCCGCCGGTCGGCCTCCTGCTGCACACGCCGCTCGGCGTGGGGCGCAGGCGGGCGCGGATGTTCGCACCGCTGAACGGCATCGTGGAGGACCCGGCGACGGGCGGCGCCAATGTGGCCCTGGCCGGGCTGCTGCTGCACCTGGCCGGCGGCTCGGCGATGGCGCTGGAGGTGGAGCAGGGGGCGGATATTGGCCGGCCGAGCCTCCTCGTGCTGGCCGCGCGGCGCGAGCTGGACGGGTCGATCCGCGTGCGGGTCGGCGGGGGCGTGGTGCCGGTCTCGCGGGGCGTGATGAGCCTCTGATGGAGGAGCTGGATTTCCATCGCGCGCTGCACCGGCCGGGCGTGCTGCTGGATATCGGCGCGCATGACGGGCTGCTGACCATCCCCTTCGGCAGGCTGCCGGGCAGCCGGGTGCATGGCTTCGAGCCGCTGCCGAGTGCCATGGCGCGGCTGCGCGCGGCGCTGCTGGCCGAATTCGGCGAGATCCCGGCCCATGTGACGCTGCATGCGGAGGCGCTGGGCGCCACCGAGGGCGAGGCCACGCTGACCCTGCCCGTGCTGGATGGCGTGCCGCAGGAGCAATGGGCCAGCATCAGCAAGGATTACTCCGAGCATCGCAGCGTCACGCGGCAGGCGCATCGCGTGCGCGTCATCACGCTGGACAGCCTCAGCCTCACGGATGTCACCGCCATCAAGCTCGACGCCGAAGGGGCGGAGCAGGAGGTGCTGGAGGGCGCGCGGCGCACGCTGACGCAATCGCGGCCCGTGCTGTCCATCGAGATCGAGGAGCGGCACCGGACGGGCAGCACGCGGGACGTGCCGGCGCTGCTGGATGGGCTCGGCTATGCCGGTTTCTTCTGGCATGCGCAGGCGCTGCATCCGATCACGGGTTTCGATGCCGCGACCATGCAGGTGGCGAGCCCCGACCCCGCGGTCTTCGCGGCGTCGGACCCCTATATCTTCAGCTTCTTCTTCCTGCCGCGCGAATTGGCAGCGGGGATGCTCGCCTCAGGCCGGCTTCGGCCCGAGGCGTAGCCCGCCGCCTCAGCGCGCGCGGTAGGGGCGGTGGCAATCGCCGCAGGCCGCACCCGTCGCCTGCACGGCCGCCTGGAAATTCGCGACATTGCCGGAGGCCGCGGCCTCGCGCAGGGCCACGAGGCGCGGGCCCATCGCGGTCATCGCCGCGTCGAAGCCCGCGCGGTCGGTCCAGATGGCCGGCAGGGCACGGGTGTCGAGGCCGGCGGCACCTTGCTGCGTGCCGGCCGGGAAGCGCGTGCCGGCGGTCGCGAACCAGGCCTGGATCGCCGTGATGCGCTCGACCGTGCCGCGCGGATCACCGCCCGCGCGGGCCACGGCGGCGACGGCGGTCATGTTGTCGCCCGCGGCCTTGAAGCCCTCGCGGCGTTCGGTGACGACGGCACCCAGATTCGTCTGCGCCAGCACGGGGGCGGCGGTCCCCATCAGCGCCATCAGTCCAAGGCCGGCGATCCAAAGCTTCATGCGATCTCTCCTCGCGGATGCCGGGGAATATCCTTCCGGCCCGGGCATTCTTCCACGCCCTGGCTTGCCGAGGAAGCATCATGCCGCTAAGACGCGAGCCGCAGGCGTCGGAGTGTAGCTCAGCCTGGTAGAGCACCGTGTTCGGGACGCGGGGGCCGGAGGTTCGAATCCTCTCACTCCGACCACTCACCCAAAACTCCTGCCGCCATGCCTAGGCCGTTCGCGCCGGCACTTCGAACCAGAAGACGCTTCCCTGGCCAGGTGTGCTGTCGAAGCCGATGACGCCGCCCATCAACTCCGTCACATGCCGGCAGATGGCGAGCCCGAGACCCGTGCCGCCATAGCGCCGCGTGCTGGAGCTCTCGGCCTGGCTGAAGCGCAGGAACAGCCGCGGGCGCAACTCCGGTGGGATACCGATCCCCGTATCCCGGATCTCCACGCGGATCATGCCGGCACCCGCGTCCTTCGGCTGCCAGCCGACGGTCACGGCAATGCCGCCGGTCTCGGTGAACTTCACCGCATTGTCACCCAGATGGCCAAGAAGCTGCGCCACCCGCCCCGGATCGATCCGCAGGCTGGCCGGCAAGTCGGGTGTGATGTCCAGGCTCCAGCCCAGCCCCTTTCGGCGGGCGGCGGCGGCTGCCGGGGCCAGTGCCGGGGCGAAGAGGCCCCGTGCCGGCACCAGTACCGGGCGCAACTGCGTGCCCCCCGTCTCGAACAGCGAAAGCTCGAGCACATCATTGATCAGGCGCAGCAATTGCTGGCCCGAATCCAGGATAGCGGCGATGGCCTCGCGGTCCTCCTCGGAACGGTCAGGTGACTCCAGCACTTGGGCCATGCCCAGAATACCATTCAGGGGTGTGCGCAACTCATGGCTCATATT
>JAIYCD010000004.1 GCA_027488195.1 Acetobacteraceae bacterium | reverse complement strand
GCGTCCATGGCGGCGGCGAAGTCGCTCATGCCGGCCGCCGCAGCCGCCAGGCGAGGACGCCAACCACCGCGGCGACGATGACCGCGATGGCCACCGCCGGCGCCAGCGTGCCGAGCGCCTGGATGGCGGGGGCGGCCTGCGCCACTGCGGTGGCGATGCCCGCCGCGCCCACCAGCACGGCGCCGCGGCCGGTGCCGGTGACAGCCGCCACCTCGCGCAGGGTCACCGGCGCGGCGGGCGGTACGCCGGCGAGCGTGAGTGCCCGGTCGATCACCTGCGCCGGATAGGTCAGGCCGGCGCATTCGTGGTGGATGATGGCCTCGACCAGCGGGCGCAGGTGGTCGTGCCGATGCAGGTCGATCGCATCATCCGGCCCGACGCCGATCCGCCGTGCCACCACGGAGACATAGGCCGCGGTGTCGTTCTCCACCTTGGGCGCCCAGCGCTCGATGATCGCCCGAGGCGTCCGCAGCTTGTGCCGGTCTTGATAGGTGACCAGCAGGGCCGCGAGCGCGCGGATGCCGAACTCATGGCTGGTGAAGCGGCAGAAGCGCCCATCCGAGGGCGGCTCGTCCAGCCCCTGCCATTTGTTGGCCGGCACGTGCTCGATGTTCCCCGGGTTGCGGTTGCGATAGCCCCGCGTGGCCTTCGGATCGAGGCTCATGCGCCGGACGCCGGAACACGCAGCAGCACGGCGCGGACCGTGGCGTCGCCCGCCAGCGCCGCCACCGTGGCGAGGCCCACCTGGAAATTGCCGGTGGCCGTGGTGGTGAGGCGGCGGTTGGTGTTGTCCCAGAAGAGGCGCGCGCCGGCGGTGATCGCCAGCGCCGGCTCCTTGGTGATGTCGAAGACGCCCTTGGTCTGGCATTCGATGACGGCGTTCTGTGCGCCATCGACGGCGGCCACGCCGAAGAGCGCGCCGACCAGGACGCCCTGGCCGGAGGTGACGCCAGCGGCATAGGGTACGGCGAGCGCCAGGCTGTCGCCCGGCTGCACATAGTTGCGCATGGGGATGAGGTCTCCAGTGGTGGTTGGGGTGGCGCAGGGCCGGAGCCAGCGGCTGCGACCTGCGATCGGGGTTGCGTGAAGTAGTGCATTTCACTATTATCGAGGGATGGACACCGCCATCTCCGCCGCCGACGCCAACCGCGCCTTCTCCCGCCTGCTCCGCGAGGTCAGGGAAGAAGGCCGCAGCTTCGTCGTGACCGCCCACGGCAAGCCCGTGGCGCGGCTTGTGCCCTGCGATGCCGCCGATGCTGCACGCGGAACGGCGAGAGCCGAGCTGCTGGCACGGCTTGCCGCGCAGCCCGTGGTCGATGTCGGCCGCTGGAGCCGCGACGATCTGTATGAGCGCTGAGATGCGTCTGGCGCTCGATACGAATGTCCTGGCCTACGCCGAGGGCGTGAACGGCGAGGATCGGCGCGCCACCGCGCTCGATATCCTGCGTGGATTCGACGGTGCGGATGTGCTGGTCCCTGCACAGGCGCTCGGCGAGCTGTTCGTTGTGCTCACGCGCAAGGCACGGCGTGAACCTGCCGATGCCCGTACCGCGGTCCTGGCCTGGTCCGACAGCTATCCGGTGATCGGCACCACGCCGGCCGTGATGGTGGAGGCGATGGAGATCGCCACCACACATCGTCTGGCGCTGTGGGATTCGGTGATGCTGGCGGCGGCCGCGCAGGCGGATTGCCGCATGCTGCTCTCCGAGGACATGCAGCACGGGTTCACCTGGCGTGGCGTGACGGTCCACAACCCCTTCGCCACCACCAAGCTGTGACGGTGGCGAAGAGCTGCTGGATCAGGTGCCCGGGTTGAACCAGGCGCCGCGCCAGTCGATGGCGCCGACACCGAAGTCGAAGATCACGCTGACCTCGACACCATCCACGCCCTGGACATTGCCGGTGGTGACCTGCGGCCCCTCGGCCCCATTCAGATAGCCGTAGACGTAGACCGGCGCGGCCATCGGGTCGGAGAACAGGTACCAGCGGTTTGCCGGGATGAGCGGCTCGACCAGCGGCTGCACGAAGCCGGCGTAGACGTTGGCATTGCTGGTCTGCGTCGCCTGGACCGAGACGGTCAGCTGCCGTGCGGCGAGCTCCTGGTTCGGCCCAACCAGCAGCCGCATCTGGGCGCCGACCGCGATGGGCAGACCGTCGAGCGTCTTCTGGCGCATCACCGCGGCGCGGCCCAGCGCCAGGTTCGGCAGGTCGAGCGCGGTGCCGGCACCGGCCTTGTTGGCGCGCGCCGCCGCTGTCCCGAAGACCGCGGCCGCGCCGGTGGTCAGCGTCGGGCCGTCGCCGCCCGCGCTGTTCACCAGGGCATAGGCCGTCGCGTTCTCGAAGTCCGCCACGCGCCGACCGATCATGCTGGCGAAGTCGGTGAAGGCGCCGAGATCGTCATTCACCAGCATCTGCCGAGTGACGCGGATGCGCCGGGCGAAGGTCTGCAGGAAGACCAGTTCCTGGCTCTCGGACATGGTGCCGGCCTGGACCTCGCCATTCTCCGACAGCGGCAGCAGCGTGGGGAAGTCGCCGACCCGCAGGTGGCGGTGCGGCTTGAAGTCCCGGAAATCGCGCCGGAGGAACAGCGTGCGGTAGGTGGGTGCGGCCGGCGCGTAGGCTGCCAGCAGCATCTTGTTCGCCGCGGCCGAGAGCAGCGCCGGGAAGTCGCTGGTGGTGTGGAAGGCGCGCTCGGCCAGGATGGTCGGGTTGCGCGGCACGTTGCGCTCGCCGCGGGCGCGGAGAAGCTCGCCGATCATGTCGGAGGGGCGCCAGCCCAGGAACTCGGTGTGGCGGCCGGTGGTGGGCGCCTGGTAGCCGGGCATGGTGCGGGCGGCGAGCGCCTCGGCCATGGCGTCGAGGAGCTGCGACGGATCGTCGTTGGAGGGGCCAGTGTCCGGCCGCGCCGGCAGGGAGGGACGCGCGGCACCGCTGGTGAATGCCTCCCACAGCCGGCCACGCAGCACCTCCGGAGAGACGCGGTCGCGGATGGCGGCCTCGCGCATGGTGTCGAGCATGTCGGCGGTCACCAGGCCGCGGGCGGCGGCGAGCACCGGTTCATAGCCGGCGATGCGCTCGACCGCGGCGCGCTCGGCCTCGGCACGGATGGCCTCGAGGTCAGGCGTGGGCGGCATGGCGCGGGTCGGCTCGGGCGGCGCGGTGGGCGGGGTGCTGGCGGGCGTCGTGGTCACGGGGACCTCCTGGTGCGGGATGGTGGGCGGCGCGGGCGGCGCCGGCGCGGGATCCGGCGAAGCCGGCGTCGTCTTGGGCATGGGTGGTTCCTCGGGGATGGTCAGGGCGGGTTCGATGGCGGTGGCGGGAGCGCCCTGATCCCCCTCGCCACGGACGACGGCAGCCGCGTCCACCGGGACGGGCACGATCGAGATTTCGTAGGGCTCCCAATCCACGGCGCGGTGGATGGTCTGGCCGGTGCTGGCGTCGGGCCGTGGGTCGTAGCGATGCACCCGGTAACCGACGCTGACAGACTGCAGCGTGCCGTCCGCGACGCGCTGCCAGACCGGCTCGACGTCGTCGGCGCCGCTGAATTGGAGGGTGGCGTAGCCGCGGCCGGCCTCGAGGCGAGCGGCGGTGACACGGCCCAGAACGTCACGCGTGCCGGCGCGCCGGTGGGTGTCCAGCACCGGTGCGCGACCGGAGCGCAGCGCATCCATGCGCACCGCGGAGGGTGCCATGTCGAGCTCTTCGAGAATCGGCCCATAGGGCGGCACGAAGTTGCGGGCCCGCGCGCCGGTGGACCACACCACCTCGACGGTGCGGGCAGCCCGATTGACGGTGACGGGCGCGGCGAGCGCGCGGCAGGCGGTGATCGACTGCCCAGCGGTGGGAAGTCGATCCGGCGCGGGGCTGGGCCCCTCCGGTTCGATCGGCTCGGTCATGGATGTGCTCCTGGCGCGGCGCCGTTACGGCGCGGCGAACCCCTGCGCGTTGACGTAGACCTGCGCGCCGGTGGTGATGCAGGCGACGTTCATCGCTGTGGCCGCGGTGCCGCGCAGCGGGGTGGGAAAGGTGATCTCCACCGGCGCGGCCATCGCCGCCGGCAGCAGCTGCCGCCAGATGACCGTGGCGCCGTCCTTGATCACCAGCTCCGTCGCCACCGTCGCGTGCGCGTTGCGGATGTCGATCGAG
The DNA here is from genome assembly GCA_027488195.1 of Acetobacteraceae bacterium. Taxonomy (GTDB): domain Bacteria; phylum Pseudomonadota; class Alphaproteobacteria; order Acetobacterales; family Acetobacteraceae; genus Roseococcus. The sequence goes on along the minus strand of JAIYCD010000004.1, from coordinate 3,060 downwards.
GTCACGTAGTTCCGGATGCCGGCCGCGGCGGCTGCCCGTAGCACCACGTCGGTGGTGTTGATGATCCCGCCCGCGGCGGCGGCATACTGCCAGTCCGCCTCCGGGATCGCGTAGGGCTTGGTCACCAGAGCCCCGATCAGCGTCGCCAGCAGGTCGACGCCACGCGCCGTGGTGACAGCGACCGGGTTGGCCGAGTAGCCGGTGGCCGCCAGCACTGGCACCGCGCCGCTCGTGTTGCGCGCCTGGCCGCCCACCGGCGTGACGGCCGGCGGGATGGTGCTGAGGACGTTCACGCCCAGCCCCTGGCCCGCGACCGACTGCCCGCGGCCGGCGGTGATTTCCGTCGTCAGCTCGGCATAGTCGGCGATGGTGACGAACTGGACCTTGATGTCCGTGTTCGAGACCGGCGCGAGGTTGCGCGAGACCGAGGCCCAGCCGGTGTTCAGATAGGCGCCGGTGAAGGTCGAGCCCACCAGATCGAAGCTGTTCGCATCGATCACCGTGATGGTGAAGGTGCCATTCGCGCCGGGCACGCCGGAGACGTCCGCCACCGTCACCACGTCGTTGGTGGCAAAGCCATGCGCCGCGCGGGTGATGCGCACCGCGCCTCCGCCATTGTTCGCCACCGCCGAGACGCCGCTGATGAACTGGCGGTTCCGCACGCGGATCCGAAAGCGATACAGCGCATTCGGTTCTGGGATCTGCTGGTGCCGGACGTAGGAGTTCGAGCGCGCCGCTGTGGTGTCGAGCAGGCGACCGTGGAAGTAGCATTCGTCGTTGGTCGGTTCGAGTTCCAGCACCGACCAGCCCGCAGGCGCGGTGGTCGGGATGGTGCTGCCGGATGTGCTGCCCAGGCGCGGGGCGCCCTCGCTGGCGACCTCGTAGTTGGCGAGCGTGGCGCTGGCACCGTCGAGCCGCCATGCGGCCGCGCTGCGTCCGTCTGGCTGGGCGGTGGTGGGATCAATGCTGACCAGCTCGAGCCAGACCGACTGGCCGACGATGCGCTGGCTCATATTCACCGCCACCATGACCCGCAGCGGGATGGTGAAGGTGGTGCGGCTGGTGAGCGTCAGCTCATCGTCCAGCGTGGTGCCGGTGGAGATGGTGACCGCGCCATCCGCCACGGTGTGGGTGATGCCGACACCGGTCGCCGCGATCTCCCACCGCGCCGGATTGATCTCGGTGCCGTTGAAGCTATCGCGGAACTTCTTCTGCATGCTCTTGATCTTGAGCATGTCGTCGGTCCAGTCGTAGGCGCCTGCGATCATGGTTGGTCTCCTGGGGCAGGCTCGGCGCGCGGCGACGCGGCGCCGGTGGCGGCGATCTCGATGGCGGCCAGTTGGGCGGCGTCCTGGGCGGCACCCGACTTGGCGACGCGGCGCGGATCGCTGTCGAGCGAGAGGCCCGCCTCGTCGAGCAGAGCGTTGGCCTCGCGGATCATCTCGACGACCTGGCGGAAGTCGTAGCCGAAGGCGCCGACCGCCTCGGGCTGCGGCACAAACCCGGCGCGCACCTGCGCGATGAGTGCCGTGGTGTCCTTGAGCGGATCGATCATCTCGTGCGCCGGCGGGACGTGCGACAGGCCGTCCGGCACCTCGGTGCCCCACAACCCGAGCAGCGCGCCCTGGGCGTGGAAGCGATCCGCGATGGGGCGGACAAGCATCGGGATCAGCATCCCGTACTGCACCTGCTCGCAGAGGCGGCGGAACTCGATCTTTCCCGCGCGGAGAGAGGAGTAGTTCGCCTGGGTCAGGTCGCCGGCGACCTGGTCGTAGGTCAGGCCGGTGCCCACCGCAGAGGCTTCCAGCGCGCGGCGGGCAAAGGCCGCGTGGCTGCCACCGCCGGACGGGTTCACCACCTCCACGCTGCCCATGCCGCGGCGATAGAGGATCATCCCGGGCTCGAAGCTCTCCACCGTGCGGCCCTGCGCGTCCCGCAGCAGGCCGGAGGCCGGGCCGGTCATGGCCTCGTCGCCATCCTCGGACACGACGGCCGCGAGGCACGCCTCGATCTTGGCCTTCATGAGCAGGGCGGCCTCATAATCGCCGAGATCGCGCAGGCGCGTCAGAACGGGCGCGAGCCAGGACACATCGCGCAGCTGGCCTGGCCGGCGCTTGCGGTAGATGTGCAGCACGTCGCGGGCGGGAACGCGCTGGCTGCTGAGCCAGGTCGCACCACCCGGCAGGACCCAGGACGCGCCGGGATGCACGCGGTGCAGCCAGTACCCGACCGGCTCACCCGCCTCGCCCAGGCCGATGCCCTGCAGCGTGGGGACGCCCTCGATGACGCCCTGACGTGCCGCGTCGAGGTGGTCGCTCTCCAGCACCTGCAGGCGCAGGCCGATCGGATTGGCGGACGTGATGTCGGCCGGCAGCAGCCGGACGAAGCATTCGCCGCTCTCCACCACCGCGCGCATGACCAGCGCCTGCAGGCCGTAGAGGTCAAGCCGCCCCTCGGCGTCGCAGGCGGTGCTATCGGACCAGCGGCGCCAGGCCTCGGCATGGGGCTTGTCCGGCCAGCGGGTGGTGATCCCCGCACCGACGGCATTGCCTGTCCAGAGATCGACGATGCGGGCGGCATAGGGGTCGTTGCGGACGGCGTCGCGGGCCCGGCGTGCCACCGTGGGGGCTGCAGCGCCGACTTCCGCTGTCGCGCTGCCGCCAGAGGCGGCCCAGCTCGAGGCGCGGCTGTCCTGCGCGGCGGCATAGCCACGCAGCGCGTACCAGGCATCTCGTAGGCGCCCCATCACTTGGTTCCCTCGCGAGAGAAGCTGGCGAAGGTGACGCTGGGGCGGCGCGCCGCGGCGTTCTCGGCGGCGTGGAGGACGGACAGCGCGCGGCCGAGCTCATCGAGGGAGCGGTATTCCACCGTGCGGCCATCGAAGGTCACGCGCGTGGTACCGCCGGTGAAGGCAGCCGCGAGGACGGCGGCGCGGGTGCCAGCGGGCTGCGCCAGCGCCCAGGCGAGGACGGTCGGATCCATGCGCGTCCTCCTTTCAGCGAAGCCAGCCGTTGCGGGGCGCGAGCCAGCCGCGTGGGCGTTGGGTGTCAGTCGCGACCT
>JAIYCD010000128.1 GCA_027488195.1 Acetobacteraceae bacterium | reverse complement strand
GCCCGCCAGCTTGGCCAGGCCTTCGGCCACGGCGCGCGTGCCGCCGACGGGATACCAGACGCCCTCGCTCGCCTGCATGTCGCCGATGGAGGCGAGCACGGCCGGCGCGAGATAGGGGTTGGAGCCGACATACTGGCAGTAATGATCCAGCATCTGCGCCAGGCGATCATCGGGCACATGGCCGCGGATGACCTTGGCCACCGTCTGGCCCATGCGCAGGCTCAGCACATCCTTCAACGTGTTCGGGTTGAGATTCGCCTTCATGTTCAGCGTGTCGCCGATGCCCTCGACCGACTTCCAGAAGAAGAACTTTTCCGACACGCCGTGCAGGTGCTTCGCGACGCGCTGGAACTTCCGGTAGCCATCGCCGAGGCCGCGGCCGGGGGCGCATTCCTCCATCGCCTTTGCCATGACATCCACATCGGCCATCAGGTCGATGCGGCTGCCATCCTCGAAGAAGCAGCGCCATTGCGGGTCGAGCCGGATCAGCGGCAATTCCTTCGCCTGGTCGCGCCCCGCCTCGGCGAAGATGCGGCGCAGCACGCGCGGCACGGTCAGGATGGTCGGGCCCATGTCGAAGCGGAACTTGCCGCTGCCATCGGGCGCATCCAGGAAGAGCTGCGCGGCCTTGCCGCCCAGCCAGGGGTTCTTGTCCAGCAGGGTGACCTTGTGGCCACGCGCGGCGGCGGTGCAGGCGGCGGCGAGGCCGCCCAGGCCGGCGCCGACAACGACGACATGCGATGTCATGCTCAGATCTCCGTGGAAAGCGCGGGCTGCGCCGTCAGCGCCAGGTCTTCCTGGATCAGGCGGGCGGTGATGCGCGCGCCCTCATAGATCACCGGCAGACCCGAGCCCGGATGCGTGCCGCCGCCGACCAGGTACAGGCCCTGCGTGTCGTTGAAGCGGTTGCGCGGCCGGAAGCTCAGCATCTGCATCAGGTCATGGCTGAGGTTGAAGGTGGCGCCGAAGCCCACCGAGAACTCATCCTGCCAATCCTGCGGCGAGACGATCCGCTCATAACGGATGCGGGATTCGATGTCGTGCAGGCCCAGCACCTTCAGGCGCTGGATGGCGATGTCGCGATAGCGCGGCCCCTCCACGCTCCAATCCGCGCCATGGCGCAGGTTGGGCACGGGCACCAGCATGTAGAGCGCGGAATGGCCGGGCGGCGCCAGGCTCGGATCGGTGACGCAGGGGTTCTGGACATAGAGGCTGGGAACGTCCGGCAGCTCGCCATTCTCGATCTGGTGGATGTTGCGCTGGTATTCCTCGGCGAGCAGCACATTGTGATGCGACAACTCGGGATAGGTGCCCTCGATGCCGAGATAGAGCATGAAGGTCGAGCAGGAGTAGCGCGACTTCTCGATCTTCTGGTCCGACCAGGCCTTGCGGATGGAATTGGGAACAAGCTTCGGCACGCTATGCGCGAAATCGCCGTTCAGCACGACCGAATCGGCCGCGATATGCTGGCCACCCACCTCGACGCCGACGGCGCGGCGGCCGGCGAAGGTGATCTTGTCCACCGGCGTGTTCAGCCGGATTTCCACGCCCAGGCGCTCGGCCACGCGGGCCATGGCATCGCTGACCGCGCCGCAGCCGCCGCGCGGGTGGTACACGCCGTATTCGTATTCCAGGAAGCTCAGGATGGTGAAGAGCGAGGGGCACTTGAAGGGCGACATGCCCAGGTATTTGGTCTGGAAGCTGAAGGCGAGCCGCGTGCGCGGGTCCTTGAAGTAGCGCTTGAGGTCCGCATCCACTTGCTTGTGGGGGCGGAGCTGCGGAAGGCTCTTCAGGATATCCGCGCCGATCATGTCCGTGCTGGACAGGAAGGGCCGCTCCAGGAAGGGCTTGAAGACGGCCAGCTTCTCACGGTTCTCCGCCATGAAGCGGCGCACGCCCGGCACGTCGCCCGGGGCGAAGCTGGCGATGTTGCGCTCCATCTGCGCGAGGTCACCGGTCGCGTCGATGGTGATGTTGGGCTGGCCTTCGAAGATCAGGCGGTATTGCGGATCGAGGCGGATCAGATCCACCTCCTCCTCCAGCTTCGCGCCGCAGGCCTCGAAGATCTCCTTCAGGATGCGCGGGTAGAGGAAAAAGGTGGGCCCCAGGTCGAACTTGTAGCCCTCGGGCGAGGTCAGGGTGCGCGTGCGGCCGCCGACCACGCCATCCTTCTCGAACAAGGTCACCTTGGCCCCGGTGGCGGCCAGCTGCATGGCGGCCGCAAGCCCACCCGGGCCTGCGCCGATGATGGCGACATGCGGACGTGAGCGGCGGACCGAGGGGGAGGAGAGGGGTGCGTTCATGCCTGGTGTTTATCTTGTGACCCGGAGAAGATGCTGCGTTGCGTCATTCGCGCAAGTCCCCGTGCCTTGGAAGGTCGGGCGCTTGGCGAGCAATTGTGGCGTTTTGGCGACACGTCACGCGGGGATCAGCGCGAGAAGCTCCGACGCGCCGGCCACCTCCGTCGCATGCGCCTCGGCGCGGGGCAATAGCCGGGCGAGATAGAAGGCGGCGATGGGGGCATAGCGCGTGTCCAGCCGCGCCGCGCGGGCGAGCAGCGCGCCGCCCAGCACCCAGCCGCAGGCCTCCAGATAGGCGCTGGCGCTGGCCGCCACCTCCTCCGGCGCCGCGGCGAGGATCCAGCTCGTGGCCTGCTCCAGCGCCGTGACGGCGGGGATGAGGCGCGGATCGGCGGCGCGCGCCTCGGCCAGCATGCCGCGCAGCAGCGCGCCCTGGTCGCGCGGGAGCTTGCGGGTGACGAGGTCGAGCGCCTGGATGCCGTTGGTGCCCTCATAGATCGGCGCGATGCGCGAATCGCGCAGCACCTGGGCGGCACCGCTGCCCTCGACGAAGCCCATGCCGCCATGCACCTGGATGCCGAGATTGGCGGTCTCCACGCCGCGATCGGTGCACCAGGCCTTCACGATGGGCGTGAGGAGGGCGAGCTTCGCCTCCGCCGTCGCATCGCCCTGCTTCGCGTGGTCGGCCGCGATCACCGCCTCATAGGCCAGGAAGCGCCCGGCCAGCGTCATGGCGCGGATCTCGGCCAGCATGCGCGCCACATCGGGATGGCGGGCGATGGCGCGGCCGCCCTGGACGCGGTCCGCCGCATAGGCCTCGGCCAGCTTGCCGGCGCGGGCGCCGATGGCCACGCCCTGGACCCCCACCTGGAGCCGAGCGTTGTTCATCAGCGCGAACATGGCCTGCAGCCCGCGATGCGGCTCATGGATCAGCTCCGCCACCGCGCCCTCGAAGAGCATGGTGCAGGTGGGCGAGCCATGGATGCCGAGCTTGTGCTCGATACCGCCGCAGCGCAGCGCATTGGGCATGCCGTCGGGCAGGAGGGTCGGCGTGGCGAAGAGGCTGATCCCGCGCGAGCCGGGCGGCGCATCGGGCAGCCGCGCCAGCACGAAATGCAGCGTGTTCGCCGCGATGTCGTTCGCGCCATAGGTGATGTAGATCTTCTGGCCGTGCAGCGCGTAACGGCCATCGGGCAAGGGTTCCGCACGCGTCCGCACCGTCGAGAGGTCGCTGCCGGCCTGCGGCTCGGTCAGGCACATGGTGCCGTTCCAGCGGCCGCTGGTAAGCTCGGGCAGCCATTTCGCGGATTGCTCGGGCGTGCCGTATTTCTCGAGCACCTCGATCGTGCCGGTGGTCAGGAGCGGGCCGAGCGAGAAGGCCATGTCGGCCGTCGCCAGCAGCTCGGACATGGCCGTCCAGAGCGCCAGCGGCAGCCCCTGCCCGCCATGCTCCTCGCCGGCCGCGAGCCCCTGCCAGCCGCCCTCCACCCAGGCCGCGTAGGCGTCCTTGTAGGCGGGCGGACAGGTGACGACGCCATCGGCGTAGCGCGCGCCGATGCGGTCGGCCTCGATGCAGCCGGGCTCGATCAGGCCCTCGGTGAATTTGCGCATCTCCTCCAGCAGGGCAGCGATGTCATCCGCCGCAAGCCCGCAATCGGGCAGTTGGTGCAGCCGGGTCAGCGCGAAGAGGATGTCGTCGGTCTGGGTGGTGTTCATGCGGGGATCACCTCGTCGCCGGCGGCCCAGGCGGGCAGGCTGGCGGCTGTTTCCGGTTGCGCGATGGCCTGGGCCAGGCGCTCGCCCAGCACCGCGCCGAATTTGAAGCCATGGCCGGAGAAGCCGGACATCACCCAGGACCGGGGGGAAAGCGGCTCGATCACGAAGCGCTCATCCGGCTCCACATCGTAGAAGCAGGTGGCCGAGCCGAGGCGGGCGAAGCCCTCAATGCCCGGGATGCGCTTGCGGGCCAGGGACAGGATTCGCTCGACCTCGCGGCTGTCGGGCGTGCGGTCGTCATCCGGGTGGCCCTGGCGGGAGAAGCTGTGGTCGCCGATCTTGAGCGGCGTGCCGGCGACCGGCGGCACCAGGTAGAAGCCGCCCTCGGCCGCGAGGTCGAGCAGCATGGGCGCCCTGGCCCAGACGTCGGCGGGCGCCTCCAGCCGCACCACCACCTGGCGGGAGGGGGTCACGCGGCGCGCCACCTCGGGCAGCAGGCGGGGAATCCAGGGGCCCGCCGCCACCACCAGCACATCGGCCGAGCGCGTGGCACCGCCCTCCACCGTCACCGCCGCGCGCGCCGGGTCCAGCGCCGTGGCGCGCGCCACCTCGATCGTGGCGCCCTCGGCCACGACATGCCGGGCGAGGGCCGCAACGATGCGCTCGGCCAGCAGCACCCCGCCGGCGGGGCAGAAGAAGGCGTCGCGTATGCCCGCGCCCGAAAGATAGGGGAAGCGCGCCTCGATCTCGGCGCCGGTCAGATCCTCATGCGGGCGGCCATCGGCGCGGAGCGCGGCGCGGGTGTCGCGCACCCAGGCGCCGGCGGAATCATCCAGCGCCAGCACGCCCGTGGGGATGTGCAGAACCTCGCCGAGATCCGCCCAAAGCCGGTCCCAGGCGGCATAGGCGTCGTCCACCATCCGCATGTAGCCGCGCTGGGCACCATAGGCGTGGCGGATCAGCCGGTGGTGATCCACCGAGGCGCCGGCCGGGTTGGGCGGCGGCACCTGGTCCAGCAGATGCACGGCGAAGCCCTGGCGCAGCAGCGCCCAGGCGGTGCAGAGCCCCATGATGCCGGCGCCGAGGATGAGTGCTTTCGGGCGTTTCTCCATCCCCACATCCTGCCCTGTCCCGCCCCTCGCGGGAAGCGGCGGTTGCGGGGCCGGGCCTTGCGTGCAAGGCTGACACACAGGAAATGCCGGGCCGCGCTTCAAGGAGCCTCCATGCATCGTCGTGACCTCATGGCGGCGGGCGCCGCCCTCGCCGCAGCCCATGCCGCCGCCCCAGGGGCACAGGCCCAGGCGCAAACCACGCTGCGCGTCGGCATGACCGTCGCCGACATCCCCTTCACCACCGGCCAGCCGAGCCAGGGCGCCGAGGGCAACCGCTTCCTGGGCCACACCCTCTATGACCCGCTGATCGCCTGGGACCTCTCCCGCGCCGATCGCGCCGCCGTGCTCCGCCCCGCGCTGGCCGAATCCTGGACGGTGGATGCCGAGAACAAGAAGCTCTGGATCTTCCGCCTGCGCTCCGGCGTGCGCTTCCATGACGGCTCGCCCTTCACCGCCGAGGCGGTGGCCTGGAACCTCGCCAAGCTCCTGGACCGCGACGCGCCGCAATTCGACCGCGCCCAGGCGGCGCAGGGCAGCCTCTACACCGGCAATATCGAGCGCTGGCGCGTGCGCGACCCCATGACCATCGAGATCGAGACGAAGGTGGTGGACGCTGTCTTCCCCTATCTCATGGTGAATGTCTTCTACTCCTCGCCCGCGCGGTGGGAGGAGGTGGGCCGCAACTGGGACCGCTTCGCCCAGCGCCCCTCCGGCACCGGCCCCTACATTGCCGACCGCTTCATCCCGCGCGAGCGGCTGGAAGCTGTGCGCAACAGCCAATACTGGGACCGCAGCCGCATCCCCCAGCATGACCGCCTGGCGCTGATCCCGATGCCCGATGCGCTGACGCGCGTCTCGGCCCTGCTGTCCAACCAGGTGGATTTCATCGAGGCACCCCCGCCCGATGCCGTGCCCCGCATCCGCGCCGCCGGGCACCAGGTGGTGACCAACGCCTACCCCCACATCTGGTGCCACCAGCTTTCCTTCGTGGAGGGCTCGCCCTTCCGCGACCTGCGGGTGCGGCAGGCCGCGAACCTGGCCATCGACCGCGCCGGGCTAGTGCAGCTGCTGGGTGGGCTCGCGCTGCCGGCCAAGGGCATGATCACCGAGGGGCATCCCTGGTTCGGCACGCCCAGCTTCCAGATCGGCTATGATCCGGACCGCGCGCGCCGCCTGCTGGCCGAAGCCGGCTTCAGCCGCGCGAACCCGTTGCGCACGCGCTTCATCGTGGCTCCCACCGGCTCCGGCCAGATGCAGCCCATGCCGATGAACGAGGCGATCCAGCAGAATTTCCGCGCCGTCGGCATCGAGCTGGAATTCGAGGTGATGGATTGGGAAGCCCTGCGCGGCCGCCGCCGCCTGGGCGCCGAAGCCCCCGAGAATCGCGGCCTGCACGCCAACAACAATTCCTGGGCCTTCTGGGATCCCGATATCGGCCTGCTCGGCCCGGCCTATGGCGCGGGTCGCATCCGCGGCGGCTTCAACTGGGGCAACTACCAGGACGCGCAGGCCGATGCCCTGGTGGTGGAAGCGCGCAACACCTTCGAGATCGAGGCGCAGAACCGCGTCCTCGCCCGGCTGCACACGCGCCTGGTGGACCAGGCGATGTGGCTCTGGGTGGTGCATGACACCAACCCGCGCGGCCTCTCGCGCCGCGTGCAGAACTTCACGCAGGCACAGAGCTGGATGCAGGACCTGACACCGATCCGCATGCAGGGGTGAAGCGCAGCTCCGCATAGCCACCCGCGGCGATCGCCTCGCCGCGGGCGCGATAGGCCGGCGCGCTGCCGCTGTAGCGCGCCATGGTGCGCGTCTGCCGGCCCTCGACATTCTTGTTCACGCCGGTGAACCACGAATCCACCTCGTTCGCGAGCAGGCCGATGGAGCACTCCATCACATGCTGCATCCAGGCCTCCACCGCCTCGGGCCGGGCTTCCACCTCGGCGAGGCCATGCGCCTGCATATGGGCCAGCAGCGCCGTCACCCACTCAACATTGTATTCGATGCTGCGCGGGATGTTGCCGAGCGCGGTATGCGGCCCCAGCAGCATGAGCATGTTGGGGAAGCCCTCGGCCAGCATGCCGACCAGCGTGCGCGCGCCGGAAGCCCAGGCCTGCCTGAGCGAGAGCCCGTCCCGGCCGCGGATGTCGATGCGGTCGAAGGCGCCGGTCAGGCCGTCGAAGCCCGTCGCGTAGATGATGATGTCGAACTCGAAGTCGCGCTCGGTGGTGGAGAGCCCCGTGGGCGTGATGCGCTGGATCGGCGTCGCCTTGCTGTCCACCAGCTCGACATTGGGCTGGTTGTAGACCTCGTAGTAGCGTGTCTCCATCGGCACGCGGCGGGTGCCGAAGCCGTGGTTTCGGGGGATCAGCATCTCCGCCACCTTCGGGTCCTTCACGCGCTCGCGGATCTTGCGGGCGATGAAGGCGGAAAGCTCGGCATTGGCTTCGCGGTTGGTGTAGCTGTCCTTGAAATTGCCCACCCAGATGCCGAAGCCCGGCGAAGCGTAGAGCTTCTCCCAGAAGGCCTCGCGCTCCTCCTTCGAGACATCGAAGGTGTTGCGCGGGTCGGCGGTGTGCAGGAAGCAGGCATAGGTCTCGGCGCAGCGGGCGAACATCTCGGGGTAGCCATGCTTGATGCGGGCCTGCTCCTCCTCCGTGATGCGGCTGTTGTGGAGCGGCGTGCACCAATTGGGCGTGCGCTGGAACACGGTGAGGTGCCCCACGGTCTTCGCCACCTCCTGGATGGTCTGCACGCCCGTGGCGCCCGTGCCGATGACGGCGACGCGCTTTCCGGCGAAGTCGATCCCCTCCTTCGGCCAGCGCGCCGTGTGGAAGGACGGGCCCCGGAAGCTCTCGATCCCCTCGATGCGCGGCAGGGTATGGGCCGAGAGCGCGCCGATCGCGGTGATCAGGAAGCGCGCCTCATGCGTGCTGCCATCGGCCAGTGTCACGCGCCAGCCATCGCTGGTGAAATGCGCGGACTTCACCTCGGCGTTGAACTGGATGTCCCGATGGAGGTCGTATTTCTGGGCCACGCGGTTCAGGTAGCTTAGCGTCTCGGGCTGCGGCGCGAAATGCTCGGACCAGCTCCATTCCTGGAGCAACTCGGGATCGAAGGAGAAGCCGTAGGAATAGCTTTCGGAATCGAAGCGCGCCCCGGGATAGCGGTTCCAGTACCAGGTGCCGCCCACCCCGCTTCCCGCCTCGAAGACGCGCACCTTCATGCCCAGCTCGCGCAGCCGGATGAGCTGGTACATGCCGGACATGCCGGCACCGATGATGATGGCGTCCATCATGCGGCGCGCTTGATGAAGTCGGCGCAGCGCTCGCCGATCATGATGCAGCCCGCATTGGTGTTGCCGCTCACCACCGTCGGCATGATGCTGGCATCGGCCACGCGCAGCCCGCCCACGCCGTTCACGCGCAATTGCGTGTCCACGACCGCGCCCGCATCCTCGCCCATGCGGCAGGTGCTGCTGGGGTGATAGATGGTGCCGCTGTTGCGGCGCACGAATTCCAGCAGCGCCGCGTCATCTCGCGCGGCGCCCGGCGGCGGCGCATAGGGCTCGGCGATGAAGCGGCCCAGCGCCTTGGTCGCCGCCAGCCGATGGGCAAGCTTCACGCCCTCCACCATGCATTGCTTGTCCGTCTCGCTGGTCAGGTAGCGGGCGTGGATATGCGGCTTGGCCATGGCGTCCGGGCTCGCCAGCTTGATCTCGCCGCGGCTCTCGGGACGAAGCTGGCAGACGCTGATGGTGAAGCCCGGGAATTTGTGCAGCCCCTCCTTCACCGTATCGGCGCTCCAGGGGATGAAGTGGAATTGTACGTCGGGTGTGGCACTCTGCGGCAGCACGCGGGCGAAGAGGCCCGAGGTGCCGGCGGCGAAGCTCAGCGGCCCGCCGCGCGTCAGTGCGAATTCGATGCCCATTTTCGCCATGCCGAGCCAGGAATTCACCCGCTCATTCACCGTCACATTCTCGCTCGCGCGGTACATCAGCCGCGCCTGCAGGTGGTCCTGCAGGTTCTGGCCCACCTGCGGGATGTCGCGCTGCACGGCGATGCCCATGTCGGTCAGGTGCTGCGCCGGTCCCAGGCCCGAGAGCATCATCACCTGGGGCGAGTTGATGGCACCCGCACTCAGCACCACCTCGCGCGTCACCTTGATCGTGCGTTCCTCGGAGCCCACGCGATAGACCACGCCGGTCACGCGGCCCTCCTCGATGAGCAGGCGCTGCACCTGTGCATCAGTGATGAGGCGCAGATTGGGCCGCTTCAGGTTGGGCTTGAGATAGGCGGTGGCGGCCGAGCAGCGGAAGCCGTTGCGCACCGTCACCTGGTACCAGCCCGCCCCTTCCTGGTCGGCGCCGTTGAAGTCGTCATTACGCGGGAAGCCGAGCTCGAGGGCGGCATCGATGAAGGCCTGGGGCAGCACGCCCTTGTCGCGCAGGTCGCTCGTGGTCAGCGGGCCGTCGCCGCCATGCAGATCGCTGGCGCCGCGCTCCTGGCTTTGGGAGCGCCTGAAATAGGGCAGGCAATCCTCGAAGGCCCAGCCAGTGCAGCCGAGCTGCCGCCAATGGTCGTAATCCGCCGCCTGGCCGCGGATGTAGATCAGCCCGTTGATGGCCGAGGAACCGCCCAGCACGCGTCCGCGCGGCCAGGGGACCGAGCGGCCATGCAGCTCGGCCTCGGCCTCGGTCTGGTAGTTCCAGCTGAGCGTCGGGTGATACATGGTCTTGGCATAGCCGATGGGCACGTGAAGCCAGGGATTCGTGTCCCGCGCGCCGGCCTCCAGCACCGTCACGCGGATGCGCGGATCCTCGCTGAGCCGCCCGGCGAGCGCGCTGCCGGCCGAGCCGCTGCCCACCACCACCACATCCGTCTCGTCCATGCACCGATCCTCCCCGATTTGCGTGGATGGTCCATGCCCCTTGCACTTGGGTCAACTGCCCGGCGCAGGCGCTTGACGCCAGGAGCTGGCGGGGGTGCGATGGCCCCATGTCCCCGCTCGACGCCCTCGCCCAGACCCTCGGCCCCGCCGCCTGCCTGCGCGGCGAGGCCGATATCGCCCCCTATGCCGTGGATTGGCGCGGCGTCTATCACGGCCAGCCGGTCGCGGTGCTGCGCCCGGCCGATACGGAGCAGGTCAGCGCCGCGCTGCGCCACTGCGCCGAGCTCGGCCTTTGCGTGGTACCGGCGGGCGGGCGCACCTCGCTCGCGGGGGCCGCCGTGCCGATGGCGCAGGGCCCGGCCAGCGTGGTGCTGAGCCTGGAGCGCATGAACCGCCTGCGCGACGTGGACCCGATGGACAATTCCATCACCGCCGAGGCCGGCTGCACCATCGAGGCGGTGCAGAATGCGGCGACCGCGGCCAACCGCTTCTTCCCGCTGCATTTCGGCGCCCAGGGCTCCGCCATGGTGGGCGGCGCGCTCTCCACCAATGCGGGCGGCATCCGCACGCTGCGCTACGGCAATGCACGCGATTTGGTGCTCGGCTTGGAGGTGGTGCTGCCGGATGGCCGCGTGCTGGATGACCTCCGCCGCGTGCGGAAGGACAATTCCGGCTATGCGCTGCGGCACCTCTTCATCGGCGCGGAAGGCACGCTTGGCGTCATCACCGCGGCCTCGCTCAAGCTGTTTCCGCAGCTCGCCAAGCGGGAGACGGCCATGGTCGCCGTCCGCTCGCCCGCCGAGGCGCTGCGCCTGCTGGCCCGCTGCCAGGAAAGCGGCGCCGAGCTCGTCGCCTTCGAGCTGATCCGCAAGATCTGCATCGAGATCACGCTGCGCCACGGCACCAATATCCGCCAGCCGATGGAGCTTTCCACCGATTGGTACTGCCTGATCGAGGCCGCAAGCACCCATGCCGCCATCCCCGTGCGGGAGGCGCTGGAATCCGCGCTGATGGAAGGAATCGAAGCTGGCGAGGCAAAGGATGTGGTGCTCTGCGAAAGCGAGTCGCAGCGCCAGAACCTTTGGAACATCCGCGAGACCTTCCCGACCTGCTCGCGCATGGAAGGGCCCGGCCTGTCCACCGACACCTCCGTCCCCGTCTCGCGCATCCCGGACTTCCTGGATCGCGCCCAGGCGCTGATCGACGGCAACTGGCCGGAGGGGCGGATGATCGCGCTCGGGCATATGGGCGATGGAAATATCCATCTCTCGCTGCAGGCGCCTTCCGGCATGGGGCACGCCGAATGGCAGGCCCGCGCGCCGGAATTCGAGGGGCTGATCGGCGAGATCGCGGTGGAGCTGGGCGGCAGCTTCTCGGCCGAGCATGGCATTGGCCAGTCCAAGCGCGGCGCCATGGCCAAGCTGAAGTCGCCCGTGGCGCTCGATCTGATGCGCGCCATCAAGGCGACCCTGGACCCCGATGGGCGGATGAATCCGGGCAAGGTCCTGCCGCCCGCTTGAAGCGCCGCCCGCGCGAGCCTAAACACGGGCGCGACGGGGCGTAGCACAGCCTGGTAGTGCGCCTGCTTTGGGAGCAGGAGGTCGGAGGTTCGAATCCTCTCGCCCCGAAAGCCCCTCCCTATTCGATCCGGATATTCGCTCGCCGCACGATCTCGGCATGGCGCGCGATCTCGGCAGCCAGGAAGCGATCCGCCTCGGCGGGCGTGCCGCCGGCGGCGCCATCCTCCAGCTCCAGTCCGAGCTGCGCCAGCACCTCCCGCCCTGGCCCGGCCAGTGCCTCGTTCGCGGCCGTGTTCAGCGCCGCGATGACGCGGGGTGGCGTGCCCTTGGGGGCGAGCAGCATGAACCAGGTGCCCATCACCACGCCGGGCATCCCCTGCTCGGCCGCAGTCGGCACCTCGGGCATCACGCGGGCGCGGCGCTCGGCCAGCACGGCCAGCGCGCGGATCTGCCCACCGCGCAGCAGCGGCACCGTGCCGGGCGCGCCCAGAAACATGGAATCAAGCCGGCCCGCGATCAGGTCCGTCGTCGCGGCCGCCGGCGAGCTATAGGGGATGTGGTTCAGCTCCACCCCCGCCGCCTCCGAGAGCAGGGCACCGGCCAGGTGCATGGAACTCCCGCTGCCCGTCGAGCCATAGGCGAGCGTGCCTGGCCGCGCCTTCGCCCGCGCCACGAAATCGGCCAGGCTCTGGATCGGTGAGCCCTGCCCCACCACCAGCACATTGGGCACACCGCCCATCCGCACGATGGCGTCAAAATTGCGCTGCGTCTGGAAGGGCAGGTCGCGATAGAGGGCGAGGTTGGTGGCCAGCGGCCCGGCGAAGGCAAACACCAGCGTGTGACCATCCGGCGCTGCGCGTGCCGCCGCCGTCATGCCGACATTGCCCGCCGCTCCGGGCCGGTTCTCCACCACGAAGCCCTGGCCGAAGCGCGCCGCATAGGCCTGTGCCAGCACCCGCGCGATGGGGTCGCTGCTGCCGCCACCGGCGGCCGGGACGATGATCCGCACCGGGCGCTGGGGCCATTCCTCCTGCGCGAGAGCAGGTGTGGCGAAGGCCGAGAGGGCCAGGACGCTGCGTCGCTTCATCTCATGCCCCGCCTTGCGCCAGCAGCCGCTCCGCCAAGCGCAGATGCGGCCGGTCGAGCATCTTGCCGTCCATGCGCGTGGCCCCCGCCCCGCCATCGGCGAAGGCGGCGATGACGCGCCGCGCCCAGTCCAGTTCCTCCGGCGCCGGGGTGAAGGCGGCGTTAGTGGCGGCGACATGGCTCGGATGGATGATCATCTTGCCCGCGAAGCCGTCGCGCCGCGCGGCGCGCGCATCCACCGCGAGGCCGTCGAGGTCGTTGATCTCGACATGGATGGTGTCGATCGCCGGCACGCCAGCGGCGGCCGCACCCGCCAGGCACATCTCGCGCGCCAGGCGGTACACGCCGAGCCAGGCGCCATCCGCGCGATTGGCGAGGCCGCCGATATCGGCAGAAAGATCCTCGGCGCCCCAGGTCAGCGCGGCCAGCCGCGGCCCGGCCTGCGAATAGCTGCCCAGGCCAAACAGCGAGGCCGCCGTCTCGGTCGCGATGGCGAGGATGCGCGTGGAACCCGCCTCGAGCCGCTGCGCCGCCTCGAAGGCGTCGAGCCAATGGCCGAGTTGCCGCACCTGCCCGGCCTCGGCGCATTTCGGCAGGACGATGCCGTCCGGCCGTGCCGGCATGACGGAAGCGAGGTCCGTCAGCGTCAGCCCGGTGTCGAGCGCATTCACCCGCACCCAGCGCTGCTGCCGCCCGCGCGGGGCTTCCAGCATGGCGCGGGTCAGACCTCGCGCGGCCTGCTTGTTCGAGGGCAGCACGCTGTCCTCGAGGTCGAGGATCAGCGCATCCGCCTCGCCCTCAGAAGCGCGGGCGAATTTCCGCTCGCTGTCGCCGGGGACGAAGAGCCAGCTGCGCATCATGCGGCGACCGGGCGCTTGCGCATGAAGGCCATGCGGCGGCAGGTGGCGACGATCTCGCCGCGCTGGTTGAGGCATTCATGCTCGAACTCGACGAGGCCCGCATCGGCGCGGGAGCGGCTCTCGCGCTTCGCCACCACGCGCGTGCGCGAGCGGAGCGTGTCGCCGTGGAAGACGGGCTTGGGGAAGCGCACCTCGGTCATGCCGAGATTGCCGATGGTGGTGCCGAGCGTGGTGTCGCTCACGGACATGCCGATCATGATGCCGAGCGTCATCAGGCTGTTGAACAGCGGCTGTCCCCACTCGGTGGATTCCGCGAAGTGCCGGTCGATGTGCAGCGGCTGCGGGTTCAGCGTCATCAGGCTGAAGGTCATGTTGTCGGCTTCGGTCACGGTGCGCGACAGCGCATGCTCGAAGAGCTGACCCTCGGTGAATTCCTCATAATGCAGGCCGGGCATGCAAGCTCCTTCAATGGGGACGATGGCCGAGGCGACGGGAAATCTGCGCCGCCGCCTCGCGCACGCGGCGGGAAAGCATGGTGAGGCGCGGCTCGACCCGCGCGATGGGACCGGCCAGGACGATGGCCCCCACCACCTCGCCCCGCGCGCCGAAGACCGGGGCTGCGAGACCCGCGACACCTTCGGTCGCCTCGCCGAGCGTGACGGCGAAGCCGCTCTCACGCGTCTCGGCGACGAAGCGGCGCAGCGCCCGGCGGTCGGTCACGCTGGTCGGGCTGTGGCGCGTCAGGCGCGCGGCGCGGAGGAACTCGGCCGGCCAGGGCGGCGGCAGGAAGGCCAGCATGACGCGGCCCGAGGCGGTGCAATGGATCGGCCGGGCATCGCCCACCGTGGCCGCGAAGCGCAGCGCAGTGCGGCTCTCCACCTTGTCGGCATAGACCATGGCGCCGCGGTCTGGCGCCAGCACGGCCAGCATCGCCGTCTCCCCCACCGCGCTGGCCAGCGCCTCCAGCGAGGGACGGGCGGCGGTGACGAGATCGCCATCGCCGGCGGCGGCGAGGATGGCACGGGCCAGTCCTACCGCCTCCGGCCCCAGGCGCCAGCGCGCCTCCTGCTGGATGGCGTAGCCCTCGGCCGCCAGACCACGCAGCAGGCCGAGCAGGCTGGTCTTGGGGGCGTCCATCGCGGCGGCGAGGGCCGCAAGCGGCACGCCCTCGGGTGCCGCGGCGAGACGACCCACCAACTCCAGCACGCGTGCGACGGAGCGTGGCCCTACACGGGTGAAGCCACCATCCACTATTGCGGCTCGACGCCCGCGATGCGCACCAGCTCGCCCCAGCCGGCAAGCTGGCTGCGGATATACTGGGCGAACTGCTCGGGCGTCTGGGTGAAGGGCAGGAAGCCCAGCTGGCGCAGGCGGCCCACCACGCCGTCGTCGCGCAGCGCGCCGTTCAACGCCTCGTTCCAGCGCCGCACCATGGGATCGGGCGTGCCGGCCGGCGCGGAAAGACCGAACCAGACATTGATGTCGTAGCCCGGCACCACCCCGGCCACCGGCGGCACCTCGGGCGCCAGTGGCGTCGGCTGGCCCGCTGATTGCGCGATGCCGCGCACGCGGCCGCCTTGCGACTGCGCCAGACCATTGGCGAAATCGGTGAAGGTGCAGTCGATGCGCCCCGCGGCCACATCGGTCAGCGCCTCGGCACCGCCGCGATAGGGCACCGCGTTCAGGCGCACGCCGGCGCGGCGCGCCATCACCTCGGTCATGATGAGGGCGCTGGCATTGCCGTGGCTGAAGGTCAGTTCGCCGGGGCGGGCGCGGGCGCGATCAAGGAACTGCGCGAGATTCGCGTCCGGGCTGGAAGCCGGGACGACCAGCAGGTAGGGCGCCTCGGCGATGGCGCCGATATGCGTGAAGTCGCGGATGGGGTCGAAGGGCAGGCGGCGGATGATGTGCGGATTCACCGAAGCCGCGCTGGTGCTGATGATGAGCACCGTGTTGCCGTCGGGCGGCGCCTGTTGCACGGCGATGGTGCCGACCGTGCCGTTCCCGCCCGCGCGGTTGTCCACCACCACAGGCTGGCCCAGGCGCTGGCTGAGGGGCTCGGCCAGCAGGCGGCCCAGCACATCCGTCAGGCTGCCGGCCGGGAAGGCGATGACCAGGCGCAGGGGCCGGTCCGGCCAGGATTGCGCGAGCGCGGGGGCGGCGAGCGCAAAGGCGGGCACGGCCAGCAGGGCGCGGCGGTGAAGCACCATGTTTCCTCCGGCGCCTGTCATCAGGCGTTCGTATATGCAAACAGGCTATGCTTTTGCGAACAGCGGCGTCAAGCGGCGCGTTGACGCGCGCGCACCATCGCCGCATGCTCACGTCCATTGGGAAGGAAACGCCATGGACTTCACCCTCTCGGCCGAACAGGTCGCGATCCGCGAGCAAATCAGCCGGATCTGCGCCGATTTTTCCGATGACTACTGGCTGGCACGGGACCGTGACGCCGTCTTTCCCCATGATTTCCACGCGGCCATGGCGGGCGGCGGCTGGCTCGGCATCGCCATGCCGACGGAGTATGGCGGCGGCGGCTTGGGCATCTTCGAGGCGGCCCTGATGATGGAGGCCATCGCGGCCTCGGGCGCCTGCATGTCCGGCGCATCGGCGCTGCACATGAACATCTTCGGCCTGAACCCAGTCATCGTCTTCGGCACCGAGTCACAGAAGCAGCGCTTCCTGCCTCCGCTCATCGCGGGGCGCGACAAGCCCTGCTTCGCCGTGACCGAGCCCGATGTCGGCCTCAACACCACCCAGCTCAAGACCCGCGCCGAGCGCCGCAATGATGGCTATGTGGTGCACGGCCAGAAGATGTGGATCTCAACGGCGCAGGTCGCGAACAAGATGCTGCTGCTGGCCCGCACCACGCCGCTCGACCAGGTGCGCCGCAAGACGGACGGGCTCACGCTGTTCTACACGGAGATCGACCGCTCCAAGGTCGAGATCCGCCTGATCGAGAAGATGGGCCGCCACGCGGTGGATTCGAACATGGTCTTCTTCGACGGCTTCGAGATCCCGATGGAGGACCGCATCGGCGAGGAGGGCCAGGGCTTCCAGGCCATCCTGCACGGCATGAACCCGGAGCGCATCCTGATCGCGGCGGAAGCGGTCGGCATCGGCCGCGCCGCGCTCCGCAAGGCGTCCAGCTACGCGAAACAGCGCCACGTCTTCGGCCGCCCCATCGGGCAGAACCAAGCGATCCAGCACCCACTCGCGCGCAACTGGGCCGAGCTGGAAGCGGCGGAACTCATGGTCTGGAAGGCCGCCAGCCTCTACGATTCCGGGCGCGAATGCGGCGCGGAGAGCAATGCCGCGAAATACCTCGCCGCCGAAGCGGGCTTCCGCGCCTGCGAGACGGCGGTGATGACGCATGGCGGCATGGGCTACGCGCAGGAATATCACGTCGAGCGCTACCTGCGCGAAAGCCTGATCCCGCGCATCGCCCCCGTCTCGCG
>JAIYCD010000072.1 GCA_027488195.1 Acetobacteraceae bacterium | reverse complement strand
GAGGCCGCCTTCCTGCTGCGCGCCTATCGCAACACCCTCTCGCGCTTCGCCGCCTGCGAGCCGGTGGATACCGGTGCGATGCGCGTGCAGCGCCGCATCAGCGCCACCTACAAGGACCTTCCCGGCGGCCAGGTGCTGGGCCCCACCTTCGACTACACGCATCGTCTGCTGGATTTCGCGCTCGCCGCCGAGGGGATCGCCCCACCGCAGGAGGCGGATGCCGCGGAGGGCCCCATGCCCCGCGTGACGGAGCTTCTGGCGCGCGAAGGCCTGATGGCACGTGACGCGCCCGATGACGGCACGCCGCCGCCCGACCTGACGCGTGAGCCCCTGCCCTTCCCGACACCCCGCGCGCTCCGCCTCCAGTCGCTCGCGCGCGGCGATGAGGGCTTCCTGCTCGGTATGGGCTATTCGACGCAGCGCGGCTACGGCAACGCGCATCCCTTCGTGGCCGAGCTCCGCATGGGTGAGGTGGAAGTGGTCCTTGCCCCGCCGGAGCTTGGCTTCGCCATCTCGATCGGGGACGTCACCGTCACCGAATGCCAGATGGTCAACCAATTCGCCGGCAGCGCCACCACGCCCCCGCAATTCACCCGCGGCTACGGCCTGACCATGGGGCATGGCGAGCGCCGCGCCATGGCCATGGCGCTGGTGGACCGCGCCCTCATGGCGCGCGAATTGGGAGAGGAGGTGACGGCCCCCGCGCAGGATGCGGAGTTCGTCCTGCTGCATGCCGACAATGTGGAAGCGACCGGCTTCGTCGAGCATCTGAAGCTGCCGCACCACGTGGATTTCCAGAGCGAGCTCGAGAAGATTCGCAGTATCCGCGCGCGGTGGGAGCAGCAGCCATGAACGCGCTGCCGCCGCGCAACATGCGCGATTCCGCCTACAACTTCGCTTATCTGGACGAAGCGACGAAGCGGATGATCCGCCGCGCCATCCTCAAGGCGCTGGCCATTCCCGGCCACCAGATCCCCTTCGGCGCGCGCGAGATGCCGCTGCCCTATGGCTGGGGCACGGGTGGTATCCAGGTCACCGCCGCCATCCTGGGCCCCCGCGACGTGCTGAAGGTGATCGACCAGGGGGCGGATGACACCACCAACGCCGTCTCCATCCGCGCCTTCTTCGCCCGCGTGGCCGGTGTGGCCACCACCACGCATACGGCGGAAGCGACCATCATCCAGACCCGCCACCGCATCCCCGAACGGCCCCTCACGGAGGGCCAGGTGATGGTCTTCCAGGTGCCGATGCCCGAGCCGCTCTTCAAGCTGGAGCCGCGCCTCGCGGAAACCCGGCGCCTGCACGCGCTGGGCGATTACTCGCTCGCGCAGGTGAAACTCTATGAGGATATCGCGCGCCAGGGCGAGGCCGGCACCGCCTATAACCACCCGGTCATGGTGGGTGGGCGCTACCTGATGTCGCCCTCGCCGATCCCGGGCTTCGACAATCCGAAGCTGCACAACTCGCCCGCCATCATGCTGTTCGGCGCGGGGCGGGAGAAGAAGATCTACGCCGTGCCGCCCTACACCACCGTCGAGAGCCTGGATTTCGACGACCATCCCTTCCGGCCGATGCGCGCCCCGCACGCCTGCTCGGCCTGCGGCAGCACCACCAGCTACCTCGATGAGATCATCGCCGATGACCAGGGCGGGCGGATCCATGTCTGCTCCGACACGGACCACTGCCGCGAGAACCAGGCCCCATGAGCGCGCCGCTGCTGGAAGCCACCGGCCTCGACCTCCGCTTCGGCGCGGTGCGCGCGCTGGATGCGGTGAGCCTCGACATCCACCCGGGCGAGGTCGTCGCCATCGTGGGCGAAAGCGGTTCGGGAAAGTCCACCCTGCTGCGCGTCCTGGCGGGAATGATGGAGCCCCAGGCGGGCCGCGTCCTCTATCGTGATGCGGACAAAGCCACGCACGAGATCGGCAGCCTGAGCGAGGCCGCCCGCCGCCGCCTGATGCGCAGCGAATGGGGCTTTGTCCACCAGAATGCACGCGACGGGTTGCGCATGGGGATTTCCGCCGGCGGCAATATCGGCGAGCGGCTGATGGCGGCCGGCGGTCGGAACTACGCCGCCATTCGCGCGGCCGCCGCCGACTGGATGGCCCGCGTCGAGATGGACCCGACCCGCATCGATGAGGCGCCGCGCAACTTCTCGGGCGGCATGCAGCAGCGCCTGCAGATCGCCCGCTGCCTGGTGACACAACCTCGGCTGGTCTTCATGGACGAGCCCACGGGCGGCCTCGATGTCAGCGTGCAGGCCCGGCTGCTTGACCTGATCCGGGGACTGGTGGCCGAACTTGGCCTCGCCGTCTTCTTCGTCACCCATGACATCGCGGCGGCGCGCCTGCTCGCGCATCGCATCATCGTCATGCGCCATGGGCGTATCGTGGAGGAAGGCCTCGCCGACCGCGTGCTGGATGATCCGCGCCACGCATACACCCAGCTTCTGGTCGCCTCGGTGCTTTCCGCATGAGGCCCGCGATCCGGATCGAGGCGTTGGCCAAGGGCTTCACGCTCCACCTCCAGGGCGGTATCGGCTTCCAGGTGCTGCGCGATGAGGCGCTGACCGTGATGCCCGGCGAATGCGTGGCGCTGACTGGGCCTTCGGGCGCGGGCAAGTCCACCCTGATGCGCTGCCTCCAGGGGAATTACGGGTCGGATTCGGGCCATATCTGGCTGCACCATCGTGGCCGGGAGGTGGATTTGGCCGCCGCCGATCCGCGCCTCGTCCGCGAGATTCGGCGCGAGACGCTGGGCTATGTCTCGCAATTCCTCCGCGTCATCCCCCGTGTCTCCGCGCGCGACGTGGTGGCCGAGCCGCTGCTCGCCCGGGGGATGCCCCGCGCCGAGGCCGAGGCGCGCGCCACCGCGCTTCTCACCCGCCTGAACCTCCCGCCCCGCCTGCACGGCCTGCCGCCCGCCACCTTCTCCGGCGGCGAGCAGCAGCGGGTGAACCTGGCCCGCGGCTTCGCGCCGCACACGCCCATCCTCCTGCTGGACGAGCCGACCGCGAGCCTGGACGCCGCCAACCGGGAAGTGGTGATCAGCCTCATCGCCGAGGCCAAGGCGCGCGGGACGGCGCTGGTGGGAATCTTCCATGACATCGAGGTGCGGGACCGGGTGGCGGATCGCACCCACGACATCCTTCCGCTAGAAGACGCCGCATGACAGAGACTGTTCTGACGAACGCCCGGCTCATCCTGCCGGATGCGGAGCTCCTCGGCACGATCATCCTCCGGGGCGGCCGCATCGCCGAAATCCAGCCAGGCCCCGCCCATCACGCCAGCGCCCAGGATTGCGAGGGCGAAATCCTCATCCCCGGCGTGGTGGACGTGCACACCGACAATCTGGAGCGCCAGGTGCAGCCCCGCGCCAATGCGCGCTGGCCCTCGCTTTCCGCCTTCATCGCGCATGACGCGCAATGCGCGGCCGCCGGCGTCACCACCGTGCTGGATGCGCTCTGCCTCGGCGATCTCGGCTTCGACCAGGGGCGGGACCAGACCTTCCATGACGGCGTGCGCGACCTGACGGCCCTGCACGACCAGCCCTTCATGAAGGCCGAGCACCTGCTGCACCTGCGCTGCGAATTGCCGGCGCGCGACATGCCCGGCCTGCTGGAGGGCGTGGCCGACCATCCGCTCATCGCCATGGTCAGCCTGATGGATCATTCGCCGGGCGTCGGCCAGTACCGCGACCTCGCGCGCTACCGCGCCATGCGCATCAAGCAGACGCGGATGAGCGATGCCGAGGTGGAGGTGCGCATCCTCAAGCTCCAGGCCCAGCGGGCGGAACTGCGCGAGCGGCAGCGCCGCCTGGTGATCGACCGCTTCGCCGGCCGCAACATCCCGCTCGCGAGCCATGACGACGAGGATGCGAGCGAAGTCCGCCGCAATGCCGAGGATGGCATCCGTGTCAGCGAGTTCCCGGTGACGATGGAGGCCGCCCTCGAGGCCGCGCGCATCGGCGTCGGCGTCATCGCGGGCTCGCCCAATATCGTGCGCGGCGGCAGCCACTCAGGGAACGTGGCCGCGATGGATCTGGTGCGGGCCGGTGCGGTGCATGTGCTGGCCAGCGACTACGTGCCCCCCGCCCTGATCGAAGCCGCCTTCCTGATCGCGCCCGAGATCGGCCTGCCGCGCGCCATCGCCACCATCACCAGCGCGCCCGCCACCATGTGCAACCTCACCGATCGGGGCCGGCTTGAGCCGGGGCTGCGCGCGGATCTGGTGCGCGTGACGCGGCATGGGGCCATGCCGGTCGTGCGGCAGGTCTGGCGCGGCGGGGAGCGCGTGATCTGATGCGCCGCCGATTCGCGTGGCGCCGCTGCGCCGCCCCCCGATCGGAGGCGTGATGCGCGTCGCCATCTATTGGGCGCCCGAGCTGGATGACCCGCTGCATGCAGCGGGCAGCGCCTGGCTCGGCCGCGATGCCGAGACCGCGGCCCGCGTGCCGCAGCCCGACATTCCAGGGCTCGCCGAGATCACTGCGGACCCCCGGGGCTATGGCCTCCATGCCACGCTGAAGCCGCCCTTCCGGCTCGCGGGGCGATACCAGGATTTCATCACGGACGCAGCGCTCTGGGCCGCGGGCATTGCACCCTTCGCCCTGCCACCTCTCTCGGTGCAGGATCTCAAGGGCTTTCTCGCACTGCGCGAGACGGCGCACTGCCCGGCGCTGCATGCCCTCGCCAATTCGGCCGTGGCGGCGCTCGACCATCACCGCGCCCCGCCCTCCGAGGAGGAACTGGCCCGGCGCCGCCAGGCGAGACTGAGCCCGGCGCACGAGGCGCTGCTGGCGCGCTGGGGCTACCCCTATGTGATGGGGGAGTGGCAGTTCCATGTGACGCTCACGCACCGCCTGCCACTCGCGGAGGCAGAGCGCATCCGCCCGCTGGCGGAAGCGCATTTCGCGGGGATGCTGGAACAACCCCGCGTGATCGGGACGGTCTGCGTCTTCACGCAGGCCGCCCCGGGTCAGCCCTTCCTGATCGCGGAAAGGCTGCCGTTCAGCGGGCCGGCGGCGTAGCCGGCGCCTCGCCGCGGGGCGCATCGCCACGGGGCGCATCGCCACGCTGGCCACCACGTTGGCCGTGCTGGGGCAACTCCTCCCGCACCACGGCGCCATCGCCATTCGCGTCCATGGCGCGGAAGCGCGCCTCGGCCATGGGGCGAATCTCAATCAGCGTGACCTGGCCGTTGCGATCCGCATCGAGCCCGCGGAACATGGCGGCGCGCATCTGCTCCATGCGGCCCGCATATTCGGGACGCATCGGCTGGGCGTCGGCCGGCCGGAGGCGCATCGTGGCGAACTCCTCGATGCTGAGACCGCCACTGCGGTCGGCATCGGCGGTGTTGAAGCGAGTGGTCACGACAGTCCAGGACTCCTCCCAGGTGACGCGGCCATCGCGATTCACGTCGAACAGTTCGAACATGCGGGCGCCACGGTCACCGCGCGGACCACGATCGGGCCGGGCGTCGGTCGCGGCCGGCGGGTTGGCCGGCGCTGTCGCCGTCTGGGCGAGGGCGACGCCGCCGCCGATCAGGGCAAGGCCGAGGCCAAGGGTGGCTGCGTATTTCATCATCATCTTCTCCGGTTCCGGGAGACGGCGTTCTTGTCGCTCCGTTGAGGGGAAGATGCGCCCCCAATGTAACAGGCGCATGCCAAAGGCAGCCTGACCGCGTGAGGAAATGTGTCGCCCCTGGATCAAGCCGCCCCTGGATCAAGCAGCCCTGGCCTCAATTGGCCGGCGCGGAGCCCCCGGTGCGCCCGCCTGAGCGCGTATCGCCCGGCGCCGTCGTGCTGCCGGGAGATGGCGTGCTGCCGGGCATGGGCCGGGCGGGCGCGGCGTGTCGCTGCTGCCGCCGCCCTGCGCCAAGGCGATGCCCGGCGCCGCCAGCAAGGCCAGGGCGCAACCCATGCCGCGAATCCAGTGAGATGTCGTCATGTCCGTTCCCTCCAGGGCCGCGCGGCCATAGGCCGTGCGCGTCCCGGAAACGCAGGCTTCCTGGGGCGGTCGCTGCGGGGGAATGCCGGGTGTCGGATTTGAACCGACGACCTACCGCTTACAAGGCGGTTGCTCTACCCCTGAGCTAACCCGGCGTCGCGCATTTATCTAGGACAGGCGCGCGCCGCTTGCCAGCGGGCCCGGCGCGGGCTTCATGACGATATGCGCCAGAACCGACATCGCCCCCGCACCCAGGACGCCACGCCGGCGCGCGACGATGGCGGCGCCGTCTGGCTCTATGGCCTGCACGCCGTCTCGGCCGCGCTCGCCAACCCGGCCCGGCGGCTGCGCCGCCTTCTCGTCACGCGCGGGGCCGAGCAGGAACTGGCCGAGCGCTTCTCGCCGCCCTGGCGCATTGCGCCCGAGCCGGTGGAGCGCAACCGCCTCGATGGCCTGCTGCCGCCCGACGCCATCCATCAGGGGGCCGCGCTGCTGGTGGACCCCCTGCCCTCGCCGCAGATGGAGCGGCTGCTGGAAGGCACGACCGGCCCTGTCCTCGTGCTCGACCAGGTGACCGATCCGCGCAATGTCGGCGCCATTCTGCGCTCGGCCGCTGCCTTCGGGGCCGCCGCCCTGGTGGTGCAGGAGCGTCACGCGCCGGCAGAGACAGGTGCGCTGGCGCGCGCCGCCTCCGGCGCGCTGGAAGTCGTGCCCATCCTGCGCGAGGTGAACCTCTCCCGCGCGCTCGAGCAATTGAAGAAAGGCGGCCTCTGGGTCGTGGGGCTGGAGGCGGCGGGGCCCGTCACCCTCGCGCAATCGGGGCTTACCGGGCGGCGCGTGGCGCTGGTGCTGGGCGCCGAGGGCGAGGGGCTGCGAAGGCTGACCCGCGAGACCTGCGACGAGCTGGTGCGCCTGCCGATCAACGCCGCCATGGAAAGCCTGAACGTCTCGGCGGCCGCCGCCGTCGCGCTGTATGAACTGGCCAGGGAGTGAATGAAATGAGCCAAGCCGCCGACATGATCCTCGACGCCTGGAGGGCCAAGCGTGTGCTGGCCCCTCTCGGCGCCGCCGCCCCGCGCGACGTGGCCGATGGCTATCGCGTCCAGCGCGAGCTGGCCGAGGCCCGTGGCGCCATCCCGCCTGCCGGCTTCAAGATCGGCGCCACCACGAAACAGATGCAGGCCTATCTGGGCCTCGCACATCCGGCGGCCGGCTTCGTCCCGGCTGGCAGCCTGAACGCTGATGGCTTCACGGCACCCTTCGCCGATTTCATCGGCGTCGGCGTGGAGTGCGAAGTGGGCGTGCGCCTCGGCCGCGACCTGCCCTTCACTCCGACCAGCCGCGCCGCCGCCGAAGCCGCCGTGGCCGAGGTCTTCCCCGCCATCGAGATCGTCGAGAAGCGCTATGGCGACCTGGCCGAGCTCGGCACGCCGACCCTGATCGCCGACCAGGTCTTCCACGCCTCGGGCGTGCTGGGCCGCCCGACGGCGGATTGGCGGGCGCTCGACCTCGGCGCCATGCGGGGCGAGCTCTTCGTGGACGGCGCCTCGCGCGGCGGCGGCCATGGGCGGGACCTGCTGGGCCACCCGATGGAGGCGCTGGCCTGGCTCGCGGGCTCCGGCGCGGCCGAGGTGTTTGGCGGGCTGAAAGCGGGCCAGGTTGTTTGGCTCGGCTCCGTCACGCCGCCCATCTGGCTGGACGGCCCCTGCGAGGTGCGCGTCGCCTTCGAAGGGCTGGGCGAGGTCCGCACGCGTTTCACCTGAGCCGCAAGGCTCTGTTAACGGCAGTCCATCTAGAACTGCCGGAGCCGGCGCCGAGCCGGACGGAAACCCACCGCCAGAAGGGCGGGCAAGCGGATGATTTTTCCCATGCCCCCGCCCTCCGACTGGAAGGACATGCCGGACGAGCTGCAGCTCGTCCTGGCGCGCGAGGCCCTGCGGCGCGCGGCCGAAACCCTCGCCGAGCACGCGGAGTTGCTGGCCCTCGAAATGGAGGATGGCGCGCTCAGGGACCGTGGCGGCCCCGATGCGCTTCGCCTCTTCGCCTCCGTGGTCAGGGCCACCAGCCTCGATTCGAT
The DNA here is from genome assembly GCA_027488195.1 of Acetobacteraceae bacterium. Taxonomy (GTDB): domain Bacteria; phylum Pseudomonadota; class Alphaproteobacteria; order Acetobacterales; family Acetobacteraceae; genus Roseococcus. The sequence continues at coordinate 9,610 of JAIYCD010000072.1, read as the reverse complement.
GGGACCTATCGGCCATGCCTGAAGAGGGCGGCTGACAGCGCCAACCCGGGGCGCTATGTGACCAAAACATGACAGACCCTTGCGGGGCCTGTCGCCAAGGACGACCGGGGAGACGATTCGCCATGATCAGGATGCTTCTGGCCACCGCCGCCATCGCGCTGCTGCCCGGCCTTGCCGCCGCGCAGACCGCCACCTGCTCGCATCGCGGCGCGCTGGACGATGCCTATTGCGACGAGAATCGCGACCTCGTCGCCGATGCGCCAACCGACCCGGCGCGCCTGCGCAACCCGAGCACGCTGGTCTTCGCCTACACCCCGGTGGAAGACCCGGCCCTCTATGCCAGCCAGTTCCGCCCGCTGCTGGAATACCTCACGCAATGCACGGGCAAGCGCGTGGTCTATTTCCAGGTCACCAGCAATGCGGCCCAGGTGGAGGCCATGCGCTCTGGCCGCCTTCACATCGCAGGCTTCTCGACCGGCCCCACCGCCTTCGCCGTGAACCTGGCCGGCGCGGTGCCCTTTGCCATCAAGGGCAATGAGCAAGCCTTCGAGAGCTATCGCGTGGTCGTCATCACCCGCGCCAATTCCGACATCCGCACGCTCGCCGATCTGCGCGGCCGGCGCGTGGCGCATACCTCGGCCACCTCCAATTCCGGCAATCTCGCCCCGCGCGCCCTTTTCCCGGCTGCCGGCGTGACGCCGGACACGGATTATCGCGTGCTCTTCTCGGGCGGGCATGACCGCTCGGTGATGGGCGTGAATGCCGGGGATTTCGATGCCGCCCCCGTGGCGAGCGACGTCTATAACCGCATGATCGGCCGCGGGCAGGTGCAGGCCGCGAATCTCCGGACCATCTGGGAAAGCGACCCCTTCCCCACCAGCTCCTTCGCCCTCGCCCATGACCTGCAGCCGGAACTGGCCGCGCGCATCCGGCAATGCTTCTACGATTACCGCTTCCCACCCGCGATGATGCGTGACCTCGGCGGCAATGACCGCTTCTGGCCCGCCACCTACCAGGCGCAATGGGCGCCAGTCCGCGCGGTCGCCGATGCGGTGAACGCCCCCTACACCCGTGCCGCCTTCGACCAGGAAAGCCGGCGCGAGCTGGAGGCCGAGGCCCGCCGCCGCGCGGCGCAGCAGCAGGCGGCCCCGCCCGCGGCAACCCCCGCGCCGGCCGCTCGCCCGCAGTGAGCGTGGCGCCCATCCTGCGCATCCAGGGGCTGGAGAAATCCTACACCCCTGGAAAGCCCGTCCTGCGCGGCATCAACCTTGAGATCGGCGCGCAGGGCATCACCGCCGTCATCGGGCCGTCCGGCACCGGCAAATCCACGCTGCTGCGCTGCATCAACCGGCTGGTGGAGCCCTCGGCCGGCGCGATCCTGATGGGCGAGGAGGATCTGGCCCAGCTGCGCGGCGCCGCGCTGCGCCGCGCGCGGCGGCGGATCGGGATGGTCTTCCAGGAATACAACCTGGTCGAGCGCCTGACGGTCATGGAGAACGTGCTGACCGGGCGGCTCGGCTATGTGCCGCTCTGGCGGGCCTGGCTGCGGAAATACCCGGCCGCCGACATCGAGCGCGCCTTCGCTCTGCTGGATGCGGTCGGCCTGCCCGACCAGGCGACGCGCCGGGCCGATGCGCTCTCGGGCGGGCAGCGCCAGCGCGTGGGCATCGCCCGCGCCCTCATGCAATCCCCGGCCCTGCTGCTGGCCGATGAGCCGACTTCCTCGCTGGACCCCAAGACGGCCGTGGAAGTCATGGAACTCATGGCGCGGCTGACCGGCGAGGCCGGCGTGCCCGTCATCGTCAACATCCACAATGTGGAATTGGCCAAGCGCTTCGCCATCCGGATCATCGGCATGACCGGCGGCGCGGTCGTCTTCGATGGCCCGCCCGAGGCGCTGGAAAGCCATCACCTGCGCCAGATCTATGGCGGCGAGGACTGGCTGTGAGCGCCAGCGCGGGGAACCCCTTCCCGCCCAATTGGCCGGTGCGCATCGGCGCGGCGGTCGCCGTCGCCTATGTCATCTACGCCAGCGCCCAGCTCGGCATCACGGGCGAGCGCCTGCTGCATGGCATGGGCGAGGCGCAGCGCTTCCTGGCCCGCATGTTCCCGCCCAATTTCGAGCGCTGGGGCCTGCTGCTGGAAGGGCTGCTGGAGAGCATGCAGATCGCGCTGCTCTCCACCGCACTTGGCATCGTGCTCTCCCTGCCGCTCGGGCTGATGGCGGCGCGCAACCTCTCGCCGGTCTGGCTCGCCGCACCCACGCGCGGCTTCATCGCCGTCTGCCGCTCATTACATTACGTGATCGTGGCCATCATCTTCGTGAAGGCGCTGGGCTTCGGCGCGCTGGCGGGCGTCGCCGCACTCACCGTCGCTTCCATGGGCTTCATCGCCAAGCTCTTCGCCGAAGCGATCGAGGAGATCAGCATGAAGCAGGTGGAGGCGGTCCGCGCCTCCGGCGCTTCGGCGGCCGGCGTGCTGGTCTATGGCGTGGTGCCGCAGGTGGCGTCGCGCTTCATCGGCTTCGGCATCTATTTGCTGGATTCCAACCTGCGCAATTCCACGCTGGTCGGCATCGTGGGCGCGGGCGGCATCGGCGGCACGCTCTTCGCGGCCTTCAAGCGCTTCGACTACGACTTCGTCTGCGCCATCCTCATCAGCATCATCGCACTGATCTTCGTGACCGAGGTCGTCTCGGGCCGCATCCGGGCGGCGCTGCGATGAGCGTCCCGTCCGATGGTCGCAGCGCCGAATGGCGCGGAGAGCTGAATCGGCCGGACGGCACGCAGCGCGAATGGGTCCGCCATTCCTTCGGCGAGCGGCTGCTGCGCTACATGCTCTGGCTCGCCGCCGTGGCCTCGCTCGTCTGGGCGGTGCGGTCCATCGAGATCATTCCGGAATTCCTGGCCGATGCCCCGGAACAGATGGCCGACCTGCTGATCCGCATGTGGCCGCCCGACCTCGCGCATTACTACCCTTCCGTGCATGCCGCGATGATCGAGACGCTGCACATTGCAAGCCTCGGCACCCTCCTGGGCGTCGTGCTGGCGATCCCGGTCGCCTTGCTCGCCGCGCGCAACATCTGCCGCAACGCGTTGCTGAATGCCTTTGCGCAGTTCCTGCTGGTCTCCTCGCGCTCTGTGAACAGCCTGGTCTGGGCGCTGATCTTTGTCGCCGTCTTCGGCCCGGGCCCGGCGGCGGGGACCTTCGCCATCGCCTTCCGCTCCATCGGCTTCGTCGGCAAACTGCTGGCCGAAGCCATCGAGGAAGCCGCCCCCGGCCCGGTCGAGGCACTGGAAGCGAGCGGCGCGCCCTGGGGGCACCGCATGCTCAAGGGGATCTGGCCGCAGGTGCAGCCGGCCTTCTGGGGCATCGCCCTGTTCCGCTGGGACATCAATGTCCGCGAATCCGCCGTCCTCGGCCTGGTGGGCGCGGGCGGCATCGGCGTCGTGCTGGATGATGCGATCAACTTCTTCCAATGGGAGAGGGTCGCCACCATCTTGCTGGCTATCCTGGCCGTGGTCGTGGTGGCGGAGATCCTCGTCACGCGCATCCGCGCCAAGCTGATCTGACCGGGTGGCGATGCAGGCTTTCGATGTTCTGGTGGTGGGGGGCGGCGTCAACGGCGCCGGGATCGCGCGCGATCTCCAGGGGCGCGGCCATTCCGTGATCCTGGCCGAGCAGGGCGACCTCGCGCAGGCCACCTCCTCCTCATCCTCCAAGCTGATCCATGGCGGGTTGCGCTACTTGGAGCATTACGAGTTCCGCCTGGTGCGCGAGGCGTTGGGCGAGCGCGAGGTGCTGCTGCGGGCCGCGCCGCACATCATCTGGCCGCTGCGCTTCGTGCTGCCGCACCGGCCGGAGATGCGGCCGCGCTGGATGATCCGCGCGGGCCTGTTCCTCTACGACAACCTTGCCCGCCGCGTCTCGCTGCCGGGTGCGGAATCCTTCCAGACCGCGCGCAACCCCATGGGCGCGCCGCTCAAGCCCGAGATCACCCACGCCTTCGCCTATTCGGACGGCTGGGTGGAAGACAGCCGCCTCGTCCTGCTCAACGCGCTGGATGCCCAGCGCCGCGGCGCCGATATCCGCGTCCGCACCCGCTTCGAGGATGCCGTGCGCCATCCCGGCCACTGGGAGGTGACGCTGCGCGGCCCCGACGCGCAGGGCCAGCGCATCCGCGTGCGCGCCATCGTGAACGCCGCCGGCCCCTGGGTGCAGCGCGCGCTCGATTCCGCCCATGCGGAGAAGCCGGGGGCGGTCCGCCTCATCCGCGGCAGCCACATCGTCCTGCCGCGCCTCTATGAGGGCAACCACGCCTTCATCCTGCAGAATGACGACCGCCGCGTGGTCTTCGTCATCCCCTATGAGGATGAGTTCAGCCTGATCGGCACAACCGACGTGCCGCATGAGGGCGATGCCGCGACCGCGCATTGCACGCCCGAGGAGGCCGAATACCTCTGCGCCGCCGTCTCCCGCCAGTTCCGCCGGCAGATCACGCCCGCCGACATCGTCTGGTCCTATTCCGGCGTCCGCCCGCTCTTTGATGACGGCGCGGATGACCCCTCGGCCGTCACGCGCGACTATGTGCTGAAGCTGGACGAGAGCGCGGCGCCGGTGCTCAGCGTCTATGGCGGAAAGATCACCACTTTCCGCCGCCTCGCCGAGGAAGCGGCCGGCCGTATCGCGAAGGCTCTTGGCCGTGAGGGCACGCCCTGGACCGCGGGCGCCACGCTCCCGGGTGGCGACCTCGGCGGCAAGACGCGCGAGGCCTTTGCCGCGGAGATGGCGCGCGCCCTGCCCTTTCTGGACCCCGCCTCCATCCCGCGCCTGGTCCGCACGCATGGCGGCGAATTGCCGCGCGTCTTCGCGAGCCGCGACGCTGGGCAGAGCCTGGGCGCCGGCCTGACCGAGGCGGAACTTGGCTGGATGCGCACCCATGAATGGGCCCGCACTGCGGAGGATGTGCTCTGGCGCCGCACCAAGCTCGGCCTGCACATGAGCGCGACCGAGCGGGAGGGTGTCGCGGCGCGCTTCGAGACCGGCGCCACGCAATCCAGCGTCGCCGCCTTCCAGGGCCCCTGAACCGCGATCAACCCTCGTAATCGCCCTTCAGCTTCGAGCTACCGCTCGTTATCCGGCTCCAGGTCCACATTCACCGTGAGGCGGTGGTCGCCGCCGCCCAGCAGGACGCCCCGCAGTGGCGAGATATCGGAGAAATCGCGCCCCCAGGCCAATATGACATGCTCGTCCCGCACGACGATGCCATTGGTCGGGTCAAGCTGGACCCAGCCATGGTCAGGCCCCATCCAGGCCGAGACCCAGGCATGCGACTGGTCCGCCCCGCGCCGCCGTGCCTGGCCCGGTGGCGGCCGCGTGCGCACATAGCCCGACACATAGCGCGCGGGCAGGCCAAGGCCGCGCAAAGCCGCCAGCATCACCTGGGTGAAGTCCTGGCAGACGCCGCGCCGCTCCCGCAGCACCTCGGCGATCGGCGTCGTGATGCTGGTGACACCCGCCTGGAAGACGAAATCCCGGCGCATCCTCTGGTTCAGCTCGAGCAGCCCCTCCAGCACGGGGCGGCCCGGGGGGAAGGACATCCGGGCATAGGCCGTGGCCTCGGCCAGCAGGGGCACATGCGGCGTGGCCAGCAGGAAATCCGCGGTTTCGGCGCCTTGCGCCAGCGCGGCCACCGCCTCCCACGGGGGTGTCTCGGCCGTGGGCGGGGGTGGGCCGAAATCCACTTCGACCAGGCTCTCGGCCGTCACCTCGAAGCTGGTGTGCGGCGCCACGAGGAACAGGCGCGTTGCGGCATTTCCGAAATGGTCATGCGTCTCGGTGTGGTGGTCTGGGGCCGGCATGCAGATGAGCCGGGCGGACAGCACGCGCTGCCCCGGCAGCGCACGGGGCTTCAGATGCAGCAGATGTGCCGCCAGGTCCACCGTCTGGGCATAGCCATAGGCAGTCCGGTGTCGAAGCCAATAGATCATCTGGCCCATTCTGCCGGATGGCGAGGGCCGCGCATACCATCCCGGGCGAGGTGCCTGCGATGCGTCAGGCCGTGATGACCGTGGGTTCGCCCACATCCACGCCGACGGCGCGGGCGGGCGGCAGCAGCGCGAAATAGCGCCGCGACACCTGGTCCGAGAGACTCGCGATCTCGGCCGCCATGGCGCGCAGCAGGCGCGGCAGCTGGGCGGTCGCCGCCTCAGCCTGATCGCGGGCGGCGAGCAGGCGGGGCGTGATCTCCTCGGCCTCGCCCAGCAGGCGCCGCACGTCGCGCGCCGTCTCCGCCTCGCTCCCATCGGAGAGCTCCGCGAGCGCGGCGCCGATCGCCGCCAGCTGGAAGGCGAGGCCGCGCGGGTTGGAGGTGTCGGCCAGCACGAGATCGAGCGCGGGCGCGGGTTGCAGCACCGCGAGGTAGCGGCTGCGATACGTGATCACGCTGTCGCAGAGCTCGAGTGTCAAGCGAAGGCCCGCCTCGATGCGGGCGGCCGGCGCGTCGAGTGCGACGGCCACCTCGCTCGCCACCGCATGGGCGCGCTCCATCCGGCGGCCAAGCTCCAGGAAGAGCCGGGCGCCGCCGCGCACCATGTTCTCGGAGGCGATGCCGGCCACCGCATTGGCAAAGCGCAGCGAGGGCAGCAGAGCGCGAGCGAGGTCTGGCAGCTCGGACGGCGCGTTGTCCAGCGCCTCCTCGGCCGCGCGCAGCGTCTGCGTCAGCGTTGCGTGCATATCGGCGGTCAGGCGGTCGCGCACGGATTCCACGAGCGTGCCGATGGTGGCCTGCAATTGGCGCACGGCCGGGCGGGCCCCGGCTTCGAGCGCATTGGCGAGGGAGGAGAGGTTGCCGGCGCTCGGCCGCGCCTCCTCATCCAGCAGCTGCGCCTCGCGCAGGCAGGTGGCGAGCGCGCCAAGCTCGGCCAGTTCGCGCGGCAGGGGCGCGCCGCGCCGCAGCCGGGTGATGGTGGCGCGCATCAGCCGTGCCGCGCGGTCCAGCCGCTCGACGTAGCGGCCGAGCCAGAAGAGGTTGTCGGCCACGCGGGAGGGGATGGCGCCGGCCGTGCGGCGGATAGCGATCGGCGGGCCGCTCTGCGCGGCAGGGCCGATGATGGCCTCGGAGGGGTCGGCCGGCACCCAGACATCCTTGCACCAGCCGCCACCCGGCAGCCGCCCGGTGAGCTTGGCGCCCGGCGTGACCAGCCGCGCGATGCCGCCGGGCAGCACCTGCCAGGTGGAGCTGTCCGAGACGGCGAACATGCGCAGGATGAAGGGTACCGGCGTCAGTGCGCCATTCTCCAGTGCCGGCGCCACCGGGAGCTGCGGCATGGCGATCGCGGCGACACCGCCCTGCCCCGCTCGCTCCAGCGACTCCGAGGCGCTGCCCTGGCCTGCCGGCCGGAAGATCCAGTGGGCATGGCCGTCGGGCAGCGCGGGCGTGGGTGTTGCGGCATCCGGCAGCCAATGGGTGGGCAGGTTGCGCAGTTGCAGCGTCTCGCCCAGCACGGCGGGCGCCAGCGCGTCAAGCAAGGCGCCCAGCGCCGGCGCCTCGGCAAGGGCGGCGCCCGGCGCGTTCAGCAGGGTCAGGGCGCCATGGCGCACCGCATCCAGCAGGCCGGGCACGCCGCTGCCGGCCGGGGCCTCCGGCTGGTCCAGCGGGTCGAGCGCCGCGCCATCCACGCGGGAAAGAACCACGTCCACTGGCTGCAGCCCGCCCAGCGTCTTCAGGAACAGCGCGCCGCCCCGCATCGTGAGGTCGCCCGTCTCGACCAGGGCGCAGCCCAGCTCGCGCGAGAGGACCACATGCTCGAACCAGTGCGGATCACGCGTGCCGGGCGAGAGCAGCGCGATGGCAGGGTCCGTCATGCCATGGGGCCCAAGGCGGCTCAGCGCCTCCTGCCAGAGCTCATAGAAGGAGGAAATGCTGCGCGGTTGGGCGGCACGGGCGGTCTCGGGCATGGCGGTGCCGATGAGGCGGCGATTCTCGCGCAGCTGGCCGAGACCGGAAGCGAGGCCCGTGCGGTCTTGCAGGACCACCCAGCCGCCATCGGGCCCGCGCACCAGGTCCACCGCATAGAGATGCAGCAGCGGGCGGCGCGGCGGACCCTTGCTGCGGCGCGCGGTGCGCTGGAAGGCCGGGCTGCCGAAGACGAGCTGCGCGGGGATCTGGCCGCTCGCCAGCAGCTCCTGCGGGCCGTAGAGATCGGCCAGGACGGCATCGAGCAGCCGGGCGCGCTGGGTGATGCCCGCCGCCAGCGCCTCGAACTCCTCGGCGGGGATGGGCAGCGGCAGCGGGTCGAGCCGCCAAAGCGCGGCACCCGAGGCACCCGGGAGCAGCGAGGCCACGCCGTCATCGGCCATGGCGCGGGCCAGGCGCTCGGCCCGCTCGGCCAGCCCCGAGCGGCCGAGGCTGCCGATGACGCTCATGACGCCCCGCCAATGCGGCCGGATGCGTCCCTCGCCGGAGACCATCTCATCCGGTCCGCCGGCGGGGAGTTCAGTCACGCGCAAAGGCCCGCAGATCCAGGGTGCAGGGATGTTCCAGGCTCGGCCGCGGTTCGGCGAGCACACGCGCGCCCGCCGTGTGCCCATGCGCGAAGAAGCGCGAGCGGCGCCGCGCCTCGGCCGCATTGGCGTTGACCGGGAAATCCTCATAGGCGCGGCCGCCTGGATGGGCGATGTGATGCGCAAGGCCGCCCAATGATCGCCCGGTCCAGCGGTCATGCACATCCAGCACCAGCGGCGCCTGGGCGCGCACCGAGGGGTGCAGGGCCGAGGGTGGGTCCCAGGCCTTGAAGCGGATGCCCGCCACGAATTCCCCGGCCCGGCCGGTGGGCTGCATCGGCACAGCCACGCCATTGGCGGCCAGGATGAAACGCTCCGGCACCCAGTTGGTCACGCGGGCCTGCACGCGCTCGGCGCTGCTGTCCACATAGCGGACCGTGCCGCCCGCGGCCTGTTCCTCGCCCAGCACATGCCATGGCTCGAGCGCCTCGCGCAGTTCGAGCCCCATGCCGGAGACGCTCACTTCGCCGATCTTGGGGAAGCGGAACTCGACATGCGGCGCGAACCAATCGGCATCCAGGCCGAAGCCCATCTGGCCGAGTTCCTCCAGCGCGCCCTGCAGGTCTTCGCGGGCGTAATGCGGCAGCATGAAGCGGTCATGCAGCGAGGTGCCCCAGCGCACGAGCGAGCGGCGATAGGGCTGGTCCCAGAAGGCCGCCAGCGCCGAGCGCATCAGCAGCATCTGCGCGGCACTCATCTGCGCATGCGGCGGCATTTCGAAAGCACGGAATTCGACCAGGCCGCGGCGGCCGCTGGACGAGTTCGGGTCATACATCTTGTCGATGCAGAACTCGGTCCGGTGGGTGTTGCCGGTCATGTCCGCCAGGATGTTGCGGAAGAGACGGTCCGTCATCCAGGGCGGCGCCTCGCCGCCCATCCGGTCGAGTTCGCCAAACGCGATCTCCAGCTCGCGCAGCGCATCCATCCGCGCCTCGTCCACGCGGGGATGCTGGCTGGTGGGGCCGATGAAGAGCCCGCTGAACATGAAGCTGAGCGAGGGGTGGTTGTGCCAGAAGGAAACCAGGCTTCGCAGCAGGTCCGGCCG
>JAIYCD010000248.1 GCA_027488195.1 Acetobacteraceae bacterium | reverse complement strand
GGCCCGGGTATGCCCGCTGTTGAGCGGCATGCCGAGCAGCTCCTTGAAATCCGTGAAGCCATTATTGCCGCCGAAGCCCATGTCGTTGCGGAAGAAGGCGAGCATCAGCGCATAGGTCAGCGCCTGGGTGATCATCGAGAGATAGACGCCCGTGATGCGGCTGCGGAAGGCCAGGTAGCCCACGATGCCCGCCAGCAGCCCGGGCACGATCAGCGCCATGGCGAAGGCGAAGATGAACCAGTCGAAGCCCAGCCAATACCAGGGCAATTCCGTATAGCCGAGGAAGACCATGAAATCCGGCAGGACCGGATGGCCATAGACGCCGCGCGGGCCGATCAGCCGCATCAGATGCATGCCGATGGCATAGCCGCCGAGCGCGAAGAAGGCGCCATGGCCGAGCGAGAGGATGCCCGCATAGCCCCAGGCGAGGTCCAGCGCCAAGGCGAGGATCGCGTAGCAGATCCACTTGCCGATGATGCTGACCAGGAAGTCCGAGACATGCAGCGGATGCTCATCCGGCAGCAGGTTGAGCAAGGGGAGTGCTGCCAGCACCGCGATGGCAAGCAGCAGGACGAGACGACGGGTGTTCATTGGTCGGCCGCGCGCCCCTTCAGCGCGAAGAGTCCCTTGGGCCGCCGCTGGATGAAGAGCATGATGCCGACCAGCAACAGCACCTTGGCCAGCACCACGCCCGCATAGGGCTCCAGCACCTTGTTCACGAGACCAAGGGTGAAGGCGCCGATCAATGTGCCCATCAGCGAGCCCACACCGCCGAACACCACCACCATGAAGCTGTCGATGATGTAGCCCGTGCCGAGATTGGGCGAGACATTGTCGATCTGGCTCAGCGCCACGCCGGCCAGGCCCGCGATGCCCGAACCAAACGCAAAGGTCATGGCATCCACGCGCCCGGTGCGGATGCCCATGGTGGCGGCGATGCGGCGGTTCTGCACCACGGCGCGCATCTCGAGCCCGAAGCGCGTCAGGCGGATGGCGGCCAGTGTCGCCAGCAGCACGGCGATGGAAAACAGGATGATCCAGGCGCGATTCTGCGTGATGGCGATGCCGCCGGGCAGGATCAGCGTGCCCATCATCCAGTCGGGGCTGATCACCTCGCGATTCTGCGCGCCGAAAGCGAGGCGTACCACCTGTTGCAGCACCATCCCCACGCCGAAGGTGAGCAGCAGCGTCTCCAGCGGGCGGCCATAGAGGTGGCGGATCAGGCCGCGTTCCATCGCGGCCCCGATGGCGGCGGTGACCAGGAAGGCGGCGGGAATCGCAAGTGGCAGGGAATAGGGCTGCAAGGCCGGGATGTCGCGGCAGATCTCCTGCACGACGACGGTGACATAGGCGCCCAGCATCACGAATTCGCCATGGGCCATGTTGATCACGCCCATGACGCCGAACGTCACAGCAAGCCCGAGGGCGGCCAGCAGCAGCACGGAGCCGAGCGAGAGGCCCTGGAAGAAGGTTTCCGCGGCGCGGCGCAGTTGCAGCCGGCGATCAATCGCGGCCACCGCGGCCTCGATCTCGGGCAGCAGCTCCGCATTGGCGGCGCGGGCGGCGAGCAGCAGGTTGCGCGCCTCGGGCGAGGCGGAAGCGCCCAGCGCCGCGATGCCCGCGCGCTTGGCGGCGGCGTCGGGCGAGGCGAGGCGCGCGCCACCCAGGGCCAGCTCCATGCGGGCGCGGATATCGGCACGGGATTCGCGGGCGAGGGCGGCCTCGAGCAGCGGGATATCGTCGGCGCTGCGATTGCGCAGGATGGCATCCGCCGCGCGCAGCCGTTCGGCCGGGTCGGGCGAGACGAGCTGGAGCCGGCCCAGCGCGCCGCGCAGCGCCACGCGGACGCGGTTGTTGATGCGCAGTACCGTGGCGCCCTCGGGCGGGTTCGCACCCTCCTGCGGGGCGATGCGCCCGTCAGCGAGGCGCAGCAGCCGCGCATCGGCGAGTGCCTGCAGCAGCGGGATGGCGCGCGGATCGCCCAGCGCGCCCAGCCGCTCCACTGTTTCTGCCTGCTGCGCGAAGCCGCCGGCAAGGCCGGGCAGCAACGCGTCGAAATCCTGCGCGCGGGCGGGGGACAGGGAGAGCGCCACAAGCAGCCCCAACAGGCCACAGCGCCGCAAGAAGAAGTTGATCAAATCGAAGCCGCCCCACAGAGGATCCGGCCGCAACGCGGCCGGCGTCGCCCAAATGACCGCGCCGCCGGGTGCTCCAGCGGCGCGGCGTAGCCCAGGCGGCGGAGCCGCCGCCCGGCGCTTGAGGGCATCAGGAAATCACCGGCGCCTGTTGGCGTTCTCGGGGATGAACTGGCTCCAGTTCTCGGCCTGGATCGCGGTCGGCGTGCGGCTCACGATGTTGAACTGCCCATCCGCCTGGATCTCGCCGATCATCACCGGCTTGGAGAGGTGATGGTTGCGGAACATCTCCACCTCGTAGCCGGAGGGCGCATTGACCTTCTGGCCATAGAGCGCGGTGCGCACCGCATCCACGCTGGTGGTGCGGGCGGCGGCCACGGCCTGGGCCCACATCTTGAAGCCGATCAGCGTCGCTTCCATCGGGTCATTGGTGACG
>JAIYCD010000129.1 GCA_027488195.1 Acetobacteraceae bacterium | reverse complement strand
TGCGCGATGCCCTCACCGCCCTCCTCGACGAATATGAAACCGGCTTCGCCATCGGCGTGATGGGCGCCATCGGCGAATTCATCCGCGATGCCGATGAACCCGTGCAGGCCACGCCCCTCAGCCGCATCACCGCGCGCGGCGGCATCGCCCTGCGGCTTGATCGCGCCGAACCCCGGCTGATCGCCTGGGAGGAACCCTCGACCGACCCGCGCCTCTGGAAACAGGCGGCGGCGCTGATCCTGCCGGAGGAGGAAGCGGCCATCGGCGGCAATGCCGTCGTCACCGAGCTCGGCCCCGACAACCAGGCGCTGCGCGAGGAAGACCGCGCGGCGGAGCTTTTCGACATGGGCGTGGGCTTCGCGCATCTGCGCGCCTGCGTCCGCACCGCCGACCCCGCGCTCATCCGCGTGCTGCGCGATGCCTGCGGCATGCCGCTGCTGGACCCCGCCAACCCGGCCGGCATGGCCATCGTGCACCAGTCGCCGCACCGGGTCTTCGTCTCCAAGCTTGGGCGGATCGAGGTGTATCAGCCCATCCCGCCGCCCGATGGCCGCTCGCCCGAGGGGCCGCACACGCATCTCTTGCCGAAGCTGCTGGCGACCGGCCGGGCGCACGCGGCGACAAGCCCGATTCCCGAGGGCTGGGTCTCCGTGCTCGACATCTTCCCGGCCCACCCGCTGCGCACGCCGATGCTGGAGCCGCGCGCCTTCGATGCGGCGCGGCATGCGGCCTTCCAGGCCTTGCTGGCGCGCTTCGGCCTGCCGGAATTGCTGGCGGCGAAGCGGGCCGCGCAGGAATCCGGCGCGGAAGGCGGCGAGGACCGGCACGCCCGCGCCGCCGCCCGCGCGGCGCTCCGCCAGATGGCGGCGCAAGCCAGCGGCTGAGGCGGTCTTGCGCGGCGGCCGCGCCGGGCGAATGATCGCGGCCGCGAATTGAAGAAGGCTTCATCCGATGCGCCGCCTGGCACCCCTCGCCCTGCTGCTGGCCCTTGCCGGCTGCCAATCCACCGACCAGCTCCTGGCAGGCGGCGACGCGGCCGCGATCCGCACGGCCGAGTCCCGCGCCCGCTTCGAGATGAACTGCCCCGCCGCCGCAGGCAGCATGCTCTCCAGCCGCGTCGTCATCCCCGAGGATATGCGCCGCGCCATCGACCGCGCGGAATACACGGTGGGGGTCGCCGGCTGCGGGCAGCGGGCGGTCTATATCGTGGCCTGCCCGCTGGGCGACCCGAACTGCATCGCCGTCCGCCAAGGGGGCTGACACGGTTGACGCGGGCGGCACGGGGCGGGCAGTTTCGCCCCATGCTCCTGCTCATCGACAATTACGACAGCTTCACCTTCAACCTCTACCACTTCCTGGGCGACCTTGGGGTGGAGCCGGTGGTGCGGCGCAATGACGCGCTCTCGGTGCAGGATGTCTTCGCCATGCGGCCAGATGCGGTGATGCTCTCGCCCGGCCCCTGCACCCCGAACGAGGCGGGGATCTGCCTGCCGCTCATCGCCGCCTGCGCCGAGGCGAAGTTGCCGCTGATGGGCGTCTGCCTCGGCCACCAGGCGATCGGCCAGAATTTCGGCGGCAACGTGATCCGCGCGCCCGAGCCCGTGCACGGGAAGGTCTGGGACGTGCTGCATGAGGGGCGCGGCGTCTTCGCGGGCCTGCCCTCGCCCTTCCGGGCCACGCGCTACCATTCGCTGATCGTCGAGCGCTCGAGCCTGCCGGCAGAGCTCGAGATCACGGCCGAGACCGAGGATGGGCTGATCATGGGCCTCAGCCACCGGGAGCTGCCCATCCATGGGGTGCAGTTCCATCCCGAAAGCATCGCCTCCGAGCATGGGCATGCACTGCTGCGGAACTTCCTGGCCGCGGCCCGCGTGGCGGCCTGAAGGGCCACCGGCTGGACAGACGCGGCCATCCGCGCCAAACCGCCAGCCATTCCATCATCCGCACGGAGTCCGCCGCCATGTCCCCGGCCGCGTCCAACACCTTCGAGACCATCGCCGACATCATCGCGGAGACCGCGAGCGTGGACCGGGCCAAGATCACGCCCCAGGCCCATGTCATCAACGACCTCGGCATCGACAGCCTCGACTTCCTCGACATCGTCTTCGAGATCGACAAGCGCTTCGGCGTGAAGGTCCCGGTCGAGGCCTGGACCGAGCAGGTGAACAGCGGGAAGGCCCCGGCCGAGCAGTTCTTCGTCCTCGGCGCGCTCTGCGATCGCATTGACGAGCTGGTCGCGGCGAAACAGGCCTAGGCCCTTGCGCCTCGAATATTTCGAGATGGTGGACCGGGTGCTGGCGCATGACGCGACGACACTCACCGCCGAAGCGCGCGTGCCGGATGCGAGCCCGGTCTTCGAGGGGCATTTCCCGGGCTTCCCCATCCTGCCGGGCGTCCTGATGATCGAGGCGATGGCCCAGGCCAGCGGCTGGCTCATGGTGGCGCGCAGCGGCTTCACCCGCATGGCGCTGCTGGCCCAGACGCGCGAGGCCAAGATGCGGGGCATGGTGAAGCCGGGTGCGACGCTCACCATCGCGGTCGAGCTGCTGCAGGAAAGCTCGGGCTATGCCGAATTGCGCGGTGCGCTGAGCGAAGCCGGCCGCAAGGTGGCCGAGGCGACGCTGCGGCTGCAGACCCTGCCCTTCCCGGCGCCCGAGCTGGAAGCCGCCGTCCGCGCCCGCGCTTCCGCGATCGGCCTCGCATGATGCTGCGCCCCGTCGCCATCACCGGCATCGGCCTCGCCTCCTCGCATGGCGAGGGGCGGGCCATCCATGCGGCGCTGCTGGGCGGCGCGGTCCCCGTGCTGGATGAGGCAAGCTTCGCGCCCTACCCGGTGCACCCCCTGCCCGCCCTGCCCTTCGATGCCGCGATCCCGCGCCGCGAGATGCGCCAGATGGAAAACTGGCAGCGCCTCGGCGTTTATGCGGCCGGCCTCGCCATCGATGATGCCGGGCTGCGCGAGCGCGTGGCCGAGATGGACCTGCTGGTGGCGGCCGGCGGCGGCGAGCGCGACTGGAAGCTGGATGAGCAGATCATGGCTGCCGCACCCGGCGAGGTGCAGCGCCACCGCATGCTGCTGGACGGGCTGCGGCCCACGCTCTTCCTCGCGCAGCTGTCCAACCTGATGGCGGGCTCCATCTCCATCGTCCACAATGTGGCGGGCTCGTCCCGGACCTTCCTGGGCGAGGAGATCTCGGGCGCCGAGGCGCTCAGGGTCGCGGCGGCGCGCATCGCCACCGCCACCTCCGACCTCTGCCTGGTGGGCGGCGCCTTCATCGCCGAACGGCCCGAGGTGCTGCTGCTGTTCTCCATGGGCGGCGTGCTGCATGCGGGCCCCTGGGTCCCGCTGCCCGAGCGGCGGGGCATCGTCTTCGGCAGCGCGGGCGCCTTCCTGACGCTGGAGCCCATCGAACGCGCCGCGAAGCCGCAGGCCATCCTGCGCCATGTCGCAACCGATCAGGGAAGGCCCGAGGGCCGCGTCGAGCGGCTTTCAGCCCTGCTGGCCGCCACACCCGAGCGCCGGCCCGGCTGCCTCGTCATCTCGACCGCCAGCGGCGCCGAGGCCGCGACGCGGGACGAACTCGCCGCCCTCGGCGTGACACCCGACCTCTTCGCGGCCGACATCCTCGGCCACATCGTGGAGCCCGCCTTCCCCGCCGGCGTGGCGCTCGCCGCCATCGCCATCGCCGAGGGCCGCGCGAAGCAGGTGCTGGTCACCGGCGCCGGGCAGTGGCGGGGCGAGGCCGTGGCCCTGCTGGAGGCCGCCGCATGAACAAGCGCATCGCCATCACCGGGGTGGGCATGGTCACCGCCCTGGGCTTCGGGGCCGAGGCGAATTGGGCGGCGCTCGTCGCCGGCCGCTCGGGCATCCGCCGCATCACCCGCTTCGACACGACCGGCATGCGCGCCAGCATCGCCGGCTGCGTGGACCTGCCCGAGGACCAGCCGGGCCTGCCCCTTTCCGTCTCCGCCCGCGCCCAGCGCCTGGGCGAAGCCGCGATCAGCGAGGCGCTGGCCCAGGCGGGGCACGCCGCGCCCTTCGACGGGCCGCTGTGCATCGGCATGCCGCCGGTCGAGATCGAATGGCCGCAGCGCGCCCGCTTCGGCGGCACGACCTATCCCGATCAGATCGCCGCCGCCGCCAACCAGACGGAGCTTTACGAGGAATTCCTCTTCGGCGGCGCGGCGACGCGCATCGCCGAGCGCTTCGGCACGAGGGGCGTGCCCCAGGTGGTCACCACCGCCTGCGCCTCCGGCGCTTCGGCCATCCAGCTGGCGCTGGAAGCGATCCGCCGGGGCGAGACGAAGATGGCGATCGCCGCCGGCAGCGAGGCGAGCCTCCAGCCCGAGACGCTGATCCGCTTCGGCCTGCTCCAGGCGCTCTCCACCCGCAATGACGACCCGGCGGGCGCGTCGCGGCCCTTCACCCTCTCGCGCGATGGCTTCGTCATGGCCGATGGCGCGGGGGCGCTGATCCTGGAGGATGAGGATCACGCCCGCGCACGGGGTGCGACCATCCTCGGCTATGTGCTGGGTGCGGGCGAGGCGGCCGACACCTTCCACCGCACCCGCTCGGCGCCCGATGGCTCGGCCATCATCCGCTGCATGCAGCGCGCCCTCGATGATGCCGGGCTGACGCCGGCCGAGATCGGCTACGTCAACGCGCATGGCACCTCGACCCCCGAGAACGACAAGATGGAGGCGATGGCGGTGCGCGCCCTGTTCGGCGAGGCGCCGCCGCCCATGGGCTCCACCAAATCCATGATCGGGCACACGCTCTCGGCCGCCGGCGCCATCGAGGCGGCGATCTGCCTCCTGGCGCTGCGCCACCAGGTGCTGCCGCCCACGATCAACCAGTCTGATGTGGACCCCGATCTGGGGGTGGACACCATCCCCGTGGCGCGGCCGCACGCCTTTCGCGCGGCACTGTCCAACAGCTTTGGCTTCGGCGGGCAGAACGTCGCCGTGGTCATCGGCGCCGCCTGAAAAAAATCGACCGAACCGAAACCGGCCCACGCCGTGAGCGTTGCCTTGGTTTTGGAGAGGGTGCGATGCGTTCGGTCTGATCCAGTTGGTCAGAGCCCTCGGCCTTTTCCCCGCATGGGTTCTGCCTGGCCTGGGAGCCCGGCCTGCTCTGGCTGCACCTCGTCTCGGATGGGCTGATCGCGCTCGCTTATTTCTCGATCCCGGCCGTCATCGTGGCTTTCGTCCGGGGCCGGCCCGATTTCACCTATCGCGGGGCGGCATGGCTTTTCGCGGGTTTCATCCTGTTTTGCGGCGCCACCCACCTGTTCGGGATCTGGACGCTTTGGCAGCCGCTCTACTGGGCGGAGGGGGCGATCAAGGCGGCGACGGCGTTGATCTCGGTGGCGACGGCCATCCTGCCCTGGCCGCTGCTGCCCAAGGCGCTCACCCTGCCCTCCCCCGCGGCGCTGCGGGCGGCGAATGCCACGCTGGAATTGCGCATGGGCGGGCCGAAGGTGTTGCTCAGCCCGCCGGCGGCGCTGCAACTTGGCATGGCGCTGCATGAGCTCACGACCAATGCGACGCGGGATGGCGCGCTGTCCGTTGCGGCGGGCCGGGTCGAAATCCTCTGGGAGGTGGAGAGGCAGGAATGCCGGCTCTGCTGGCAGGAGCAAAGCGGGCCGGCGGTGACGGCGCCGGCCCGCAAGGGCTTCGGCTGCGAGCTGATCGAATGGCCAGCGGGGGCCGATCGGCGAAGGCGGGGGGGCACGCGGTCAGCGCCATGGCCGGAAAGCAAGGCGAAGGGGGTTCCCCGGTCCGCCCCTCCGGCCCCGATGGGGGCGAGGGCCTGCGGCACGCCCCGGGCAGGGCCCGCCACCCGATGGCCCTCGCTGGCCAGGAGCTCACCCTTATGCATAGCCAGGAGGAACGCGTCCTCCACGAGCAGGATGCATGGCGCCCACCGCTCATGCCCGCGCGCTAGCCGGATGTGAGAGCGGCCAGGACGGCATCGCCCATGGCGCGCGTGCCGATGACGGCCTCGCCAGGGTCCGCGATGTCGCCGGTGCGGGCGCCACGCGCCAGGGCGGCCTCGACGGCGGCTTCCAGCGCGTCGGCCTCGGCGGGGCGATTGGCGCTCCAGCGCAGCAGCATGGCGACCGAGAGGATGGCGCCGAGCGGATTGGCGATGCCCTTGCCCGCGATGTCGGGGGCCGAGCCATGGATCGGCTCATAGAGGGCCCGCCTCCGGCCCGTGGCATCCGCCTCGGAGAGCGAGGCCGAGGGCAGCATGCCGAGCGAGCCGATGATGGCGCCGGCGGCATCGCTCAAGAGGTCGCCGAAGAGGTTGTCCGTCACCAGCACGTCGAAGCGGGTGGGGGCGCGGGCCAGCTGAATGGCGCAATTGTCGGCCAGCATGTTCTCGAATCCCACATCGGGGAATTCCTCGCGATGGATGCGGCCCACCACCTCGCGCCAGAGGGCGCCCGCCTCCATCACATTGGCCTTGTCCACGCTGGTCACGTGGTTGCGGCGGGTGCGGGCGAGGGCGAAGGCGAAGCGGGCCGCGCGGGCGATCTCGGCCTCGGTGTAGCTGTGGGTGTTCACGCCCCGCTTCGAGCCATCGGGCAGCGTCTCCACGCCGCGCGGCGTGCCGAAATACATCCCCGCCGTGAGTTCGCGCACGAAGCAGAGGTCCACGCCCTGGGTGATGCGCGGCTTGTAGGGGCTGGCTTCGGCGAGGGCGGGCTGCATCCGGACCGGGCGCATATTGGCAAACAGGTCCAGCGCCTTGCGCATCCGCAGCAGCGAGCCCTTCTTGCGCTCCTCAGGCGGGACCAGCCCCTGCTGGTCGAGGGAGCCGGTGGCGCCGAACAGGATGGCATCGGCGCTCTCGATCTGCGCCCAGGTCTCCTCGGGCATCAGCGTCCCGTGCTTGTGCCAGTTCACGATGCCGAAATCGCGGTGGGTTAGGGTGACGTCCAGGCCGCGATGCTCAGCGAACCAGCGCAGGACGCGCACGGCCTCGGCGGTGACCTCGGGGCCGACGCCATCGCCGGGAAGGATCAGGATTTTCATGCGACGGATTCCCAGGCCCAGCCGCGCTCGGCGCTGTCCTTCGCCTTCCAGGCTTCGATCGCCTCCGCGTGCTTCAGCGTCAGCGCGATGTCGTCCAGCCCATGCAGCATGGCATCCCGCTTGCGCGCATCCACCGTGAAGGGGATCGCCTCGCCGGAGGGGGTGATGACCACCTGGCGCTCGAGGTCCACCGTGGTGCGGGCATTGCCGGGGCTCGCTTCCGTTTCCTCGGCGATGCGGCGCACGACCTCGATCGGAAGGCGCACCGGCAGCAGCCCGTTCTGGAAGCAGTTGGAGAAGAAGATGTCGCCGAAGCTGGGCGCGATCACGCAGCGCACGCCCATGCCCATCAGCGCCCAGACCGCGCCCTCACGCGAGGAGCCGCAGCCGAAATTCTCGCCCGCCAGCAGGATGGGGCTTTCGCGATAGGGCGTCTTGTTCGGGATGAAATCGGGGTTGTCCACGCCGGGGGCGAGGTAGCGGCGGCGCTCGAAGGCGTGCTCCCCCAGGCCATCGCGGCCGGTACCGACCAGGCGCTGGATCGGGATGATCACATCCGTATCCACATTGGCTTCCATCAGCGGGATGGCGCAGCCGGTGACGGACTTGAAATCCTGCATGTCAGAAGCTCCTCACATCCACGATGGCACCCGCGAGTGCCGCGGCCGCGGCCATGGCGGGCGAGGCCAGATGGGTGCGCGCCCCCGTCCCCTGCCGCCCCACGAAGTTGCGGTTGGAGGCTGAGACACAGCGCGCCCCATCCGGCACGGCTTCGCCATTGGCGGCGACGCAAAGGGCGCAGCCGGGTTCGCGCCATTCGAAGCCGGCCTCCTGGAAGCGCAGATGCAGGCCCTCAGCTTCGGCTTCCGCCTTCACCGTCTCGCTGCCGGGCACCACCCAGGCCGTCACATGCTCGGCCTTTTTGCGGCCCTTCAGCACATCGGCGGCGGCGCGCAGGTCCGAGAGGCGGGAATTCGTGCAGGAGCCGATGAAGACCCAGTCCACGCGGGTGCCTTCCAGCTTCTGGCCGGGCTGCAGGCCCATATAGTCGAGGGCGGCCTCCCAGGCGGCGCGCTTGCCGGCGTCACGCGCGTCGGAGAGGTCGGGCACATGGCCGGTGACGGCGGAGACCTGCTCGGGGCTGGTGCCCCAGGTGATCTGGGGGGCGATGTCCTCCATGCGGATGACTTCGTCGCGCGTGAACTTCGCGCCGGGGTCGGAGGGCAATGCGCGCCAGTCGCTGAGCGCGGCCTCCCAGGCGGCACCCTTGGGCGCGTATTCGCGGCCGGCCAGGTATTCGAAGGTCGTCTCGTCGGGGGCGACCATGCCGACCTTGGCGCCCATCTCGATGGAGAGGTTGCAGAGCGTGAGCCGCTCCTCCATCGAGAGTGCCCGCACCGCGCTGCCGGCATATTCCATCGCCATGCCGGTGCCGGCGGCCGCGCTGAAGCGGCCAATGGCGGCGAGGATCATGTCCTTCGCCGTCACACCCGGCGGGCGCACACCCTCGAAGCGGATGCGGAAAGTCCCCGGGCGGCGCTGCGGCAGCGTCTGCGTGGCGAGCGCATGGCCGAGTTCACTCGCGCCGATGCCGAAGGCCATGGCCCCCACACCGCCATTGGTGCAGGTGTGGCTGTCACCGCAGGCGAGCGTCAGGCCGGGCAGCACGATGGCCAATTCGGGCGCGATGACATGGACGATGCCATTGCCGGGCTTGTTCAGCTCGAACATGCGGACACCCTCGGCCGCGCAGCGCTCGCGCAGCGCGTTGATGAGGCGTTCGCCCTTCGGGTAGCTCGCGGCGGTGCGGCCCGGCAATGTCGAGACCGCGTGGTCGGGGGTGGCGAAGACCTTCTTCGGCTCGGCGACATGGCGCCCGGCCTCGGCCAGTTCCGCCATGGCGCGCCCGCCGCTCAGGTCATGAACGAGGATGCGGTCGAGATAGAGCAGCGACCACCCTTCGCCGAGATCGGCGATCACATGCCGGTCCCAGATCTTGTCGAACATCGTCTTGGACATGGTCCCCTCCCGAGGGATCTCAGGCTGTCTCTTGCAGCGCTTGGGTCACGATGGCGTCATCCACGCAATGTGCATAGCCGGGCGCGCGCTGGATGGCGCCGGCGGTGACCATGGAAGCCTCCAGCCGGTTCCAGGGTTCGGCCGGGAAATGCGGGTCGGCGGTCCAGATGCCGAGGCCCCGGTAGCGCGCGATGCAGGCGGCGAGTAGCGCCTGGTCCATGCCGGGGAAGAACGCCGCGATGGTGGCGGCGATCTCCTGCGGCGCCGCCGCCATGAACCAGCACTGCGTGGCGGCGAGCGCGCGAATCATGGCGCGGAATTCAGGCGCGTATTCCGCGATGTTGGCGGCCGTCGAGTAGTAGGTGGTGTAGCTGGTCGGCCCGCGCGAGGCGGCGGCGTGCCAGACATGGCCGGTGCCGTCCCGCTCCATCTGGCTCGCGAAGGGCTCGAAGAGCTGTGCCACGTCCAGGCGGCCTTCCGTCACGGCGGCGGCATTGGCGGCCATGGGCTGGTCGGTGACGCGCGCGATGCGCTCGGGGTCGAGGCCCGCGCGGCGGATATCGTCCTGCAGGGTCCACCAGGGGGTCGGCACCTCGCTGACGGTGCCGAGCTTCATCTCGGCAAGATCGGTCAGCTTGAAATCCGGGCGCGGCTTGCGGCCGATCAGGAAGAAGGGGTCGCCCAGGATGGCCGCGCCGAAATTGCGCAAGGGGGAGGCGGGGTCGGCATTGTGCGCCAGCAGGATCCGCATGGGCCCGCCCCAGGCGAGATGGGCGTGGCCCTCCAGCACCGCATCCTTGGCGAGCGAGGGCTGCGTGCCGTCCCGCACCGTCACGCTGACGCCGGCCCTGGCATAGGCATCGCGCGCGAGGGCGGCGTAATAGGGGGCGTAGAAGACAGCCCGGAAGGGCTCCTGCAGGATGATCTGGCGCATGGCCGCATCCTGCGGCACACACGGGGCACCGCCAAGAGAGGCCCCGCCATGCTGCAACGCCGCCACATCCTCGCCGCCGCCGCATTCACCCCGCTTGCCGCGCAAGCGCAGTTCACGCGGCCCCTGCGGCTCATCATCCCCGTGGGTGTGGCGGGTGTGACCGATGTGGTGGGGCGAATCCTGGCCGAGGGCATGCAGGGGCAGTTGGGCCAGCCGATCATCCCCGAGAATGTGGTGGGTGCCGGCAGCACGGTGGGCGCCGCGGCCTTCCATCGCGCGGCCAATGATGGGCAGACCATCTTCATCGGCACCAACAACCATCCGGTGATGCGCGCGGTCTATCCGAACTTCCCGCTCGATCCCGTGACGGATTTCCTGCCCGTCGCCGGCATCGGCAAGCAGCCCTTCATCCTCGCCGTCCATCCGGATGTGCCGGCGAATGACCTGCCCTCCCTGCTGGCCTGGCTCAGGGCGCGGGGGGATCAGGCGAATTACGGCTCGGCCAATCCGGGGGCGACCAACCACCTGGCGGGCGAGTTGTTCAAGCAGCTGTCGCGCACCGATTTCACCATCGTGCCCTACCGCACCGCCGCCGCCGCCGTGCAGGACCTGCTGGCGGGCCGGATGAACTTTTCCATCGACAGCCCAACCTTGATGATGCCGCTGATCCGCGATGGCCGGCTCAAGCCCATCGCGGTGACGAGTGCCGATGCCTCGGCGCTCGCCCCGGGCCTGCCGCCCATCGCCAGCGCCCTGCCCGGCTATGACCTCACGGCCTGGCAGGTGCTCTTCACGCGGCCGGGCGGGCCGGAGGAGGCACGCCGGGCGGTGCAGGCGGCAGCACTGGCCGCGCTGGCCGACCCGGCCGTGAAGGCGCGGCTGCTGGCCGCCAATGTCGAGACCTGGCCCGATCCCTCGGCCGAGGCGGCGGCGCGGCATGTGGCCGCCGAAGTGGCGCGCTGGGCGCCGATCGTGGCGCGCATAACGCCGGGTTGACCATCGCGGGGCCACCCCCGATCTTCGAGGGCGGAGGGCGTCAGCACATGTTTTCACTCAGGGGGCGCAAGGCCTTCATCACCGGGGCCTCGGGCCTGCTGGGTGCCCATTTCGCCCGGCTGCTGCATTCGGCGGGCGCGAGCGTCGTGCTGGCGGCGCGCCGCATCGAATCCTGCGAGAAGCTGGCCGCCGAACTCGGCCCGCAGGCGCAGGCCATCCGGCTGGACGTGCAGGATGAGGCCAGCATCGCCGCCGCCTTCGAAGCCGCACCCGATTGCGACATCCTGGTGAACAATGCCGGTATCGCGGCAACCAGGCCCTTCCTCGATCACAGCGCGGCGGATTTCGATCAGGTGCTGTCCATCAACCTGCGCGGCGCCTTCCTGGTGGGCCAGGCGGCGGCGCGGCGGATGGTGGCGAACAAGTCGGGCGGCTCCATCATCAACATAGCCTCGGTCCTGGGCGAGCGGATCATTCCCGGCGTTGCCGGCTACACCGCGGCCAAGGCCGGGCTGATCCACATGACGCGGCAGATGGCCGTGGAACTCGCGCGCCACAATATCCGCGTGAATGCCTTGGCACCCGGCTACATCGCCTCCGACATCAATGCCGAATTCTTCGCCTCCGAGGGCGGGCAGGCGATGATCAAGCGCATCCCGCAGCGGCGGCTGGGCCAACCCGCCGATCTCGATGGGCCCCTGCTTCTGCTGGCCTCCAAGGCCGGCGCGCATATGACGGGCAGCGTCATCACGGTCGATGGCGGCCACAGCATCAATCCTCTCTGAAAGAGCAGTTCCATGGACTTCACCCTCGACGCCAAGAGCGAAGCCAAGCGCCAGGGCGTGCGCGAATTCGTGAATGACCGGCTGATCCCGCTGGAATCCGACCCCGCGAGCTATGACCACCACGAGAACATCAACCCGGAGTTGCTGAAGACGCTGCGCGCCGAGGTGAAGGCGGCCGGCCTCTGGTGTCTGCAATTGCCGGAAGATATCGGCGGCCAGGGCCTGCCCTTCACCGGCATGGCCGCCTGCTACGAGGAGATGAACCGCTCCATCTTCGGCCCCGTCTGCTTCAATTCGGCCGCACCCGATGACGGCAACATGATGGTGCTGAACAAGGTCGGCACATCAGCGCAGAAAGAATGGTGGATGATGCCCGTCGTGCGCGGCGAGGTGCAGTCGAGCTTCGCGATGACCGAGCCCGAGGGCGCGGGCAGCGACCCCGGCATGACCAAGACCTATGCCGAAAGGGTCGGCAATGACCGCTGGCGCATCCATGGCCGCAAGTGGTTCATCACCGGTGCCGGCGAGAGCAAGCACTTCATCGTCATGGCCCGCACCAGCGATGACCCACGCCGCGGCCTGACCGCCTTCCTCTTCCATGCCGACCAGCCCGGCTGGAAGATCGAGCGCCGCATCCCGATCATGGGCCCGGAGGAGCATGGCGGGCATTGCGAGATCACTTTCGACGGGCTTGAGGTCGCGGATGAGAACATCCTGATGGGGGTGGGCGATGGTCTGAAGATGACGCAGATCCGCTTGGGCCCCGCGCGGCTCACGCATTGCATGCGCTGGACCGGCATGGGCCGCCGCGCGCTGGAGATCGCGATGGCGCGCATCGAGCAGCGCCACGCCTTCGGCCAGAAGCTGGCCGAGAAGGAAAGCGTGCAGATGATGGTGGGCGAGGCGGCGATGCAGCTCGACATCTCGCGCCTCGTGACCATGCGGGCCGCCTGGAAGCTCGAC
>JAIYCD010000107.1 GCA_027488195.1 Acetobacteraceae bacterium | reverse complement strand
CTCAAGACCGGCGATCATTGCCTGATGCCCGACAGCGTCTATGGCCCGGCGCGCAACATCGCCAACACGCTGCTGAAGAACTGGGGCATCGAGACGACCTTCTACGACCCCTGCGTGGACGAGGCGGGCATGGCCGCGCTGATCCAGCCCAACACGAAGGTCGTCTACACCGAGAGCCCCGGCTCCCACACCTTCGAGATCCAGGACATCCCGGCCATCGCGCGCGCCGCCCATGCGCGCGGGGCCAAGGTGCTGATGGACAACACCTGGGGCATCCACACCTTCCAGCCCTTCCAGCATGGTGTGGACGTCTCCATCCAGGCGCTGACGAAATATGTCGGCGGGCATTCCGATATCCTGCTCGGCAGCGTCACCGTGAACAGCGAGGAGGATCACCTGATCGTCCGCGCGGCCGCCTCCACCATCGGCCACTATGCCTCGCCGGATGACGTCTGGCTCGCGCTGCGCGGCGTGCGGACCATGGCGGTGCGGCTGAAGACGCAGGAGGCGGCGAGCATCCAGGTCGCCCAATGGCTGGAAGCCCAGCCGCAGGTGGCGAAGGTGATGCACCCGGCCCTCCCCTCCCACCCGCAGCACGCCCTCTTCCAGCGCGACTTCAACGGCGGCTGCAGCCTCTTCGGCATGGTGCTCGACGCGAAATACACGCAGGAGGACATGTTCCGCTTCATCAACGCGCTGAAGCTCTACGGCATCGGCGCGAGCTGGGGCGGGTATGAGAGCCTGGCGCTGCCGACCTCGGGCTTCATCACCCGTACCGCGGGGACGGGCGATTTCGGCGGGCAGATGGTGCGGATCCATATCGGGCTTGAGGATGTGAAGGATCTGATCGCGGATCTGGAGCAGGGGCTGAAGCAGCTCGCGTAAGCACCGGAGGGCCTTGCCCTCCAGACCTCCCACCAAAGGCCCCGTCTCTTTTAAATGGCGGCCTTTGGAAACCACTACCTGGGGCGGTAAGGGTCGGCGCGCGGGAGAATATCCCGGATGTAGTCGCGCTGCTTCCATTCGGGGGCGGGCGGCACATGGCCCTCGCGCGGCACATGCGGCGAGGGCGTGCCGGTCGCGAGGTCGGGGATGTAGCGCGGGCAATTGGGGTAGATCTCCAGGCATTCCACGCGCACCACGCGGCTCTTCACGCCATGGATGGTGGCGCGGCCGCTGATCCTCAGGCGGCGGCTCTGCCCGTCGAAGCGGAGAAACAGCAGGCCGACATTCGGGTTGCGCGCGATGTTGCCGAGCGTGCGGTACATCGAATTGCCGTCATATTCGGGCCATTCCAGGGTGCGGTCGTCGAGGATGGTGACGAAGCCCGGATCGCCCGCGCGGATGCTGCAATCCATGTGCTCACCATGGCCGGTGGCGATGAAGAAGAAGGGCGTGCTCTCGATGAGCGCCCGGTCTTCCTCCCAGAATCTCCGGTGCAGCCGGCGTTCTTCGAGCGCATCGGCGACGCGCCGCCCGTCGGTCGCGTCCTGCCATTCCCGCATCCCCTCGTGATAGAACGGCCGTGTCATTGGCATTGCCTCCAAGTCCTGGGGTCTGGGGCCTCTCGGCCCCAGCCGCCGGAGGCCTGCTTTCACTCGGCGGGTGCTGGCGCCGTCTTCGGCCGGAAGCGCCGCGCGATCCAGCTTTCCACGCGGTCCACATAGAGGTAGCAGACCGGCACGAAGATCAGGCTGAGTAGCGTCGAGGTGATGAGCCCGCCGATGACGACCAGCGCCATGGGTGCGCGGAATTCATTGTCGGCGCCGATGCCGGCCGCGATATGGGCCATGCCCGCCACCATGGCGATGGTCGTCATCACGATGGGCCGCGCCCGCTTGCGCGCCGCTTCCATGATCGCGGCCTCGCGCCCCAGGCCATCGTCGCGGCGGATCATGATGGCGTATTCCACCAGCAGGATGGAGTTCTTGGCGACGATGCCCATCAGCATCAGCACGCCGATCACGGCCGAGAC
This sequence comes from Acetobacteraceae bacterium, assembly GCA_027488195.1. GTDB lineage: Bacteria > Pseudomonadota > Alphaproteobacteria > Acetobacterales > Acetobacteraceae > Roseococcus. Next base: position 11,231 of record JAIYCD010000107.1, on the reverse strand, counting down.
GCCGAGCGATTTCTGCGCGATCAGCAGCGCCATCAGCGCGCCACCGAGCGAGAGCGGCAACGCGCTCATGATGGTGAGCGGCTGCAGGAAGCCGCCAAACAGCAGCACGAGCACGAAATAGACGAGCAGAACGCCGGTGCCCAGCGCCAGCGCGAAGCCGCCGAACAGCTCGGCCATCACTTCCTTGTCGCCGGTCGCCTGTTCGCGCACGCCGGCAGGCAGGGCCCGCATGATGGGCAGGCTGTTCACCAGCTTCACGGCCTCGCCCAGCGGCATGCCGTTCAGCTCGGCCTCGACGGTCGCCTTGCGCTGACGGCCCAGGCGGTCGATCTGCGCCGGGCCCGCGCCATGGCCGATCTCGGCGACGCTTTCGATCGGCACCATCAGCCCACCGCGGCCTTCCACGCGCAGGCCGCGCAGTGCCTCGGGGTCGGCGCGGGCGCGCTCATCCAGCATGACGCGGATGGGGATCTGCCGGTCGGTCAGGGTGAAGCGCGGCAGCAGCTGGTCCACATCGCCGATGGTCGCGATGCGCGCGGTGGCGCCAATGCTGGCGGGCGAGACGCCGAGCTCGGCCGCCCGATCCTCCATGGGCCGGATCTGCAGTTCCGGCCGCGCGAGCGAGGCGGTGGAGCGCGCGCCGGCCAGCTGCGGCAGGCCGCGCATCTCGGTCTCCAGCTTGCGCGCCGCCTCGGCCAGCGCCGCGGCATCCGCGCCGACGAGCGTGATCTGCAGCCGCGCCCCACTCTGCCCATCGGCACCGAAGCGCACGCGCGCGCCCGGGATCACATCCAGCAGCGGGCGCACCGTCGCTTCGAACTGGGTCTGGCTGACATTGCGCTCGGCGCGCGGCAGCAGTGTCACGATGAGGTTGGCGGTGCGCGGATCGCCCGCGCGCGTCGTGTTGCCGAGGCCCGGGCCGCCCACCCCGGTGTTGGAAGTGCCCATGCTGGCAAAGACCGAGACCACCTCGGGCCGGGCCTTCAGGATGCGCGTGGCCTCCTGCACCACCTGTTCGGTCTGCGCGATCGAGGCGCCGGGGGCCAGCTCGATGGCAATGGAGGAGCGGCCGCGATCGGCGCCGGGCACGAAATCCTGCGGGATATGCGGCACCAGTGCCACGGAGAGGGCGAAGAAGCCGACGCCGCCGGCCAAGGTTGTCAGGCGGTGGCGGAGGCACCAGGCGAGCAGCGCGTAATAGCGCTTGGCGAGCCAGCTGTCCGGCGGCTCCGGCGCGTGGTGCGCCTTCAGGAAATAGGCGCCGAGCAACGGCGTCAACAGCCGCGCGACCACGAGCGAGAAGGCGACGGCGGCCGCCACCGTCAGCCCGAACTGCCGGAAGAACTGGCCTGGGATGCCCGGCATGAAGGCGACCGGTACGAAGACGGCCAGGATCGCCGCCGTCGTCGCCACGACCGCGAGCCCGATCTCCGAGGAGGCATCCAGCGCCGCGCGATAGACGCTGATGCCCGGATGCTGCCGGATATGGCGCACGATGTTCTCGATCTCGACGATCGCATCATCCACCAAGACGCCCACCACCAGCGTCAGGCCCAGCAACGTCACGTTGTTGAGCGAGAAGTCCAGCATCTGCATCACGAAGAAGGTCGGGATGAGGGAGAGCGGCATGGCGATGGAGGCCATCACCGTCGCCCGCCAGTCGCGCAGGAAGGCATAGACCACCAGCATGGCGAGCAGGGCGCCGATCACCAGCGCCTCCAGCGCCGCATGGAAGCCCGCCAGCACGAAGGTGACGGTGGAGGTGACGACGTTGATCGTGACCTCCGGATGCTCGGCCATGACCACGCGCGCCTTGGCCATGACGCCCTCGGCCACGCGCACCTCGGAGCTGTCGCGCGTGCGCAGGACCTCGAAGGCGACGACGGGGCGGCCGTCCAGGCGGGCGGCGGTCCGCACCTCGGCCGTCGCATCCTCGACATCGGCGATGTCGCCCAGCCGCGCGAAGCGGCCATTGCTGAGGATGATGCGCCGCTCGCGCAGATCGGCCACGGTGACGGCGGCCCCCAGCGTGCGGATGGATTGCTCGCCCGTGCCGATATTGCCTCGGCCGCCCGCCAGGTTGACGTTCTGGTCGCGCAGTTGCGCGTTCACCTGGTTCGCGGTGATGCCGAGCGCCACCAGCCGCTCGGGCTTCAGCGCCACGCGGATCTCGCGCTCCACGCCACCCACGCGGTTGATCTGGGCCACGCCAGGCACGGAGAGCATGGCGCGGGCCACGACGTCATCCACGAACCAGCTGAGCTCAGAGACGGTCATGCGCGGCGAGGCGATGGTGAAGGTGACGATGGCGCCGCCCGTGGCCTCGATGCGGGTGATGACGGGGTCCCGGATGCCGGCGGGCAGGTCGGCGCGGATCTGCGCGATCTTGTCCCGCACGTCATTCGTCGCGCGGTCGATGTTCTTGCCGAGGACGAATTCGATGACGGTGGTGGAGCTGCCATCCACCACGGTGGAGGAGATGCGCTTCACATCGCCCAGGCCCGCCACCGCATCCTCGACGCGGCGGGTCACCTGCGTCTCCAGCTCGGAGGGTGCGGCGCCCTGCTGTACCACCGAGACGACCACGGCCGGAAGATCAATGTCGGGCGAGTTGTTGATGCGCAGATAGGGGTAGGCGAAAATCCCGGCCACGGTCAGCAACAGGAAGATGACGATGGTCGCGACCGGGTTGTGGATGGCCCAGCCGGAGATGTTGCGATGCTTCTCCTCGATCACGGCGCGACGCGCACCAAGTCGCCATTCACGAGGAAGCCGGCGCCCGCCGTCACCACGCGCTCGCTCGCGCGAAGCCCCTCGGTGATCTCGACCATGCCATCCTGCCGCAAGCCGGTGGCGAGGCGACGCATCTCAACGCGCTCGCCCCCCTCGGGCAGGATGAAGGCCTGGGGCGCGCCCTCGCGGAAGACGATGGCGGAGGCGGGCACCATCAGCACCTCGCGCGCCGGGGCGCGGATCTCGGCTCGGGCGAACATGCCAGGGCGCAGGCCGGAATCGTTTGGCAGCGCGATTCGGACGAGGCCAAGGCGCGTCTCGGCGGCGACGACGGGGGCCACCAGGCGGACCTCGGCCGCGATCTCGCGGCCGCCATGGCGGACCGTGGCGGCCTGGCCGGCCTGCACATCCGTCAGCTCCAGCTCGGGCACGCGGGCATCCAGCTCCAGGCGGCCATCGCGGATCACGCGGAACATCTCCTGCCCCAGCGCAGTCACCGCGCCGATGCGGACCGAAACGCGGGAGACGACGCCATCGGTTGGCGCCAGGATGCGTGTCTGCGCCAGGCGGGCCAACGCCTCGTCACGGCGGGCCTTCACGGACACCAGCCGCGCCTCGGCTTGGCGTGTCGCGGATTGGCGTTGCTCCAGCACCTGGCGGGAGCCGGTCTGGCTGCGGACCAGCGTCTCCGAGCGCGCTTCCTCCTGCCGGGCGAAGTCGAGGAAGGCCTCCGCCTCACCCACCGCGGCCACGGCCTGCGCGGCCTGGGCGGCGAGCACGCTGTCATCCAGGCGTGCCAGCAATTCGCCGGCCCGGACGGGCATGCCCTCATCCAGCGGGGCTTCCACGATGCGAAGCCCGCCGACTTCGGCGCCAATCACCAGCTCCTGCCAGGCGACGACGGAGCCATCACCCACCACGCTCGTCCCCATGCGGCGCATGATGACGGGCCCCACGGCCACGGTGAGGGCGGGCACGGGTGCGGCGGCCGGCGGCGGTGCGGGCGGATGGGCCGCGCGCCAGCTCAGGGCGGCATAGCCGGCGCCGGCCATGAGAAGCACGCCCAACAGCGGCCCGAGCCAGCGGCGACGGGGCGGCGGGGCGGATGCGGTGGCCTCCTGCGGCGCCTCGATGGGGATCGGGCGGTCCAACATGTTCATCTCCGACGCCGGGCATCGGACAGGGTTGTGCGGAGGTTCATGGAAGCAATCTGACCTTGCGCCTGGGGGTGGTCAACGCGAAAGCGGCACGCGCAACAAGCTGTCACAGAGTCTTGCGAAGGCCTCATGTTTCGCGAAGCGCATCAATGATCCGCTTCACGCTTCCATCGGCCGCGACCAGCAGCACATCGAAGCGGATTCCCCGGCTGCCGTGGCCGGGATGATGGGCCAGCCAGATCTCCGCCGCTGCCATCAGCCGTGCCTGCTGGCGGGGTGCCAGCGCGAAGGCGGCTTCACGCCAGCTGGGCCGCGCTTTGACCTCGATGAAGGCAAGCAGGCCGTCCTTCTCGGCGATCAGGTCCAGCTCGCCGGCGGGTGTGCGGTGGCGTTCGGCCAGCACCTGCCAGCCTTCGGCGGCCAATGCTTCGCGGGCCGCCGCCTCGGCCGAGCGGCCGGTGCGGTCGGCGCGCGCGCCGCGGCGCTGACGGATGAAATCAGGCAGCCAACGCCTCACGGATGGCGGTGATCGCCTCGGGGATCATCGCGGCGGTCACGTCCAGATGGGTGCAGGCCCGCACCCGGCCGCCGAGACCGCTGATCATGATGCCCTTTTCCATCAGGCGCGCCTGAAGCTGCTCGACCGAGACGCCGGTATCCTTGATGTCGAAGAAGACGAGGTTGGTGTCCGGCTCCTCCACCACCACGCCCTCGATCTGGCGCAGGCCACGGGCCAGAGCCTTCGCATTGGCGTGATCCTCGGCGAGGCGCTCCACATGGTGGTCGAGCGAGTGGATGCAGCCGGCGGCGACCATGCCGGCTTGGCGCATCGAACCGCCAAGCCGCTGCTTCCAGCGCCAGGCTTGGCCGATGAACTCGGAAGAGCCGCAGAGCACGGCGCCGAGCGGGGCGCCCAGGCCCTTGGTGAAATCGAGCCAGACAGAGTCGAAATCCGCCACCATATCAGCAGGCGCGATGCCGGCCGCGACACAGGCATTCATCAGCCGCGCGCCATCCATATGGGTGTTCCAGCCCTGCTCGCGCGCCACGGCGGTGACGGCCTTCAGCTGCTCCAGCGGCCAGACGACGCCGCCGCCGATATTGGCGGTCTGCTCCACTTCCAGGAGCTTCTGCGGGGGGGCGTAGCGGGTGCGCGGGCGGATCGCGGCGCGGACGTCATCGGCCGTGAACAGGCCGCGCGCGCCCTTCAGCGGCAGGATCTGCACGCCGGTCAGGGCCGCATGCGTGCCGCCCTCGCTGTGCAGGATGTGGCTGGTCTCATGCGCCAGGACCTCATCGCCCTTGCCGCAATGGGTGAGGATGGCGATGACGTTGCACATGGTCCCTGACGGCAGGAACATGGCAGCTTCCTTGCCCATCAGCGCGGCCATGCGGTCGCACAATTCATGCACCGTCGGGTCGTCGCCATGCTGCTCGTCGCCCATTTCGGCACGCATCATCGCGTCCTTCATGGCGGGCGTGGGGCGCGTCTGCGTGTCCGAATAGAGGTTGATGCGCACGGGCGGCGCGCCCTTGGGCGGGCGGCTGGGTGCGAAGGAGGTGGATCGGGCGAAGGTTGGAGCTTGGACCATGTCCCGATCCTGGCAGGATTCCCGCGCAGCGTCAGCCCTCGCAGCGCCGAGGCCTCGCGCCAACTGGCGCCCGGCCCCGGGCTATGGCATCCGCGCAGCTTGAGCTTGAGCTTGAGGAGGGATTCGCATGGCGGGTGGGCATGGCGCGGCGCATGGCACCGAGAACAAGGGGGTGGCGCTCGTCATCGCCATCCTGGCGCTGTTCCTGGCGCTGGCGGAGGTCGGTGCCAAATCGGCCCAGACCGAGGCGCTGAACGCCAATATCGAGGCGGCGAATCTCTGGTCCTTCTTCCAGGCGCGCACCATCCGCCAGACCCAGGTGCGCACCGCCGCCGAACAGGCCGAGCTGACCCGCACCGAGGCCAATTCCGCCGCCACCACCGCGCAGCGCGAGCGCTGGAACAACACCGCCGCCCGCTGGGAAAGCGAGCCCGAGACCGGGGAAGGCCGCCGCGAACTGATGACCCGCGCCCGCGCGGCCGAAGCAAGGCGCGACCGGAACATGGATAAGTATCACATGTTCGAATATTCGAGCGCCGGCTTCCAGGTGGCGATCGTGGTCGCCTCCGCCTCGATCATCACGGGCGTGGCGCTGCTGGTCTGGCTGGCGGGCGCGCTGGGGGCGGTGGGCTTCGGGCTGATGATGCTGGGGTTTTTCGCGCCCGGCCTGATCCACCTCTGATCAGGCCGGCCTGACCGGCGCCGCGGCCACTGTAGGCGGCAGGCGCCCATGCATCGCCATGGCGCGGCGTTCGAAGGCGCGGACCATCACGCGCACCGCCTCGTTGAAGACGGTGCCGATCACGGCCTGCAGCACGCGCGAGCGGAATTCGAAATCCACGAAGAAATCCACCTCGGTGCCCTGGGGCACGGCCGTGAGGCGCCAGGTGTTGTTCAGGTAGCGGAAGGGCCCGTCCAGGTAGGTGACATGCACCATGCCCGGCCGTTCCAGCGTCACCTCGCTGCGGAAGGTCTCGCGGAAGACCTTGAAGCCGATGGTGAGGTCGGCCACCAGCTTCTGCTCATCACGGCTGAGCACGCGGGCGGCGGCGCACCAGGGCAGGAATTCGGGGTAACGGTGCACATCGGCCACGATCTGGAAGATCTGGTCGGGCGACTGGCGCAGGATGCGCTTTTCGGCATGGGTCGGCATCAGGCGGCGAGGCTCTTCTGGCGGGCCGCCTTCAGATCGGCGAAGTCGCGGTCGGCGTGGTAGGAGCTGCGCGTCAGCGGCGTGGCCGAGACCAGCAGGAAGCCCTTGGCGCGGGCCAGGCTGGCGTAGTCTTCGAACTCGCTGGGCTCGACGAAGCGGGCCACGGCCGCATGCTTCACGCTGGGCTGCAGGTATTGCCCGATGGTGAGGAAATCCACCTCGGCACTGCGCAGGTCATCCATCACCTGCTGCACTTCGATCCGCTCCTCGCCGAGGCCGACCATGATGCCCGATTTGGTGAAGATGGTGGGGTCCAGCTGCTTCACGCGGTCCAGCAGGCGCAGCGAGTGGTAGTAGCGCGCCCCCGGCCGGATATTGGGATAGAGGCGCGGCACGGTTTCGAGATTGTGGTTGAACACATCCGGCCGCGCCGCGACCACCACTTCGAGCGCGCCTTCCTTGCGCAGGAAATCGGGCGTCAGGATCTCGATGGTGGTCTCGGGCGCCGAGGCGCGGATGGCGCGGATGGTCTGCGCGAAATGCTCGGCGCCGCCATCAGCTAGGTCGTCGCGGTCCACGCTGGTGATGACGACGTGGCGCAGCCCGAGCTTGGCCACCGCCTCGCCCACGCGGCGCGGCTCGTCATGATCCAGCGGGTTGGGCATGCCGGTGGCCACGTTGCAGAAGGCGCAGGCGCGGGTGCAGGTCTCGCCCATGATCATCATGGTCGCGTGGCGCTGCGACCAGCACTCGCCGATATTGGGGCAGGCCGCTTCCTCGCACACGGTGACGAGCTTGTTGTCGCGCATCAGGGCGCGGGTCTCGTGGTAGATCGGGTGGGTGGGCGCCTTCACGCGGATCCAGGCGGGCTTGCGCTGGATCGGGTTGTCCGGGCGCGCCGCCTTCTCGGGGTGGCGGGCGGCGCCGCTACGCGGCTTGCTGTGATCGATTTCGATGCGGGCCATGATGCTTCCCCATATAGCGCGCCGCGCCGCAATCACAGCCCCGGGTGCTACGGCAAGCCCCGGTTACGGCACTCGGGTCAGCACGCCACGGCGAATTCGATGTTGCTGCCCGAGACGGTCTGGTTCGCCCGGACCATGCGGTAGTTCACGCCATTGAAGGCCACGGTCACATCACCCGCGGACCAGGTGCGCCCACCCGACTCGGCGAAGAAATAGAGCGGCAGCCCGGTGATGTGCGTGATGTTGTCGCCGCGCTGCGTCAGCGTCGTCGAGGTGTTGGGGCGGATCGTGTAGAAGCCGGTGGTCGTATAGCTCCGAGGGTCTTCCGCGTGCCGCACGAGGAGACGGAGTGGGGTGCTGCAATTGTTGCGGAAGACCAGGCTGCGGTTCTGACCCTGCTGGGCCTCGGCCACCGGGGGGACTCCGACCAGCAGGGCGCCGAGAAGCAGGCTCGCCACCGCGAGGCGACGGAACAAGGACAGCATGGGATTCCTCCAAGGAGACGAAATTCGTCTCAGATTCTGGTCAGAATTCCATGCCGCAGACAAGTCCGCCGTGGCAGCCTTGGGCAACTAGATGTGGATTACGCGCCCATAGGCATCGAGCACGCTTTCATGCATCGCCTCGCTGACCGTGGGATGCGGGAATACGGTGTGCATGAGGTCCGCCTCGGTCGTCTCCAGCGTGCGGGCGATGCCATAGCCCTGGATCATCTCCGTCACCTCAGGACCCACCATGTGGGCGCCCAGCAGCTCGCCCGTCTTGGCGTCGAAGACGGTTTTCACGAAGCCTTCCGGCTCGCCCATCGCGATGGCCTTGCCATTGCCGATGAAGGGGAAGCGGCCGACGCGCACCTCATGCCCGGCGGTCTTGGCCGCGGCTTCGGTGAGGCCGACCGAGGCCACCTGCGGGCGGCAATAGGTGCACCCGGGGATATTCAGCACATCCATCGCATGGGGGTGCAGGCCCGCGATGTTCTCGACGCAGATGATGCCCTCATGGCTCGCCTTGTGCGCGAGCCAGGGCGCGCCGGTGATGTCGCCGAAGGCGTAAACGCCGGTCTCCCCCGTGCGCCCCATCGCGTCGGTCACAATATGCGTGCGGTCCACCACGACCTTGGTGCCCTCGAGGCCGAGATTTTCGGTGTTGCCGACGATGCCGACGGCGGAGATCAGCCGGTCCGCCTTCAGCTCCGTCACCTTGCCATCGGCCTCGATCACCGCCGTCACGTCATCGGCGCCCTTGCGGACACCCTGGACGCGCGCATTGGTGATGATCTTCATCCCCTGCTTCTCGAAGGCCTTGCGGACGAAGGCGCTGATCTCGGCATCCTCGACGGGCAGGATGCGGTCCATCACCTCGACCAGCGTCACCTCGGCGCCCATGTTGAGGTAGAAGCTGGCGAACTCGCTGCCGATGGCGCCGGAGCCGACCACGATCAGCTTCTTCGGCAGGGCCGTGGGCGTCATCGCCTCGCGATAGGACCAGATGAGCTTGCCATCCGGCTCCATGCCCGGGATGACGCGGGCGCGGGCGCCGGTGGCGAGCAGGATGTGCTTGGCCGCTAGCTCGGCCACAGGCTTGCCGTCCTTCGTGACCGAGAGCCTGCCCGGGCCGGCCAGCGCGCCATGCCCGTCAAACACGGTCACCTTGTTCTTCTTCAGCAGGTGCTTCACGCCGCCCGAAAGCTGCGCGGCCACCCCGCGCGAGCGCTTGATCACCTTGGCGAAATCGAAGCGCACATTGTCCGCAGCAAAGCCGAACTGATCGAGGCTGTGCAGCAGGTGGTTGATCTCGGATGCCCGCAGCAGCGCCTTGGTCGGGATACAGCCCCAGTTGAGGCAGATGCCGCCGAGATTCTCGCGCTCAACCAGCGCGACCTTCATCTTGAGCTGCGAGGCGCGGATGGCGGCGACATAGCCGCCAGGCCCACCGCCCACCACCACCACGTCAAATGTCTCGGCCATTGTTCAGCCCTTTCCTGCAAGCCGGATGAGGGCATCGCCGCTCACCCGCTGATCCGTCCATTCCTCGCGGGGAACCGCCCCCATCGCGCGATAGGCGGCGATGGCGGGCGCGTTCCAGTCGAGCACATTCCACTCCAGCGCGGCGCAGCCTTCCTCCACCGCGCGGGCGGCCAGCAGCCGGAACACGGCAGTGCCGAGCCCCTGCCGGCGATGCTCCGGCTCGATGAAGACATCCTCGATCCAGATGGCGGGCCGGCCGAGGAAACTCGCGAATGTGCGATACCAGACGCAGACGCCGACCGCGCGGCCCTCCACCTCCGCCAGCATGGCCTGGGCCGCAGGGCGCGGACCAAAAAGCCAGCAGCGGAAATCCTCGGCCCTGGCGTGAAACTCCGCCAGGTGCTTCTCATATTCGGCAAGGCCGCGGACGAGGCGAAACACCTCGTCCACATCTTCTGGCGTGGCGTCGCGCCAGGCCAAGGTCAGAGCATCAGCGAGAGGGGGTTTTCGATCAGCCCCTTCAGCGTCGCCATGAATTCCGCCGCGAGCGAGCCGTCGATCACGCGGTGATCCACGCTGAGGTTGCAGGTCATCACGGTCGCGATGGCCAGCGCGCCATTCTTCACGACGGCGCGCTGCGTGCCCGCGCCCACGGCCAGGATGCCGGCCTGGGGCGGGTTGATGATGGCGGCGAAGTGACTGACGCCATACATCCCCATGTTCGAGATGGAGAAGCCGCCGCCCTGGAACTCCTCGGGCTTCAGCTTGCCGGTCTTGGCCCGCGCGGCCAGGTCCTTCATCTCGGTGCTGATGGTGGCCAGGCCCTTGCGGTCCGCGCCCTTCACGATGGGCGTGATGAGACCATCGGGGATGGCGACGGCGACGCTGATATCCACATCGTTGAACTGCAGGATGGCGTCCTCCGTCCAGGAGGCGTTGACCCCCGGATGGCGGCGCAGCGCCACGCCGCAGGCCTTGATGATGAGGTCATTCACCGAGAGCTTGAACGAGCCCGGGCCATCCTTGGGCGACTGCGCGTTAAGCTCGGCGCGCAGCTTCATCAGCGCGTCGAGCTCCATGTCCATCGCCACGTAGAAATGCGGGATGGTGGCTTTGCTCTCCGACAGGCGGCGGGCGATCACCTTGCGCATGCTGCTGTTCGGCACGGCGGTGGTGGCGCCGATGACCGCGGCGGGGGCGGACGCCGGACGCGGGGCGGCGACGGGCGCAGCCACGGGCGCGGGTGCAGCGGCGGCAGCCGGAGCCGGGCGGTTCATCGCGGCCTCGATATCGGCCTTCACGATGCGGCCCTGCGGCCCCGAGCCCTTGATGCCGGCCAGGTCCAGCCCCGCCTGCGCCGCCATCCGCTTGGCGAGCGGCGAGGCGATGGAGCGGTCTCCCGAATGAGCCACGGGGGCTGCGGCCGGCGCGGGCGCGGCAGCTGCCGGCGCAGGTGCCGCGGCAGCTGCGGGCTTGGCCGCGGCCGGGGCTGCGCCGGTGGGTGCAGCCTCGCCAGGCTCGACCAGCACGGCGATGACGGCATTGACCTTCACGCCCTCGGTGCCAGCGGGGACCAGGATCTTGCCCAGCACGCCCTCATCCACGGCTTCCACTTCCATGGTCGCCTTGTCGGTCTCGATCTCGGCGATCACGTCGCCGGCCTT
>JAIYCD010000093.1 GCA_027488195.1 Acetobacteraceae bacterium | reverse complement strand
TGGTGATGCCGCCATAGATGCCGCCCAGCACGACGAAGGGCATGAAGAGGGCGAAGCCGGCCTTCCTCGTGGCGGTCAGGAAGGGCAGGCGGCCCTCGCCGTCATTCTTCCCCCAGCCGGTGATGCGGCACCAGATCAGCACGGTCGCGATCAGCGCGGCGCCGATCAGCAGGCCCGGGCCGAAGCCGGCCATGAACAATTCCGGGATGCTGGTCTGGGTGGTGACGCCATAGAGGATCATCGGGATGGAGGGCGGGATGATGACGCCGAGCTCGGCCGCGGTCGCCATCAGCGCGGCGGCGAAGGGCACGGGGTAGCCCGCCTTGATCAGCGCCGGGATCATCACCGCGCCGATGGCGAAGGTGGTGGCGACGGAGGAGCCGGAGATGGCCGCGAAGATCATGCAGGTGACGATGCAGGTGGCGGGCAGGCCGCCCTGGATTCCGCCCACGATGGATTTCGCGAAATCCACCAGCCGGCGGGAGATGCCGCCCACATCCATCAGGTTTCCGGCCAGGATGAAGAAGGGAATGGCCGCCAGCGGAAAGCGGTCCAGCGCCACATAGAGCTGCTGCGCGGCCACGATCAGCGGGAAGTTCGTGAAATTCGCGACGCCGATGACGGCGGCGATGCCGATGGCGACGGCGACCGGGATGCTGGCGGCAAAGAGCACCAGCATCGCGGTCAGCATGAAGCTGCTCATACGGCCATCTCCAGTTCTTCGGCCTTGCGGTCCAGGAATTGTCCAAGCGCCCCCAGCACGGAGAAGGCGGCGCCGATGGGCAGCGCTGCGTAGCCCCAGCTGATGGAGACTTCGAGGCCCGCCATTTCCTGGAATTGCACGCGCTCGGCCATGATCCAGCCAAACCAGAAGAGCACGCCCATGAGCGAGAGGTTGCCGGCCAGCACCGCGGCCTCGATCCCGCGCCGGATTTTCCCGCGCGAGTAGCGGTGCGCCATGTCGATCGAGACGAGCGAGCCGGTGCGGATGGCGGCGGCGAGACCCAGGAAGGCCATCCAGATCAGCGCGGTGCGCACCAGCGCCTCGGACCAGACGGAGGGGGTCTCGGTGGCGAAGCGCGCCACCACCTGCCAGAAGCCGGCAAACACCGCGACCAGCAGGGCCGCGATGGCGATGCCCGTGGCAATGCCAGTGGCGATGCGGTCAGCCGCCAGCACAGCGCGGCGGATCTGGGCGCGGGGGCCCTGCTCGGCCTGCCCCAGCCAGATGGCGGCGGCGACCAACCCCACTGTTCCGCTGACGACGACCGTCAGCGGCATGACATTCATGGCATTCACGCGGGTTGGCCCCCCAAGGAAAAGGCCGCGGGGGTGGACCCCGCGGCCAGATTGTCCGACCTGCTGGCGCTTATTGCGCCGGGCGCCAGTCGCGGATGCGGCGCAGCGTGGCCGCGTCCAGCGTGCGCTCCCACTCGGCGAAGGCCGGGGCCAAGGCGTCCTGGAAGGCGGCCGTGTTCACCTCGGTGATCACGGTCATGCCGCGGCGGCGCAGCTCGGCCACGCCGCTCGCGTCATCGGCGCTGACGCGGGCGCGGTTGGCGGTCTGGGCATCACGCGCCGCGGCCATGAAATGCGCCTGGTCGGCGGCCGGCAGGCGGCGCACCACGGAAGGGTTGCAGATCATCACGGCCGGCGAATAGACGTGGTTGGTCAGCGTCATGTAGCGCTGCACCTGGTTCAGGTTGTTCGCCACGATCACCGAGATCGGGTTCTCCTGCCCATCCACCGTGCCCTGCTGCAGCGCCGGCACGAGTTCGGAGAAGGCCATCGGCGTGGGCAGCGCGCCCAGCACGGAGAAGGCGCGCATATGCACCTGGTTCTCCATGGTGCGCACCTTCAGGCCGCGCATATCGGCCGGCGTGTTCACGTCGCGGCGCGAATTCGTCAGGTGGCGGAAGCCGTTCTCGGTCCAGATCACGCCTTGCAGGCCGCGCGCGTTGAAGCGCGCCAGCACCTGCTGGCCGATCTCGCTGTCGAGCACGCCGCGGGCATGGGCCGTGTCGCGGAAGAGGAAGGGCACGTCGAAGATGCGGACCTCGGGCACGAAATTGCCGACGGGGCCGGTGGAGGTGAAGGTGCAGTCGATCGTGCCGATCTGCACGCTCTCGATCATCTCGCGCTCATTGTCGTTGCGCTGGACGACGATGCGGTAGCGGTTGTTGGTCAGCCGCTCGAAGGTTTCCTTGAAGGCGATGGGCCCGGCGCCGGTGTGGCTGTTGGGCGGCAGCGCATGCTGGATGGTGATCTGCGTCTGCGCGATGGCGGGGGCGCCACCGACAAGGGCAGCCAGGCCGGCCATGAGGGCCGAACGACGGAACAGGGACATGTTTACCTCCGGTCTTTGTAAAACCCCGATACGTTATTAGTGTGCCTCCATGCAACATGGCCTTCGTCCCGAAGCCGTTCCATGATGCCAACAACAGGTTGAGGACACCCCATGACGCTGCGCTGTGACCTGGTGATCCGTGACGCGACCGTGCTGGACGGCACCGGCGCGCCGCGCTTCACCGCCGATGTGGCCGTCGAGGGGGATCGCATCGTTGCCGTCGGCGCGCTCGGCAGCGCCTCGGGCCGCGAGGAGGTGGAGGCGAAGGGCCTGGCGCTCGCGCCCGGCTTCATCGACGCGCACACCCATGACGACCGCGCCGTGGTCTGCGGCCCCGAATGCATGCATTGCAAGACGAGCCAGGGGGTGACCACCGTCGTCGTCGGCAATTGCGGCGTGAGCCTGGCGCCGCTGCGGCTCTCGAATCGCCCGCCGCCGCCGCTCGACCTGCTGGGTGATGAGAGCTGGTTCACGCTGGGCGGCTTCGGCGAATATGCCGAGGCACTGGCGCGGAAGCCGACCTCGGTGAACACCTTCGCCTTCTGCGGGCACATGTCGCTACGCGTCGAAGCCATGGCGGGCGATGTATACCGCGCCGCCAATGACCGCGAGATCGCGCACATGCAGGAGCGCCTCCGCGGTGCATTGCGCGAGGGCGCCGGCGGCTTCTCGACCGGCCTCTACTACCCGCCCAACGCCCAGGCGCCGACCGAGGAGGTCATCGCCATCGCCGAAGTGCTGCGCGAGGAGGGCGGCCTCTACGCCACCCACATGCGCGACGAGGCGGATTTCGTGATGGAGAGCATCCGCGAGACGCTGCGCGTGGGCCGCGAGGCGGGCACGCCGGAGAAGCCGCTCGAGGTCGTCATCAGCCATCACAAATGCAGCATGAGCGAGAATTTCGGCCGCTCGCGCGATACGCTGGCCCTGATGGACCGGCTCGGCCAGGACCAGCCCGTGGCCTATGACGTGTACCCCTATCCGGCGGGCTCCACCGTGCTGATGCCGGACAAGCTGCGCCAGGACGTGCCGGTGCAGATCACCTGGTCCATCCCGCACCCCGAGATGGCCGGTCGCAACCTGGATGACATCGCGCAGGATTGGGGCATGACGCGGCGCGCCGCGGCGGACCGCCTGCTGCCGGCCGGCGCCATCACCTTCGCCATGGACGAGGCCGATGTGCGCCGCATCATGGCGCATCCGCGCGCGATGATCGGCAGCGACGGCATCCCGCATGACGCGAAGCCGCATCCGCGCCTCTGGGGCACCTTTCCGCGCGTGCTGGGCATGTATGCGCGCGACCTCCAGCTCTTCACGCTGGAGAGCGCCGTGCACAAGATGACCGGCCGCACCGCCCAGGTCTTCGGCCTGCCCGACCGCGGCGTGATCCGCGCCGGCGCCTTCGCCGACCTCGTGCTCTTCGACCCCGCGCGGGTGCGCGACAACGCGACCTATGCGGAGCCGATGCTCGTCTCGGACGGCATCGCGCAGGTGTGGTGCAACGGCGTGCGCACGCATGTCGAGGGGCAGGGGCCGGGGAATGCCGCGCCCGGGCGGTTCCTTGGGAATCCGCGGCGCAAAACTGCTTGATGGCCTCGCATCCGGAGGATTCGGCGGGTATGCAGCCTGGTACGATCAAGCGGGCGGCGTTGCTGGGCGTTGTGATGCTGGCGGGCCTCGCGGTCGTCGCGACCCTCTGGCCGGACCACCGGCCGAAGACCCCGCTCGATGTCTACCTGCGGCAGGGTACCCGCCAGGCAGCCGAGATGCTGAAGCGCGACGTGGACCAGCTCTCGCCCCGCGGGGGTGATCCGGGGCCGGCCATCCAACGGCTCAACACCCTGGGCTTCAGCTGTGCGGCCCCGGCCGGCGCCGCGGGCGACTGGAACTGCACCATGCGCCGGCCCATGGAGAACCGGCAGATGCTTTCCATGGAGGTGGTGCTGCGCGTGGATCGCGGCAACGTCGCCGAGACCACGGCGCGGATCTGGGAGCAGCCCGCGCGTTGAACGCTAGCCATGACGGAAACATACCTTGACCTCTGCCGCTGAACACCTTGTCGCCTTCCTGATCGCGCACGGCATGGACCGGGCCTTCTGCGTCCCGGGAGAGAGCTACATCGCCCTCCTCGACGCGCTGCATGATGCACCGATCGACCTTGTGGTCTGCCGGCATGAGGGCGGCGCGGGCTTCGCCGCCATCGCCGACGCCAAGCTGACGGGGCGCCCCGGCGTGGTGCTGGTCAGCCGCGGGCCCGGTGCCTGCAACGCCGCCATCGCGCTGCACACGGCCGAGCAGGATGCCGTGCCGCTGATCCTGCTGATCGGTCAGGTCGAGGCGCGCGACCTCCGCCGCGATGCCTTCCAGGAAATCGACTACACCCGCATGTTCGGCGGCTTCTGCAAATTCGTGGGCGAGGCCACCCGGCCCGAGCAGGTGCCCGAGCTGATCGCGCGCGCTTATGCGGCGGCGATGCAGGGCGTGCCCGGGCCGGTGGTGCTCTCGCTGCCCGAGGATGTGCTGGCGATGGAGTGCGCGCCGAGTGCGCCCGCCATCACGCCTGCGCGGCCCGCCCTGCCGGCGCCGGCGGAGGTCGCGCGCATCTCGGACCTGCTGCACGCGGCCGAGCGGCCCATCCTGCTCGCCGGCCATGGCTTCGAGAGCGAGGCGGGGCGGGCGGCGCTGGCGCGCTTCGCGGCGCAGTGGGAGGTTCCGGTTGCCGTCTCCTTCCGCCGGCAGGACCTGTTCGACAATGTGAGCCGCTTCTATGCGGGCGACCTCGGCCTCAGGAACCCCGACGCGCAGCGCGAGGCCTTCGCCGAGGCGGACCTCATCCTCGCCCTCGGCACACGGCTGACCGACATCACGACCCAGGGCTATTCCTGGCCGGCGCCGGGCCAGCGCCTTGTGCATCTCTGCGCCGATCCGAAGCACCTGAACTGGCAATTTCCGGCCGAGGTCGCGACCACGGCCGACCCTGTCGCGCTGATGACGGTGCTGGGGGCACCCGGCAAGCGCCCGCCGCGCGGCGAATGGATCGCGCGCCTGCGCGCCCTGCAGGTGGCCGACAGCCAGGTGACCCCGCGCGACTGGCAGGACGGGCTTGCCTTCCCGGAGGTGGCGCAGGCGGTGCACCAGGCCCTGCCGGCCGATGGCATCATCACGCTGGATGCCGGCACCTTCGGCGCGCCCTTCTACCGCAAGGCGGTGTGGCGGCCGGGGCAGAGGCTGCTGGTGCCGGTCTCGGGCGCGATGGGCTTCGGGGTGCCGGCGGCCGTCGCCGCCGCGCTTCGCTGCCCGGGCCGGACGGTGGTCTGCGGCGTGGGGGATGGCGGCATCCTGATGACGGGCGGCGAGATGGCGGTGGCGCTGGAGCGGCAATTGCCCATCAAGCTGCTGGTCTCGGAAAATCTCGGCTATGCATCGATCCGCATCCACCAGGAGCGACAGCATCCCGGGCGGGTCAGCGGCACCATGTTCGCCAATCCGGATTTCGCGCATTGGGCGCAGGCCTTCGCGCTGCCCGTGACGCGGGTGAACACGCGCGATGACTTCGACGCGATGCGCGCAGCCATCGCGGCCCCCGGCCCGGCGGCGATCCTGGTGAAAACCTCGATGCAGGCGGTGTTGCCCCATGTCGCCTGAAATCCTGGCCCAACTGGCACCGACCGGCGTGCTGCGCGCCGCCATCAACATGAGCAACTTCCTGCTCGTCACCGGCCGCGGCCCGGGCGGCGAGCCGGATGGCGTCTCGCCCGGCATGGCGCGTGCCATCGCCGAGCGCCTGGGCGTGCCCATCCAGTACATGCCCTTTCCGAGGCCCGGTGAGCTGGCCGATGCGGTGGGCCAATGGGATATCGGCCTGATCGGCGCCGAGCCGCAGCGGGCGGAGAAGATCGCCTTCACCCCCGCCTATGCCGAGATCGAGGCGACCTATCTGGTGCGCGGCGACAGCCCCATCACGACGCTCGCGCAGGTGGACCAGCCCGGCGTGCGGATCGCGGTGACGGCGCGCGCGGCCTACGACCTCTGGCTCGCGCGGAACATCCAACAGGCGACGCTGATCCGCGCCGAGAGCCTGGATGGCGCCTTCGAGATCTTCCAGCGTGATGGGCTGGAGGTGCTGGCCGGCCTCAAGCCGCGGCTGCTTTCGGATGCCGAGGCGCTGCCCGGCGCGCGAATCCTGCACGGCAATTTCACCACGGTGCAGCAGGCGATCGGCACGGCGCGGGCGAATGTGGCGGCGGCCGCCTGGCTCGCGGATTTCGTGGCCGAGGCGAAGGCGAGCGGCCTGGTGGCGACCCTGATCGCGAAGCACGAGGTGCGCGGGCTCTCCGTTCCGCGTTGAGCGCGCTGTGCTGGCACGGGAAATGCAAGGCACGGCAGGTGCTTGCGCGGCGCGGACCGCCATGCGGGCAGAAGAGATCCCATCACGCCATTGACAATGTTTGGAAACTTACCAGTTTCTGCAACGACCTCCCTTGGATGACCGACATGAAGCACGCGAATGCGCTGGCCGTTTCCCAGGCAACCTCTGCCTCCCGGCGCGCCACATTCTGGTGGAGCCTGCTTCCCTTGGGTGCGCTGGCGCTGGCCCTCGCGGGCTGTGACGAGCCCAAGGCCGGCGCGGCCCAGGCGCAGGGGCAGGCCACGCCCCCGCCTGTCGCGGTCACGGTGATCACCCTCGAGCGGCGCGAAATCCCGGTCACCTCCACCTTGCCCGGCCGCACCGCGCCCTTCCGCGTCGCCGAAATCCGCCCGCAGGTGGGCGGCCTGCTGCGCGAGCGGCTCTTCACCGAGGGCGAATCGGTGGCACTTGGCCAGCCGCTCTTCCAGATCGACCCCGCACCTTTCGAGGCGGCGGTGCGCCGGGCCGAGGCCGCGCTGCAACGCATGGAAGCGACCGAGCGCGTGGCGCTCAGCACCGCCAACCGGCTGCGCTCCCTCGCACGCTCGCAGGTGGTCAGCGAGCAGAACCTGGAGAATGCGGAGGCGACGCTGCGCCAGGCCCAGGCGGACCTCATCTCGCTCCGCGCGGCGCTGGAGACCGCGAAGATCGACCTCAACTACACGCGCGTCGCCTCGCCCATCACCGGCCGCACCGGCCGTTCCACCGTGACGCCGGGCGCGCTCGTCACCGCGAACCAGCAGACCGCGCTGGTCACCGTCGCCCAGCTCGACCCGATCCTCGTGGACCTCACCCAGCCCAGCGCGGCGCTGCTCCAGCAGCGGCGTGACGTGGATAGCGGCGCGCTGCGCCGCCCCTCGGCTGATCGCGCGGTGGCGCGCCTGATCCTGGAGGATGGCTCGGAATACCCGATCCCGGGCGAGGTGCAGTTCTCCGAGGTGATCGTGGACCAGGGCACCGGCTCGGTCACCATGCGTGCCGTGTTTCCGAACCCGAACCAGCTGCTGCTGCCGGGCATGTTCGTCCGCGCCCGCGTCGAGGAAGGGGTGACCGACCGCGCGCTGCTCGTGCCGCAGCGGGCCGTGCTGCGCACCCCGCGCGGCGAGCCCATGGCCTTCGTGGTGAATGCGGAGGGCGTCGTGCAGGCCCGCGTGCTCCGCGCCAACCGCGCCATCGGCAATGACTGGATGGTGACCGAGGGCCTGAACCCCGGCGATCGCGTGGTGGTCGAAGGGTTGCAGCGCATACGCCCCGGCACCCGGGTGCGCGCCACCGAACGCGGCCAGGCCGCGAGCTAGGCCCGCGCGATGGCACGCTTCTTCATCGACCGCCCGGTCTTCGCCTGGGTCATCGCCATCGGCATCATGCTCGCCGGCGCGCTGGCGCTCCGCAACATGGCCGTCTCGCAATATCCGGCCATCGCGCCGCCCACCATCGCGATCAACGTGACCTTCCCCGGCGCCTCGGCCGAGACGGTGCAGGCGACGGTGGTGCAGGTGATCGAGCAGCAGC
>JAIYCD010000236.1 GCA_027488195.1 Acetobacteraceae bacterium | reverse complement strand
GGATCGGGCGCGATCGGCTCCAGGCCCTTGGACAGCCGGTGCGCGGCGGCGACCGCCGTGGGCGCCTTGGCGAAGATCCGCATGGCCTTGCGGCGCTGGGCGGCGTCGCTGATGTCGGCCGTCTCAGGGTCTTCCATCCCCATGAACGAGACCGCGGTGCGGATCGCATCCATGGGATGCGCCTCCTTCGGGAAGTCGGACAGCACGCGCATCAGCGCGGGCGAGAGGCTGCGCTGCGAACGCTCGGCCTCCGCGAAGACGGCGCGCTCGGCGTCATTGGGCAACTCGCCGTTCCACAGCAGGTAGGCGACGTCCATGAAGCTGGAGTTCTCGCACAGGTCCTGCACGGCATAGCCGCGATAGGTCAGGCTGTTGGTCTCGGGCATCACCTTCGAGACGCTGGACTCATCGGCGTAGACACCGACGAGCCCTTTTCGGACTTCGATCTGTTCGGCCATGGCATTCCTCATACTGTGCAAGGGTGGTTTCTTGTGCGGTGCAGCTTAAGCGCACGCGCGCGCCTGTCCATGGGCGGGGGCTGTCGTGACGATCGGCGGAAGCCGCTTTCGCCGCGTGGGCGGCTCGGGCTTGGTTGTCCCAGGGAAAGATCTGCCCTGGTGAGGCTGGCCCGGCCATGCCCCCTCTTTCAACCCGTGAGGACGAGCCGACAGCTTTCTCGCAACAAGCGCCCCGGCCAGGCGCCATGATGGAGATGACCATGCGCCCCGCATACGCCCTTGGGCTCGCCCTGCTTGCGCGCCGCTGCCGGCCACCGCGGACTGGTCCCGTTGCGATTTGGCCACCCACGGCGTTTCGCTCGGCCGCGTGGTCACCGAGACCTGGAGTGACAGCGCCTACAACGGTACGCGGATGGTCACGGTCAACCATGTCAAATGCTCGGTGGACATCCGGTGGACCAACACGCGGGTCATCGTCCGCATGACCCTGCCCGGCTTGCTGCCGGTCCCGGTGATGGTGCCGGCCTTTGGCACGGGCACGCTGACCAAGGTGCTTTACACTGCGCGGGCCCTGCCGATGAACGATGCCGCCCTTCAGTCAGGCTTTCTCGCCGAGTGCTACGTGCAATAGGTTGGAACAGAAGGCGCGGGACCAAGGCGCATTCATCGCGTGGCAGGGTTGGCGGGCGGTCCGCCTCCGCCTAGCCTCCCATCGCCTGACGTGGCCGCGCTCCACTCATCGCGGCGCGGGGACGCAATCTTTGAGGAGAACGGGCGAGGATGGCCTTTGATCTGGTGGTGCGCGGCAGCCTGGTGCTGACCGATGGTGTGCTTGAGAACGGCTATGTCGCCGTCACCGGCGGCGTGATCGCGGCCATCGGCCAGGGGACGCCGCCCGCCGCGGCCGAGACGGCCGACCATCGTGGGAAGCTCGTCTTCCCCGGCCTGGTGGATGGGCACATGCACACCAGCAGCAGCACCGGCTGGCCGGGGATCGAGGGTGCTTCCATGTCCGCCGCCGCGGGCGGCGTCACCACCTGCGTGGACATGCCCTATGACGTGCCGCGTCCCGTGACCGATGCCGGCATCCTCGCCGAGAAGATCGCGGTGGTGAATGCGACCAGTCATGTGGACCTCGCACTCTACGGCACCATCCGAAAGGATGGCGGCGTGGACCAGATCGCGGGCCTCGCGGCCGGCGGCGTCTGCTCCTTCAAGCTCTCCACTTATGAGTATGACGCGGTGCGCTTCCCGCGCATCAACAACACCATGATGGTCGAGGCCTTCGCCGAGATCGCCAAGACCGGCCTGATGGTCGCCATCCACAATGAGGACCAGGAGATCGTGGAAGGCGCCATCGCCGCCGCCCGCGCCACCGGCCGCACCGATCCCATCATGCATGCCCGCACCCGCCCGCCGCTTTGTGAGACGATGGCGGACCTCGCCATCTTCGAGATGGCGCTGGAGACGGGTGCCCATGTCCACATCGCGCATTCCAGCCTGGCGCGCGGCTTTGATCTCGCCGAGATTTTCCGCAAGCAAGGGGGCAAGACCTCGGGCGAGGCCTGCATCCAGTATCTCTGCATGACCGAGGAGGACCTCGTCCGCCTCCAGGGCTTCGGCAAGTGCAACCCGCCCTTCCGCACGGCGGACGAGGTGGAGCGCATCTGGGCCAGCATCGCCGAGGGCAAGGTCGCCTATGTCTCCACCGACCACGCGCCCTGGCCGAAGCACCGCAAGGAATACACGGGCGACATTTTCGCTGTCGGCGCGGGCCTGACCGGGCTGCAAAGCTTCGCGCCGCTCATGTTCACCCTGCTCTCCCAGCGCGGCCTCTCGCCCACGCTGATGGCGAGCCTCTGCGCCGAGCGGCCGGCCAAGTTCCATGGGCTGTTTCCGAAGAAGGGCGCCATCCGCATCGGCTGCGACGCCGACCTGATGGTGATGGAGGAGGGCGCGTTCACCTTCGACGCCCGCGACATCCAGGACCGCGAGGATGCCAAGTGGTCGCCCTATGACGGCATGGCGATGCGGGCGCGCGTGGCCGCCACTTATTTGCGCGGCGGCTGCATCTGGGATGGCAAGACGGTCCTGGCCCGGCCCGGCACGGGCCGCTTCGTGCCGCGCCAGCACGGCGAGACCTTCACCGGATAGGCCGCCTCAGCGCGCTCCCAGCCACCGGGCGGTGGCCATGCCGCCCAGCATCGCGCCCAGGAAGGCCCAGGCCATGCCACCGCCGGTGGCCAGGGCCGTGAGCACGGGTGCGGGGCAGAAACCCGCGATGCCCCAGCCGATGCCGAAGATGACCGGGCCGGTCACGCGGCGCAGGTCGAGCCGCGGGGCGCCGGGCATGTGGAAGCGGGTGTCGAAGAACGGCCTGTCCCGGCGCAGCACCCGGCGATAGCCCAGGAAGGTGACGATGACGGCGCCCAGCATGACCAGGGCCAGGCTCGGATCCCACCCGCCATCGCCGATCGCGGCGAGGTCGAGGAAGTTCAGCACCTTCGCGGGGTCCGACATGCCGGCAAGGACCAGGCCGAGCCCGAAGAGGAGGCCGATGCCGAACTGGACGAGGACTGCCATCACAGGAGGTGCCGCATGACAAAGGTCGCGACCATGGCGGCGGCCATGAAGAGAAGCGTGGCGATGAGGGAAGCCGGCGAAAGCCGCGCCAGCCCACAGACGCCGTGCCCCGAGGTGCAGCCATGGCCCCACACCGCGCCGAAGCCGACCAGCACCCCCGCCAGCAGCAGCGCGGGCAGGGGGGTCTCGATATGGAGGACCGGCATCCTGCCGGTGATGAGCAAAGCGAGCAGGGGGGCTGCCACCAGCCCCAGCACGAAGGCCCAGCGCCCGGACAACCCGCTGTCGCCATAAGGCGGCAAGAGGCGTGACAAGATCCCGCTGATGCCGGCGATGCGCCCCATGCTCGCCATCAGCGCCACGGCGGCCAGGCCGATCAGGCCGCCGCCCAGCAGCGAGGCGAGCGGCGTGAATTCCGTCGCTGCCACGTCAGGCCCTGCCGCGCGCGCAGGTCCGGATGCCGAACAGCAGATAGGCGGGGCAGATGCGGACCAGCGCGGTCACGATGAGCACCACGCCCACCGCAGCGACGGCCATGTGCCAGCCGCCCAGCGCCGCGAAGCTGTCGGGGAACAGGAAGGGACCGGCCGCGAGCAGGGCGCCCAGAAGGAATCGGGTGACGCGGTCGAGGGAGCCGATCTTGATCATTTGCGGAGACCTTCCAAATAAGATAAAGTTAGTATATACGAAAATGCGAATATAACAAAATGCAAAATCCAACCCAGCCCGAGCCCATGGCGGCGCCACCCATCGCCGACATGGAAGCCAAGGCCGAGCAGGCCGCGCGCCTCCTTGCCACGCTGGCCCATGGCAAGCGCCTGATGGCGCTGTGCCATCTGCTGCAAGGCGAGCAATCGGTGGGCTCCTTGGCGGCGCTGGTCGGCCTCTCGCCGACCGCGCTTTCGCAGCACCTCGCGCGCATGCGTGACCTCGGCCTCGTCGAGACCCGGCGCGAGGGGCAGAGCATCTTCTATCGCCTGGCCAGCCCCGAGGTCGTCGCGATCCTCGAGACGCTCTACCGCCTCTTCTGCGCGCCTGACCCGGCCGCCCCGGTTGGCGATGGGCAAGACCGGCGATAGAGAAGCCCCGCATCGCAATTCGGAGCGCCCGCACATGACCGCCAGCATCACCCCCGTCATCGGCCTGATCGGGGGCTCGGGCCTCTACGACATCGACGGCTTGCAGGACCGCGAGTGGCGCCATGTCGAGACGCCCTGGGGCGCGCCGTCAGACCAGTTGCTGTTTGGCACGCTCGGCGGCATCCGCTGCGTCTTCCTGCCGCGCCATGGCCGCGGCCATCCGAACCCGCCCTCGGGGCTGAACTTCCGCGCCAATATCGATGCCTTGAAGCGCAGCGGCGTCACCGACGTGATCTCGCTCTCGGCCGTGGGCTCGCTCCAGCCGCAATACCCGCCCGGCCACTTCGTGATCGTGGACCAGTTCATCGACCGCACCTTCGCGCGGGAGAAATCCTTCTTCGGCCTGGGCTGCGTGGCCCATGTCAGCGTGGCGCATCCGACCTGCCCGCGCCTGTCGGACGCGATTGCCGCGGCGGGCGCCGAGCTGGACCTGCCGATGACCAAGGGCGGCACCTACCTCGTCATGGAAGGCCCGCAATTCAGCACCAAGGCCGAGAGCTTGCTCTACCGCCAATGGGGCTGCGACGTGATCGGCATGACCAACATGCCCGAGGCCAAGCTCGCCCGCGAGGCGGAGCTTTGCTACGCCTCCGTCGCCATGGTCACCGATTTCGACTGCTGGCACCCGGATCATGACCATGTGACGGTGGACCAGGTGGTGAAGGTGCTCTTCTCCAATGCCGACAAGGCGCGCGCGCTGGTCAAGGCGCTGATCCCGCGCATCGGCGCGCCGCGCGGCCCCTGCGAGGCGGGCTGCGACCGTGCGCTGGACCACGCCCTCATCACCGCACCCGAGATGCGCGACCCCGCGATGATGGCCAAGCTCGACGCCGTGGCCGGCCGGGTGCTGCGCCCGGCCTGAGCTACTCGACGAGCGTACCCTCCCGCATCGTGATGTGCCGGCTGTGGTATTCGGCCACGGCCGGCCGGTGCGCGATGGAGAAGATCATCGCCCCCGGCAGCCGCTTGCCCAGCACCTCGTAAAGGGCGCGTTCGCCCGCCGGGTCCAGGCTCGCCGTCGCCTCGTCCAGGAAGAGCCAGTCGGGCTTCAGCAACAGGGCGCGGGCGAGCGCCACCCGCTGCTGTTCGCCGCCCGAGAGCAGCTGGGACCAGGCGTCCTCCACATCCAGCCGGGGGGCGAGGTGGGACAGCCCCGCATCGGCCAGCGCGGCCAGGATATCCGCTTCGGTGAAGGCATCGGCCGGGGCGGGGTAGCAGAGCACGCGCCGCAGCGTGCCGAGCGGCAGATAGGGGCGTTGCGGCAGGAACAGCGCGCGCTCGCCCTCGGGCGTCTGCAACTGCCCCCGCCCGAAGGGCCAGATGCCGGCGAGCGCGCGGAACAGGGTGGATTTCCCGCTGCCCGAAGCGCCGGTCAGCAGCACGCGCTCACCCGCGCGGAGTTCCAGCGCCGCGCCCTCCAGCAGCACGCGGCCATCGGGCAGGTTGAGGTGCAGCCCCTCCAGGCGCATCAGCCCGGGCGCGCCGGTGGTCGTGCGGATGCCATCGCCCTCGCGCGCGGCGATGCGCGCCGCGTCCAGCGCATCGCGAAAGCCGATCAGGCGCGTCACGGTCGCGCGCCATTCCGTCAGGCTCGCGTAATTGTCCACGATCCAGGAGAGCGCGCCCTGCACCTCGCCGAAGGCCTGGGCGGTCTGGGTCAGGCCGCCCAGCGGGATGCGCCCGGCGAAGAAGGCGGGGGCGGCCACCACGAAGGGGAACACCGTCGCCACCTGGGTGTAGCCCGCGGTGAAGAAGGTGAGGCGCTTGGTCGCCACCATCAGCGCCCAGAAATTCTCCATCAGCGCCCGGAAGCGGGTGACGAGCGCGCCCTGCTCCTCCGCCTCGCCGCGATGCAGCGCGACCCCTTCCGTGCTGTCGCGGAAGCGCAC
Organism: Acetobacteraceae bacterium; assembly: GCA_027488195.1. Lineage (GTDB taxonomy): Bacteria > Pseudomonadota > Alphaproteobacteria > Acetobacterales > Acetobacteraceae > Roseococcus. The sequence goes on along the minus strand of JAIYCD010000236.1, from coordinate 8,383 downwards.
CAGCGCGTAGCGGAAATCCGCCTCCACCTTCTGCTGGTTGAAATTGAGGCGCGTCAGCCGCCGCCCGATCAGATGGGCGAGCCAGGTGCCGAGTGCGGCATAAAGGATGGCGATCCAGACCATGTAGCCCGGGATGGTGATGCCGAAGAGGGTGGCCGGTCCCGAGAGCGCCCAGAGCACCAGCAGGAAGGAGAACAGCGTCACCACGCTGCGCATCAGCCCCAGGCCCAGCGTCAGCGTCTCATCCACGAAGAGCCGCGCATCCTCGGAGAGGCGCTGATCCGGGTTGTCCGTGCCGTAGCTGGTGAGCGAGAGGCGGTAATAGGCGCGATCGGTCAGCCAGCCGGCCAGCAGCCGCTCGGTCGTCCAGCGGCGCCAGCGGATCTGCAGGGCCTGGCGCAGATAGATCGCATAGACCGCGATGAGGATATAGGCCGTGGCGATCCAGACGAAGCCGGGCATCAAGCCGCTCTCCGTCTGCTTCCAGGTGAAGAGCAGCGCAGAGAAGGCCTCGGCATCCCGCGCTTCCAGCGTGTTGAAGAACTCCCGGCTCCAGTAGGAGAGCAGGACCGACATCGCGACCAGCGCCAGGTTGAGGCCGACCACGATGGCCAGCAGCCCGCGCGCCGGCCAGCGTTCCTCGCTGCGCCAATAGGGCAGGGCAAGGGAGAGGGCTTCGCGGATGGCCTTCATGCGGGGGGCTCCGGAATGTGGGTGAGAAGATCGAGCGCGCCGGGATGGCCGGGCGCGAGGCGCAGCGCCTGGGCGGCCAGCATCCGCGCCGTCCCGGTTTGCTGCTGTCCGAGGGCAAGGCGGGCCGCCGCCAGCATGGCCTCCGCGCTGTTGGGCGGCAGGCGGGCGACTTCACCCTGCGCCTCGGTGACATGCGGCGCATGCGCCCAATAGGCCTCGCGCCGTCCCTGCATGCCCGCGAGTTCGCGCTCGATGGCCAGGCGCAGCGCCGGGCGCAGCGCCTCGGGCAGGGCGGCGAGTGCGGGGCGCATGGCGCGGGCATAGCTGCGGTAAAGGAAATCCGGGTCATGCGCCGCCGTCTGCGCGCCTTCCCAGATGCGGTAGCAGTAGAGGATCTCGGGCAGGCATTCGAGGTGCAGGCCGGCCAGGGCCGCCGCCTGCAGGAACTCCCAATCCTCGAAATAGGCGCGGTCCAGCGTGAAGCCGCCCATGCGGTCCCAGGCGGTGCGGCGCATGAACATGTTGGCGTCGCCCATGCCGTTGCGGAACACGGCGAGCGCGGGGTTCGGGCCGGTCGGGATCCAGCCGATGGGGCGCGCGCTGCGGTGGCGCGGCGGCGGGCCGGCGCCGCGGAAGGACTGCATCTGGCAGGTCAGGATATCGGCGCCCGAATGCCGCGCGGCGGCCACGAAGGTCGAGACCTCATCCGGCCAGGCGGCGTTGTCGTCATCCATGAAGAGCAGGAATTCGCCCCGCGCCGCCTCCGCCGCGCGTTGGCGGGTCACGCCCTGCCAGGAATTCGCGTCGTTGCGCAGGAGCGTCCAGCCGCGCGCGGCGAAGCGGGGCGCGAGTGCCTCGTGGAAGCGCTGGGCGGCGGGGTCGGTGCTCGCATCATCCACCAGGATGAGTTCGAGGTTCGGGTAGTCCTGCGCCTCGATGGAGGCGATGGCGTGGGCCAGGGGCTCATGCCGGTTGAAGGCGGCCATGCAGACGGAGACGAGCGGCGCGCCGGTCAGGGTGGGCGGGGCGGGCAGCGGCGCCAGCGTCTCGTGCCAGTCGAGCCAGAGGCGCGCGGCCTGTTCGGGCGCGATGGCGGCGCGGCCGGGGGCGGCGCCCTCGCTCAGCGCGCGGGCCAGTGCGGCGGCCAGCGCGGCCGGGTTGCGCGGATAGAGCAGCCGGCCCTGATCCTCAGCCGCCACCAATTCGCCGATGCCGCCCACATCCGGCGCCAGGAAGGGCAGCCCCGCCGCCAGGCATTCCAGCACCACATAGGGCGCGTTTTCCATGCGCGAGGCGATGACGGCGAGCCGCCCGGGTGCCGCCAGGTATTCGCGCGCCTGGTGCGGGTCGAGGTCGTTCACCACGCTCCAGGGCATCGGCCAGGACTGCGCCATGCCGGTGAGCCAGGCCAGCGCATGCACGCCCGCCATATGCCCGACCTTGCCGAGGAAGGTGACCCGCGCGGGCGGCCTGCCCATGCGGATCAGCCGCGCGATGGCCTCGCAGAACAGGCCGAGCCCCTTGCGCTCCTCCAGCCGGCCGAAGAAGACCAGCTCTTCCACCGGGCGGTGCGCGAAGTCCGGCGCGGGGCGGCCCAGGAAGCTCGCGGGCAGCAGGTTGGGCATGACCTCCTGCGCGGCGGGCTTCCAGCCCATCTCCGCCACCTCGTCGAGGATGTAGCGCGAGGGTGCCGTGACGATATCCGCCCCTTCGGCGCTGCGCCGCTCCATCCAGTCGGTCTCGAGCTCGCCGCTATGGGTCAGGAATTGCGCGGAATGGGCGAAGTGCCACAGCGTCGGGCTATGCAGCTGGCAGACGAGGCGCGTCCGCTGGAAGGCCAGGCCGCAGCGCTTGGCGACCGTGATCCAGTAGCCGATGCCGCGCATCTCGTGGAAATGGATCACGTCGAAGCGGCGCGTCTTCAGCCAGTGATAGGCGCCGAGTGAGAGCTCCGCCTCCTCGCCTTCGAGGAAGAGCGAGACGAAGTCGATGTGGCACTTCGCATAATGCCGCCGCCAGCGCGTGACGGGCTCGGTCTCGGTGTAGGAGGAGGGGTAGCAGACCGTGACATGGTGCCCGGCCGCGGCCAGCGTCTCGGCCAGCGCCAGGAAGGCGGTCCCCATGCCGCCATTGCGGATGGGCCCCACGAAATCCAGCGTCAGGAGGCAGATGCGCTGGCGGCGCATCAGGGCATCGCCGTGACGATCTGGGCCGTGACGATCTGGGCCGTGACGATCAGGGCCTGGCCCTCCCGCTCGCGCGCCTGGACGCGCCAGCCGGCCTCGGTCAGCCATTCCGTGAGCCCGGCCTCGCTGATGAACCACCACCAGGGGGCGACGAGGTGGGCCGCGGCCGCGGCCTCGCGCGTCAGCCGCCCGGGGAGGGCCGCGAATTGCGGCAGGGTCACGCCCGCGCCGGTCAGTGCGGCATCCAGCGCCGCGCTGCGGGCGGCGTCCAGCTCGCCCGCATGCCAGAGATCGAAGCCCAGCGCAGCGAGTTCGGGGGTCACCGGCACCACGCTGCTGCGCAGGATCAGCCGACGCGCCCCGCTGGCGCGCAGGCCGAGCAACCGGCGCGGCGGATCGCCATCGAGCCGCGCGAGATCCTCGCCATCCAGCACGAGATCAATCTCGGGCAGGCGCTCGCGCAGATCGGGCGCATCGAGCGTGCCGCGCATCCACCAGGCGCGCCAGGCGCCGGGGTCGGCATGCATGGGCGGCGGCAGCGGGTCGCGCGCGGCGGCGCGGGCCTCGGCCAACGCTTCCGCCTCGGCGCTGAGGCCGAGGCGGCTGCCCGCCGCCAGCAGCAGCGCATCGGCTTCCTCCGGGCGCGACGGCGTCATCACCTGGATGGCGGCGGCGCCGGCGGCGATGACGCGCAGCGCGACTTCCGGCGTCTCGCGCGCATCCTCCCAGGCGAGCAGCACGCGCTGGCCCTGTGCCGCCGCCGCCGCGCAGGCGGCGAAGCGGCTGGGGGGCGGCTGTGGGCTTGCCGGCGCCGCCTCGGCTGGCAGGGCCTCCAGCGCGCGCAGCCGGCGCTCGACCCGCCCCCGGTTCGCGCCGAAGTCGGAATAGCCGATCAGGCTGCGCGAATAGAGGAACAGGCTGCTGCCTTCCGGCGTCGCGACGCATTCGGCCACGATGATGTCGGGGAAGTTCAGCGCCGAACGCTCGACCCATTGCGCCTGCCGCCGCTCGGGCCAGGCGGCCAGCTGCCAGGTGCGTGGGAAGCCCTGGGCGAGGCCGAGCAGCCGGCCGAACAGCGCCTCGGGCGGGCCGGGGAAGGCGGGGGCCACCACCTGCTTCGGCCCGGGATGGGCGGCGGGCGCCGCGAGGCAGGTGTTGGGCGAGGTGGGCTGCACCAGCGAGGCGAATTCGATCGGGCCCGGTGTCTCAAGCCCTTTCGGCCCTTGCCCTAGCAGCGCCCCGAAGGCTGTCACGCCTCGTTCTCGTCGGATTGCTTGCGGCGCAGGCGGATCACGCCATGCATGGCCTCGGGCGCGATGGGCTTGCCCTTGCGCAGGATCTCGACCTGCCCGGCCTCGGAAAGCCGGCCCGCCGCCTTGCGCACCAGTCCCATGAGGGGCTGCCAGCGCTCGGGCGCCAGCCCGCGCGCCACCTCCGACGGGCAGATGGATTTCTCGGTGGCGCCGACACGGGCGAGGATCTCGGCCTCGACGGCTTCGAGGGACGGCATGTGGCTCATGGCACCAACCAGCTTGTGCGTTCTCCATCCGGCAGCCATTCGAGGCGCGCCCGCCGATGGCCCTCGGCCGCGAGCCACAGCCATTCCAGGCTGTGGACATGCAGCAGGATGGTTCCGAAATGGGCGCGGCCCGTCACCGGGTCCTGCGGCGCGGGCGGCGGCGCGGCGATGGCGGTGCCCGGCCCAGGCTCGATCGCGTAGCACATGCGGCTGAAGGGGCGGCTCGCCTGCCAGGCGGCCTCGGCCACCTCGTCCCCGGTGTGGAGGGAGGCGATGCCCTCGAGGCGCAGCTGCACCTGCGCCGCCGGGTCATAGCCATGCAGGGCGCAGCGCGGATCCCGCGTGAGTTCGGCGAATTTCTCGCTGCGGCGGTCGCTGTGCAGGCGCAGCGTGCGCGTCGCGGGCTCGAAGCCGCGCAGCACCAGGGTGCGCGCCCGCGGCGTGCCGTCCAGGCCGATGCTGGCCAGCGTCGGCGTGTGCAATGGGCTGCGCCGGTTGGTGACGCCCTCCGCCAGCAGGGCGAAGGCGGCGTCTCGCACGGCGCCGAGGTCATCGGCATGCATGGGACGCGGGGCGGGTTCGGCGCGCGCGCTCATGCGCCCAGCACCCTGCGCGCCAGCGCCTGGCCGCTCTCCCAGGCGGATTCGGCCCGGCCCGCCAGGCAGCCATCCGAGGCGTAGCCAAGGCCGAGCCCCGCATCCCAGAGGCAGGGTTGGCCCAGCGCCACCTCCAGCAGCGAGTAGCGCCAGCGATGCGCCACGGCGAAGAGCGGCGCCGGCGCGGGGAGGGCTTCGAGCAAGGCGGCGATCACCTGTTCCTGGGGCGCTTCCAGCTGCGCGCGGCTGAATTCCGGCCCGGCCTGGATCACCCAATTCTCCTGCGCCGCGTCGCGCCCGGGCTTGGCGCTGTCGCGCGCCGCCCAGCCGATGGGGCCGTGGTAGCGCAGCGTCTCGGGCAGATCGAGCTTGCGGTCGAAACCCGCCATCACCGTCCAGCAGGGTGCGTATTCGATGACGGCGAGGGGTGCGGCGAGTTCGGGCGGCAGGATGGCGCGCGCCTGCTCGGCCGGGAAGGTGACGAGCACGGCGGCGAAGGGGCCGGCCAGCTCGGCCGGGGTCGCGGGCAGCGGCTTGCCGGGGCGGACCAGCGCCGCGTCCAGATGCGCCACCATCCAGCCCTCCGCCCCGCGATGCAGGGCGCTGGCGTGGCGACCGGTCTGGATGTCGAGCCCCTGGGCGAGGTGGCGGCCCAGGGCCGACATGCCGGGCACCGCCACGCGGCGCTTGGCGTCGGGCCAGACGGCTGTGGGGCCGGCCTCCAGCAGGGCGGCGAAGCCGGCCCGCTCGGCGCGCAGATATTGCGCGCCATGATCGAAGCGGTGGCTCTGCCCCGCATGCTCGATGCGCCGCGTGGCGAGTCGCCCGCCGGCGGCACGACCCTTGTCGAAAAGCCGGACCGCGCGGCCCGCGGCGGTCAGGGCTTGGGCGGCGGAGAGTCCGGCGAGGCCGGCGCCGAGGACGGCTATGGGAAGCATTCCCGCATCAACGGCATTTGCGCGGGACCGCGCAAGTGGGGCCGCCCCGGGATCAGCCGAAACCGGTCAGGCCGTGCGCGACCAGGGGGGGAAGGGGTCGGGCAGGCGGGCATGGGCGCGGGGCCCGCCACGCCATTCCTCATCGGTCAGCAGCGTGGCGTCGAGCTCGGCGCGGAGTGCCGCCTCCTCCATGCCGATGCCGATGAAGACGATTTCCTGCCGCCGGTCGCCCGTGGGCTCGGCCCAGAGGCCGCGGATCATCCGGCGCCATTCCGGGTCCTCCGGCCAGCGCTGTTCCTCGATGGCGGCCCACCAGAAGCCCGCCCCCTGGTGGCGGCCCATGCGGCCGGCGAGCTGCCATTCGCCCACCCAGGAATGCCGCGTGGCGAGCCAGAAGAAGCCCTTGGCGCGCACCACGCCGGGCAGGTCGCCCTCGATCAGCGCCTTGAAGCGCACCGGATGCACCGGCCGCCGGGCCCGCCAGACGAAGCTGGTGACGCCGAATTCCTCGCTTTCCGGCAGGTGATCGCCCGACATGGCCTTCTGCCAGCCGGCGGCGTTCTGCGCGCGCTCCATGTCGAAGCGGCCGGTGTTCAGCACCTTGGCGAGCGGAACATGCCCATGCTCGGTCGAGAGGATCTCGGCGGTCGGGTTGAAGGTGGCGAGCAGGGCGGCGAGGCGGCCCAGCTCCTCCGGCGTCACGAGATCGGCCTTGTTCACCACGATGGTGTCGGCGAACTCCACCTGCTCGATCAGCAGGTCCACCAGCAGGCGGTGATCCTCCTCGCCCGCAATCTCGCCGCGTTGGCGCAGCGTGTCGGCGCTGGCGTAATCCTCCAGGAAGGTGCCCGCATCCACCACCGTGACCATGGTGTCGAGCCGCGCGACATCGCCGAGGCAGAAGCCCTCCTCCGTCGTGAAGTCGAAGGTGGCGGCGACGGGCATGGGCTCGCTCACGCCGGTGCTCTCGATGAGCAGCGCATCGAAACGCCCCTCGGCGGCGAGCTTCGCGACCTCCTGCATCAGATCCTCCCGCAGGGTGCAGCAGATGCAGCCATTGGTCATCTCGACCAGCTTTTCCTCGGTGCGGGAGAGCGTGCCGGTGTGGCCCCACTCATCCGCGGCGGGCCCGCCGACGAGGGCCGCGTCGATGTTCACCTCGCTCATGTCGTTCACGATGACGGCGACGCGCCTGCCCTCGCGATTGGCGAGCACATGGTTCAGCAGCGTGGTCTTGCCCGCGCCCAGGAAGCCCGAGAGCACGGTGACGGGAAGGCGTTGGGTCATCAGCAGCAGCCTGGTTCGTCAATGCAGAAGACCAGGCGCGAACGCTGGGCCTCCGGCAGGTGGGAGAGGGGCGGGGAGCGGTGGAGGTTGGTGGCGCCCGCGCGCTTGCGGCCGCGGAAGATGGCGACGGCGCAGCGCGGCACCTCCTCGACCTGCGCACCAGCCTCGGGGTCGCCCATGCTCCATTGGGTGCCGGGGCCGGCATAGGTGACGAGCAGGCGGAAGCCCACGGAGTCCACATGGAATTTCCGGCAGGCATCGCCGGTGATGCCATCGAAGCGCAGCCGCACATGCTGGCTTTGCGTGAGCGCCGCGAACATGTGCGACAGGCGCAGCATGTCGGAGAGCAGGTCGATCGGCGCGTCGGCGGGCACCTGCCCGCAGATGGAGTCCAGCGCACCCTCCGGCGCGCCCTCGGCCACGGCGCGGAAGGGGCCGGCCTGGCGCAGCGGCTTGAGCGGCTTGGCGAAGCCGCCGGGTTCGTCGCGCAGCCAAAGGGCGAGGGCGACGTCTGGGCGCAGTGCGCTGAGCAGCACGGTATCGGGCGTGCCGATGACCGCGCGGGGCGGCGCTTCCTGGTGGGCGGCCTCGGCGCCGAAGGCTTCGCAGAAGAGGGGCATGAATGTGATAATATAACATATCTCACGCTTGGCAAGCGTCACCTTGCCCTTTCGCGCGGCCCGGCCTATCCGCGCCGCATTCCCCGCCGGAAGGATCAACACCCATGCCCGCCATTGCCGACATCATCGCCCGCGAAGTCCTGGACAGCCGGGGCAACCCGACGGTGGAGGCCGAGGTGGTGCTGGATGACGGGTCGCGGGGGCGGGCGATCGTCCCCTCCGGCGCCTCGACCGGCGCGCATGAGGCGGTGGAGCTGCGCGATGGCGACAAGGCGCGCTTCGGCGGCAAGGGCGTGCTGAAGGCCGTGGCCAATGTCGAGGGCGAGATCTTCGACGCCATCGGCGGCCTGAACGCGGCCGATCAGGTGAAGATCGACCAGATGATGATCGAGCTGGACGGGACGCCCAACAAGTCGCGCCTCGGCGCCAACGCCATTCTGGCGGTGAGCCTCGCCACCGCCAGCGACACGCCCAGAATGGCGTTGGCGCCGAGGCGGGCTTTGTTGGGCGTGCCGTCCAGATCAATTAGGATCTGATCGAGCCG
>JAIYCD010000069.1 GCA_027488195.1 Acetobacteraceae bacterium | reverse complement strand
GCTCGGTCGCTCGGTCTTCGTCAGCCGCAACCGCGGCCGCACCGGGAGCGAGGTGCAGGAGCTCCGCGCGCGCTTCGAGGCGGGGGACAGCATCATCCTCTTCCCCGAGGGCACGACGAGCGACGGCGCGCGCGTGCTGCCCTTCCGCTCCTCATTCTTTTCCGTGGCCGATGCGGCGGAGCGGATCCAGCCGCTTGCCGTCGTCTATGACCGGCTGGGCGGCCTGCCCGTCGGCCGGCGGGACCGGCCGCTCTTTGCCTGGTATGGCGACATGGAGACGGGCAGCCATGCCTGGACGCTGCTGCGCCGCACCGGCACGCGCGTGACGGTGGTGCTGGATGAGAGCTTCGCCCCCGATGCGGTGCCGGACCGCAAGGCGCTGGCGGCCCGCCTCGGGCGCGCCATCACCGAGACGGCGGCGACGCTCAGGCAGAATCGGGAAGTGGGCCGGCGGTGAATCCGCTTGACCAATACGGGCCCGGTTTGACAGCTTCCAACCGATGAATGATCTGCCCCTCTTGCCGGCCCGCCGGTCGGAACTGGGCCGCTCTTCTTGACCGCGCGGCTCAGGCTCCGCATGTGCTCTCGCTGGATCGCTCCAGGGCATTCCCTGTGGGCGGGCAGCGAGGACCCCGCATGACGTCAGATACCCCCCCGCCTTCGGGCAAGAAGCGCCTCTTCCTGCGCTCCTGGGGTTGCCAGATGAATGTCTATGACAGCGCCCGCATGGCGGATGTGCTGGCACCCCTCGGCTATGCGCCGGTGGATGCGCCCGAGGGCGCCGACATGATCATCCTGAACACCTGCCATATCCGCGAGAAGGCGACGGACAAGCTCTTCTCCGAACTTGGCCGCCTGCGCCAGCTCAAGCAGGCGAAGCAGGCCGAGGGCGGCGAGATGGTGCTGGCCGTCGCCGGCTGCGTGGCCCAGGCCGAGGGCGCGGAGATCACCGCCCGCGCCCCATATGTGGACATCGTCCTCGGCCCCCAGAGCTATCACAAGCTGCCGGAGATGGTGGCCCGCGCCGGCCGCACCGGCCGCGCCGTGGTGGAAACCGATTTCCCCGTGGAGGAGAAGTTCGACTTCCTGCCTGAATGCAGCGCGCCGCAGGGCATCACCGCCTTCCTGACCATCCAGGAGGGCTGCGACAAATTCTGCTCCTTCTGCGTCGTCCCCTATACGCGCGGCGCCGAATACAGCCGCGGCCCCGCCGCCGTGCTGGCCGAGGCGCGCAAGCTGGTGGGGCAGGGGGCGCGCGAGATCACGCTGCTCGGCCAGAACGTGAATGCGTATCATGGCGAGGGCGAGGGTGGCCGCGAATGGGGCCTGGCACGGCTGCTCTACGCGCTGGCCGAGATCCCGGGCCTTGATCGGCTACGCTACACCACCTCCCACCCGCGGGACATGGATGAGGCGCTGATCGCGGCCCACCGGGACATCCCGGCGGTGATGCCCTTCCTGCACCTGCCCGTGCAATCCGGCAGCGACCGCATGCTGGAGGCGATGAATCGCGGCCACACAGCGGAGGATTACCTTCGCCTCGTGGACCGGCTGCGCGATGCCCGGCCGGACCTCGCACTCAGCACGGACATCATCGCGGGCCATCCGGGCGAGACCGAGGCGGATCACGCGGCGACCATGGCGCTGATCCGCCGCGTGGAATTCGCCCAGGCTTTCTCCTTCAAATATTCCCCCCGTCCAGGGACGCCCGCCGCCGGTGCGCCGCACCGGGTGGATGAAGCCACGAAGGACCGCCGCCTGCAGGAGGTCCAGGCCCTGCTGCGAGACCAGCAGGCCGCCTTCAACGCGAGCCTGACCGGGCGGACCGTTCCCGTGCTCGTGACCGGGGCGGGCCGGCAGGCGGGACAATTGTCGGGACGCACGCCCTGGTTGCAACCGGTGCACCTGCCCGGGCCTTTATCTCTGATCGGTGCCACGGCCCCGGTGTTCATTCGCGCCGGCAACCCCAACTCCCTCGCGGGGGAATTGGCCCAACAGGAGAAGACAGCCGCTTGAGCAACGCCCTCGCCCTTCGCAATCGCCCCGCTTCCCCTCCTTCGTCCGAGAGCCGCAGCGTCACGCTGCAATTCGAGGACAATGCCCTGCTTCCCCTGCTCTATGGCGAGCATGACCGGCATCTGGCGCGGATCGAGCAGCGATGCGGCGTACGATTGGCAAGCCGCGGCAACCGCCTCACCATCACCGGCAATTCCGAACGCACCGGCATGGCCGAGCAGGTGCTGCGCGGCCTCTGGCGCGGGATCGAGCGCGGCCAGGCGCCCGGCGCCTCCGAGGTCGAGGCCGCGATCCGCATGGCGGAGGGCGAGATGGAGCAGGACCCACGCTTGCCGCTGCAGGACATCCCGCAGATCCGCACGCGTCGCGGCGCCATCGCGCCCCGCACGCCGGCGCAATCGGCCTATATGGAGACGCTCGCCAAGCACGAGATGGTCTTCGGCATCGGCCCCGCCGGCACCGGCAAGACCTACCTGGCCGTGGCGCAGGGCGTGGCACTCCTCCAGGCTGGCCGGGTGGACCGGATCGTGCTCAGCCGCCCCGCCGTCGAGGCGGGGGAGAGGCTGGGCTTCCTGCCGGGCGACATGAAGGAGAAGGTGGACCCCTATCTCCGCCCCCTCTACGACGCCCTGCACGACATGCTGCCGGCCGAGCAGGTCACGCGGCGGCTGGCCGCCGGCGAGATCGAGATCGCCCCGCTCGCCTTCATGCGTGGCCGCACGCTCGCCCATTGCTTCGCCATCCTGGACGAGGCGCAGAACACCACCCCGGCCCAGATGAAGATGTTCCTGACCCGCATGGGCGAGGGCACGCGCATGGCGATCACGGGCGATCCCTCCCAGGTGGACCTGCCCTATGGGCAGAAATCCGGCCTGGTCGAGGCGATTTCCATCTTGCGTGATGTGCCGGGAATTGGTTTCACCCATTTCGACGAGCGGGATGTGGTAAGGCATCCGCTCGTGGGCCGGATTGTCACGGCCTATGGTCAAATGGAGGGCGCGCGGCCCGCATCGCCAGCAGGGCGGGGCCGCGTTGCCGGGAAGGAGTTGGATGTCACCGGGAAGTAGTCTGCCCGGCGGGGGCTATTCCACCGCTGGGCTTGCCGATGTCGAGATCGTCTTCGCCGCCCCCGGCTGGCGAGGCGCGGTCCCCGCGGTGGAGGCCCTGGCCCGCCGCGCCGTGGAAGCGACCCTCGCCGACCAGCGCGAGAACGGCCACCTGACCATCCTGTTGACGGATGACGTCGAGATCCGCCGCCTCAATGGCGGGTTCCGCGGCAAGGAGAAGGCGACCAATGTCCTCTCCTTCCCCGCGCCCTATGGCAGCCTCACCCTGGGGGACCTCGCGGTTTCGCTAGGGGTCGTCCGGCGCGAGGCGCTGGCCGAGGGGCGCCCCTTGCCCGCGCATTTCGCCCATCTCGTCGTGCATGGCACGCTGCACCTGCTGGGCCATGACCACCTGGCGGCCGGCGAGGCGATGCTGATGGAACGCGCCGAGGCGCGCATCCTGCACCGGCTGGGCATGCCCAACCCTTGGCGCAACCGGTGGGCCGCCTGATGCCCTCCGACCAGCAATCACCGCCCCGCCCGCCCATGATCCGCCGCCTGCGCGGCCTGTTTTCCAAGCGCGAGGAAAGCCTGCGCGATCGCGTGGAGGAACTGATCGAGGCGCCCGACGCGCTCGCCACCGATGGCCGCACGCTGGACCCGCATGAACGGTCGCTGCTCTCCAACGTGCTGAAGCTGCGGGGTGCCACCGCCTATGACGTGATGCTGCCCCGCGCCGACATCATCGCGCTGCCGGCCGACCTCACGCTCGACCAGGCGGTCGCCGCCATCCAGCGCGAGGGGCATAGCCGCTACCCGGTCTATGAGAACCAGCTCGATGACGTGCTGGGGATGGTCCACATCAAGGACATCATCGCCGCCGTCGGCCGCGAGAAGCCCTTCAGCCTGCGCGCCATCCTGCGCCGCCCGCTGCTGGTGGTGCCGAGCGTGCCGGTGCTGGACCTGCTGCTGCGCATGCGCGAGGCGCGGATGCACATGGCGCTCGTGGTGGATGAATATGGCGGGATCGACGGCCTCATCACGATCGAGGACCTGGTCGAGACCATCGTGGGCGACATCGCCGACGAGCATGACGAGATCGACGCGCCCCAGATCACCGAGCGCGGCGAGGGCGTGCTGGAGCTCGACGGCCGCACCGAGATCGAGACCTTCGAGGCACGCATGGGCTCCGTCCTGACCGAGGAGGAGCGGAACGCCGATATCGACACGGTGGGCGGCCTGGTCCTGACCATGGCGGGGCGGGTGCCGGCGCGGGGCGAGATCTTCTCGCACCCCTCTGGCCTCGAATTCCGGGTGCTGGATGCCGATGCGCGGCGCATCCGTCGCCTGCGGGTCCGCCGCCCGGTCGAGGGCGGGAAGGCCGCGGCCGAATAGCGGGGCTTGCTCCCCGCGAGCGGATGCCGCTCTTTGGGGGGATCATGCCCGCTTTTCTCCTTGCCCGTCCCTGGCTGCTGGCCTTCCTCCTGGGCGCCGCCTCCGTGCTGGCCCTGCCGCCGGTGCATGCCGTGCCGGTGCTGCTGGCGACCATCCCTGGCTTCCTCTGGCTGATCGCCCGGGCGCCAGGCTGGCGACGAGCAGCCTGGTGGGGCTTCGGCTTTGGCTTGGGCTTCCACCTGGCGGGACTCTACTGGGTCACGCATTCGCTCTTCACGGATATTGGCCGCTGGTGGTGGCTGGTGCCGATCGCCGCGCCGGGCGTCGCGCTGCCGATGGCGCTGTTCAGCATCCTGCCGGCGCTGGCCGCCTGGGGGCTGCCGGCGGGCTGGCGGCGCTGGCTCGGCTTCGGCGCCGCCTGGGTCGCGGCCGAAATGCTGCGCGGCGTGCTGTTCACGGGCTTCCCCTGGAACCTGCTCGGCACCGTCTGGGCCTTTCACCCGCTGCCCCTGCAGCCGGCCAGCGTGATCGGCGTGCATGGCCTCTCGCTGCTGACGGTGCTGCTGGCGGGCCTGCCCATTCTGCGCAGCCGTGCGGCCTGGGCCGGCGGCGCGGCCGTGCTGGCGCTCTGGACGGGCTTCGGCGCGTGGCGCCTGTCCGAGCCCCCGCCGCCCGATCACGCGGTGCGCCTCGTCCTCGTGCAGGGCAATGTGGCGCAGGACACGAAATGGGATCCGGCTCGGCGCATGCCGATCTTCCAGCGCTACCTTGACCTCTCGGCCGAGGGTGCGCGGGCGCAGGCGGAAACGCATCCGGGCCAGCCGATCTTCGTCATCTGGCCCGAGACGGCGAGCCCCTTCCTGCTGGCCCAGGATGCCGAGGCGATGCGCCTCGCGGGGGGCGCCCTGCCGGATCAGGCCTTGCTGCTGGCGGGCACGGTGCGCGCGGAATGGGGCGCCGATGGCCGGTTGCAGGCGCTGTTCAACAGCCTCGTCGCCCTCGACCCCACCGGCCAGGTCGTCGGCCTTTTCGACAAGGCGCATCTGGTACCCTTCGGGGAGTATATGCCGCTGGGTGGCATCCTGCCGATCCGTATGGTGACGGGGGGGGTGGATTTCTCGGCCGGACCGGGGCCCGAGGTGCTGCGCCTGCCCCGCGGCCTGCCCTCGCCCGGGCCGCTCATCTGCTACGAGGTGATCTTTCCGGGGCGGGTGGTGGGCGAGGAACGTCCGGCCTGGCTGCTCAACATCACCAATGACGCCTGGTTCGGCATCTCCGCCGGACCCTACCAGCATCTGGCCGCGGCCCGATTGCGCGCGGTGGAGGAGGGGCTGCCCATGGTGCGGGTGGCGCAGACCGGCGTCACCGCCGTCTTCGATGCAACCGGGCGTAAGCGTGCCGGTTTGGGCCTCGGAAGCTCGGGCCTCGTGGTGACAGCTCTGCCCGGCGCCCGGACGGAAACGGTGTTTGCGAGGTTCGGATTGTGGCTCCCCCTGGCGTCTGTGCTGCTTTTTGGTTTGTTTTCAGCATTTTATCGGGGTGATACATAGATTGGGACGGCGACATTTTTTTGATGAGAAACTTTAATTATTGAGAATTCCCAAAAATATTGACGCTTTCTTGGCCGGCGGGTAAACACAACCTTGAGGTTGAGTTGTGCGGGACGTCGCAATCGCACGTCCTTATGGCCGCATACGCAAGGATTGCGAGAAAGCTCGGGCGGCCGTGCCTGGATTGCGACAAAACTCAGGTGTTCGCACAACGAGGTCCGAGTGAGGGCGTGTTTTGAGATGAGAGAAGCGATGTCGAGCGGCGAAGCGACCGAGAAGGTCGAGAAGGAACACCGGCCCAGCCCGATTGACGTGCATGTGGGCTCGCGCGTGCGCCTGCGCCGCACCCTTCTCGGCATGAGCCAGGAGCGGCTGGGCGAAGCTTTGGGCCTGACCTTCCAGCAGGTGCAGAAGTATGAACGCGGCGTGAATCGGATTGGCGCTTCGCGGCTCTTTGATCTCTCACGCGTGCTCGATGTGCCGATCAGCTTCTTCTTCGATGACCTGCCGGGTTCGGTCGGCGGCAGCCAGGGCTTCGCAAACCGCGTCTCCGGCTTCGCCGAGGCCCAGGAGGGCTTTGGCGACGACACGCTGCACCGGCGGGAGACGCTGGAGCTGGTGCGCGCCTATTACCGCATCTCGGACCCATCGGTCCGCAAGCGGGTCTTCGACCTTATCAAGGCGATGACGCCGACCGAGTAGTGGTTCGGGCGCTCCCGCGCCGCTGCCACTTTGCTGGGCGATCGCGCACGGGTCGCGCAGCCTGTCACTCTCAAGGCCGGTAAACACGCAGGGTCCTGCCTTGTGACCGGCGAGCCCCGCGGCCAGGTTCAGGGCGTCGCAACGGAGCGCGCCCCGATGATCACCCGCCGCCAAGCCCTGATTGCCCCCTGGGCCCCACTTGCCACGCCTGCCTTGGCCCAGCAGGACTGGCCGACGCGACCCATTCGCGTCGTCCTGCCCTTCGCGGCCGGCGGCTCTTCCGACATCGCCGCGCGCCTGATCGCGCCGCGGCTCGGCGCCGTGCTGGGGCAGCAGATCCTCATCGAGAATCGCGGCGGCGGTGGCGGCAACATCGCGGCCGAGGCGGTGGCGCGCGCCGCACCCGATGGCCACACCATCTTCCAGGGCAATATCGGCGTGCTGGCGATCAACCCCACGCTTTACCGCAGCCTGCCCTTCGACGCCGAGCAGAGCTTCCAGCCCATCGCCCACCTCAACTCGGTGGCCAACATCCTTTGCTCCCCGGCCGATCGCCCCTGGCGCAGCGTGGCTGAGCTGCGCGCCGCGATGCTGGCGGCCCCCGAGCGCATCCGGGCCGGCAATTCCGGCCCGGGGTCCATGGGCCACCTGGCCGTGGTTCAGTTCGACCATTTGGCCGGCACGCGCTCGGTCCATGTGCCGTATCGGGGGGGTGGACCGATGTCGACGGACCTGATCGCGGGCCATCTCGACTATGCCTTCGCCACCGCGCCCACCGTGCTCTCCGCGCTGGAATCCGGGCGGCTGCGCGCGATCGCGATCGGCACCGCGACCCGCAGCGCCCTCCTGCCCGACCTGCCCACGGTGGCCGAGGCCGGGCTCGCGCGCTTCGAGGTCTCCAACTGGGACGCCTGGCTCTTCCCGCGTGGCGTGGCGCCGGCCATCACCGAGCGGATGGTGGCCGCACTCCGCCCGCTGCTGGCCGATCCTGAGCTGCGCGCGGAATTCGCCCGGCGCGGGATGGAGACGATCCAGAATAGCGGCCCTGCCGAGCTCGCCGCCAGCATCCGCGCAGAGACCCAGCGCTGGGCTCCCATGGTGCGGGCTTCTGGCGCCACGCCCGATGGCTGAGCCCGACAAGTTGCAATTCAGTTGCGGCTGAAGCCCATCAGCACCAGCCGGTCCTCGCCGAGGTCGAGCCAGGCGGTTCAGCCGCCGCCACTCGCCCATCCCGGCGCATCGCCGGGACGGGCCACGCTGCCTGTCGCGCGGAGAGGGCGGATCTGTAATCGGCAGGCCGGTGCCAGCGCCTCGCCCGGCGCGAGCCGCGCCTCCGCCTCGGCCCGCCAGCCCCGCGCGTCCAGGTGGACCCGATTGCGCAGTGGCTCCTGCCGCAGCCAAACCTTATCGAGCGGCGTGGCGCTGCCGGGCACGGGCGTCACCGGCAGCCGCAGCAGCAGGCCCCGCGGGGTGGGCAACCGTTCAGGGCGCTGCGGGTCGCCATAGCTGGGCTCGGTCCAGGCGACCACCGCGCCGCGGTCAATCACCACCATCATGCGCAAGCTGAGGTCGCCCGAGCCGGCACGCGGCGCATGATAGATGCGGAGCTGCGTCTCCCAGGTCATACCCGGACCGAGGTCGCCGCGGCGAAGCACCGTGCAGCCTCGCATCGGCGTCGCGTTCGGGATGCCGGGCTTGGCAAGGCAGTCGCCGGACTGTGCCAGGGCGGGCGTGGCGAACGCAAAAAATACAATCATGACAAGGTAAACCACATCTGTATCGCCCTAGGAGACGGCGGCGGATGCAAGCGCGTTGCGTCGCCCTTTCGCCGGGGTGCGCAACCGCGCTATGCCTCGCCGCAGGAGAGCCATCGTGAACGCCATCACCGACGCCACCGCGCAACTTCTCGACACCGCCGCCCGCGCCGCCCGTGCGGCAGCCGGGGAGCTGGCGCGCGCCGGCAGCGCGCCGAAGGATGCGGCGCTGCGCCACGCCGCCGCTGCCATCCGCGCGCAGGCCCCCCGCATTCAGGCGGCGAATGAGGCCGACCTCGCCGCCGCCCCCGGCCTCTCCCCTGCCTTCCGGGACCGCCTGACGCTGACGCCGGCCCGCATCGAAGCGATGGCGCAGGGCCTGGAGGAGGTGGCGACGCTGCCCGATCCGGTCGGCCGCGTGCTGGCCGAATGGACGCGGCCCAACGGCCTGCGCTTCCAGCGCGTGGCACAGCCGCTCGGCGTCATCGGCATGATCTTCGAGAGCCGGCCCAATGTGACCGCCGATGCCGGCGCGCTCTGCCTCAAGGCGGGCTCCGCCGTGCTGCTGCGCGGCGGCAGCGAAAGCGCCCATTCCGCCCGCGCCATCGCCGACTGCCTGCAGACCGGCCTGCGCGAGGCCGGCCTTCCCGAGGCCGCGATCCAGCTCGCCCCCACCCAGGACCGCGCCTTCGTGGGCGCCATGCTGCGCGCGGCGGGGTTGATCGACCTCATCATCCCGCGTGGCGGCAAGGGCCTGGTCACCCGCGTGATGGAGGAGGCCCGCGTGCCGGTCCTCGCCCATGCCGAGGGGCTTTGCCACACCTATGTGCATGCGGCGGCCGAGCCCGCCATGGCGCGCGCCGTGCTGCTCGACGCCAAGCTGCGCCGCACCGGCGTCTGCGGCTCCACCGAGACGCTGCTGATCGATGCGGCCATCGCCCCCACGCTGCTGCCGCTGCTGGTGGGCGACCTTGCCGCCAAGGGCTGCCGCTTCCAGGCCGATGCGCGGGCCCGGGCCATCTGCCCTGAGCTTGAGGCCGCGACCGAGGAGCATTTCGCGACCGAATGGCTGGACGCGGTGCTGAACATCGCCGTGGTGGACGGGGTGGAGAGCGCGGTCTCCCATATCCGCCGCTTCGGCAGCGAGCACACGGAAGCGATCATCACCGAGGACGCGGCCGCGGCCGAGGCCTTCCTTTCGGCCATTGATTCCGCGGTCGGCCTCTGGAACGCGTCGACGCAATTCTGCGACGGCGGCGAGTTCGGCTTCGGCGCCGAGATCGGCATTGCCACCGGGCGGCTGCATGCGCGGGGCCCCGTCGGGCTCGAGCAGCTTTGTACCTTCCGCTACCGCGTGACGGGGACGGGGCAGGTCCGGGGGTAAATCTCTTCCGTCCGTTACGGAAAACGCTACTCTCCCCTCAAACCAGGGAGAGAACCACCATGCGCCACCTGATCCTCGCCGCCGCCGCGAGCCTTGCCCTGACTGCCCCCGCACTCGCCGCCTGCCCGAGCGACGAGGCGGTGGAGGCGCTGTCCCGCGCTCTGCTCAGCAACACGCCGGCCCAACCGCTCACCGGCATGACAAGCCTGGCCGACGGCCAATGCGCGCAGGACAAGCTGGTGGCCATTATGGTGCGGCATTGGGGTCGGCCCGTGGGATACAAGGTCGGCCTGACCAACCCCACTGCGCAGCAGCGCTTCGGTGTGGCGCATCCGGTGACGGGCACGATCTATGAGGGCACTGTGATGATGCGCTCGGGCGCGGAAGTGCCGGCGCGATTCGGTTCGGTGCCCACGGTCGAGGCCGACCTCATGGTTCGCGTGCGGGACGAGGCGATCAACCAGGCGCGCACGCACATGGATGTGCTGCGCGCCATCGACGTGATCATCCCCTTCATCGAGATGCCGGACCTGGTGCTCGCCTCGGGCATGGATGGGCCGAACCTGCTCGGCATCAATGTCGGCGCGCGGCTCGGCGTGGTGGGCGAGGCGATCCCGGTGCAGGTGAGCGAGGAATTCGCGGCGCGGCTGGCCAGCATGACGGTGACCCTCGCCAGCGATCAGCGCGAGCTGGCCCGCGCCCCAGGCACGGCGCTGCTGGGCCACCCGCTGAACGTCATCCCCTGGCTGGCGCAGGACCTCGCCTCGCGCGGGGAGCGGCTGCGCGTGGGCGAGCTGATCTCGCTGGGCGGCTTCTCGCCTGCGCTGCCGACCGAGGCGGGGCGCAGCTATACCGTGACCTATGACGGGCTTCTGGCAGCGCCGGTCTCGGTGAATGTGCGCACGCGTTGAGGGGGCTTCCGGGCCGCTTCGGGGATGGACGGCGGCGCCGGATCGGCCTGCTGGGCGGCAGCTTCAACCCCGCGCATGCCGGCCACGCCCATGTGGCGCTGGCGGCGCTGCGGGCGCTGCGGCTCGATGAGGTCTGGTTGATGGTCTCGCCGGGCAATCCGCTGAAGCCGGTGCGCGGCATGGCGCCCTTCGCTGCGCGGCTGGCCAGTGCGCGGGGCGTCGCGCGGGATGCGCGCATCCTCGCGACCGACATTGAGCGGCGCCTGGGCTCGCGCTACACGCACCGGACGCTGGGCCTTCTGCGGCGGCGCTTTCCGCGCGCGCGCTTCGTGCTGATCCTGGGCGCGGACAACCTCACGCAGTTGCCGCGCTGGCATCGCTGGCGTGACATCGCGCGGCGGACGCCCCTGGCGGTGCTGCCCCGCCCGGGCTACAGCCGGGCGGCGCTGCGCGGCCAGGCGGCCTCGGTGCTCCGGCATCGGCGCCGGCGCGCGGCCGCCCTGCAAGCTTCGCGCTGGACGGCGGGCGCACCTTGGTGCTTTGTGCCCGCGGCCGAGCGGGCAATTTCAGCCACGGCCATCCGGGCGGCCTCCGCAGGGGCCGGGCTGCCCACAGAACCGACGAAGTGAGAGACCAAGCGCATGGCGCGGACACCTGACGAGACCAAGAAGCCGGCCCGCAAGCCCGCCGCCAAGCCACGCGCCGCTGCTCCGCGGGGCGGCAAGGCCGCCCAGGCAACCGGGCGCAAGCCCGCCGAAGCGCCGGCCCGCGCCAGGGCGCCCGAAGCCGCGCCGCCTTCCCGCAAGCGCGCCGAGGCGCCGCATGCCGCTGAGCCCTCCGGCCGCAAGCCGGCCCGCATGGCGGCAAAGGGTGCCGCGCCCGCATCGCGCGCGGCTCAAGCACCGACCCGCAAGCCCGCAGAAACGCCAACCCGCAGGTCCGCTTCCACCACGAAGGCGGCTCCGGCGCGCCCTGCCGCCGCATCGCGCGCCGCCGAAGCCCCTCGCCGCACCCCTGTCCGTCCCGCCCATGCCGGCGATAGTGTCTCCCGCAAGGGCGCGGAGGCTCCCGCCCGCAGGGCCGAGACCGGAGCCACCCGCAAGCGCGCCGAGGCCGCCCCCCGCAAGGGCGCCGCAGCCCCCGCGCCGCGCAGCCGCAAGCCGGCCGACGCGCCGGCCAAGCCCCGTGCCGCCAAGCCAACCGCCCGTGGCATGGAGGCACCCCCGCCCGCCAAGGCCAAGCCCCGCGCCACCACCGCGACGGTGCGTGCAGCGCCCACGGCCAAGCCGGCCACGACGCGCAAGCCCGCCGCCCCCAAGCGCGCCCGCGCCCCGAAGCAGGATCCCGGCCGCCTGGAGCGCCTGGTCGAGGCCGCGCGCAAGAGCCTTGATGACGACAAGGCCGAGGACATCGTGATCCTCGACGTCACCAATCGCGCCAGCTACGCTGACCGCCTGATCATCGCGACCGGCTTCGTCGGCCGCCAGATCGAGGCGATGGCCGCGCATGTCGATGACGCGCTGGCCGCCGAGGGCATGAAGCTGCGCCGCAACGCCTTCAGCAAGAGCGAGGAATGGGTGCTGATCGACGCGGGCGACCTCGTCATCCATCTCTTCACGCCCGAAGCGCGGCTCAAATTCGACCTCGAGAAGATGTGGGGGCCCGACAGCCCGATGGGCGAGGCAGCCCCCGGCGAGCAATCGCCCATCTGACGGGTGAAGGCCCGGCTTCTCACCATCGGGCGCTTCAAGTCTGGCGCCGAGGGTGCGCTCTTCGCGCAATACAACGCCCGGCTGCGCCCGCCGCTCGACCTCACGGAAATCCCGGAGGCGAGCGGCAGCCCGGCCGAGGCGCGGCGGCGCGAAGGTGCCGCGATCCTCGCCGCCCTGCCGCAGAACGCGCTGCTCGTGGCGCTCGACCTTGGCGCCCCGGCGCCGAGCAGCGAGGCGCTGGCCCAGCTCACCGAGCGCTGGGAGGCGGCGGCGCGGCCGATCAGCTTCACCATCGGCGGCGCGGAGGGGCTGGACCCCGCCGTGACGCAGCGCGCCGAGCACCGCCTTTCGCTCGGGCCGCTCACCTGGCCGCATCTGCTGGTCCGCGCCCTGCTGGCCGAGCAACTGTTCCGCGCGCAATGCATCCGCGCCAACCACCCCTATCACCGCGCCTGGCGGCCGTGAGATAGATCGCGGCCGCATGGCACTCCCGCCCAACTTCCTCGATGAGCTCCGCGCGCGCACACCCATGCCCTCGCTGGTGGGGCGGCGCGTGCGGCTGTCGAAATCCGGGCGGAACTGGAAGGGCCTCTGCCCTTTCCACAACGAGAAATCGCCCTCCTTCTACGTCTATGACGACAGCTTCCACTGCTTCGGCTGCGGCGCGCATGGCGATGCCTTCGCCTTCATCATGCGCGCCGAGGGCGGAGGCTTCATGGAAGCGGTGGAGCGCCTGGCCGGCGAGGCCGGCCTCGAGATCCCGAAACCCACCCCCGAGGCCGCGGCCCGAGACCGCCGCGCCCGCGACCTGCACGGCGTGCTCCAGGCGGCCGAGGCCGCCTATGCCCGCCGGCTGCGCAGCCCCGAGGGGGCGGAAGGCCTCGCTTATCTCCGGCGGCGCGGACTGACGGAGGAGACGATCACCCGCTTCGGCCTCGGCTGGTCCGGCGCCGGACGCGGTGCGCTGCTGGCCGAGCTGCGCGAGGAAGGGATCGACCAGCGCCAGCTCATCGAGGCCGGCCTCATGCAGGAGCGCGATGAGGGCAGGGTGGTCGACCTCTTCTTCAACCGCGTCATGTTTCCGATCCGGGACCGGCGCGGCCGCACCATCAGCTTCGGCGGCCGCATCCTGGGCGATGGCCAGCCCAAATACGTGAACGGCCCGGAGACGGTGCTGTTTTCCAAGCGCCGCAACCTCTACGGCCTGGATCTTGCGCGCGAAGGCGTCTTCCGCGGCGCGCGGCTGCTGGTGGCCGAGGGCTACATGGATGTGATCGCGCTGCACCAGGCGGGCTTCACCGGCGCCGTGGCCCCGCTTGGCACCGCGCTGACGGAGGAGCAGTTCCAGGCCCTCTGGCAGGTCAGCCCCGAGCCGGTGCTCTGCCTGGATGGCGATGCCGCCGGCCAGCGCGCCGCCGCCCGCGCGGCCGAGGTGGCGATGCCGCTGCTGACGCCCGACCAGACTCTGCGCTTTGTCACCCTGCCGGCCGGCGAGGACCCGGACACGCTGATCCGCCAGAAAGGCGCGCGCGGTTTCCAGGCCCTGCTGGATGCGGCCCAGCCCCTCTCCGAGGCGGTGTTCGGGCTGATCGTGGGCGGGAAGCTGCCGGAAGCGCCCGAGGCGCGGGCCGCGCTCCGCAACCGCCTTTCCGGCATCGCCGGCAGCATCCCCGACAAGGCGCTCGCCAGCGAGTTCCGTAGCGATTTCCTCAATCGTTTCTTTGGCTTGTCCCGGAGCCCGGGCAAGCGCGCCGCCCCCCGCCACCCCCGCCCAGTGGCCGATCCCGAGGGGATCCAGGCCGAGCGCGCGCGGATCATCCTGGCGATTTGCATCCACCAGCCGGAGATTTTGCGCGACGCGGAAGAGCCGCTGGCGCTGCTGGAACTGCCCGAAGGGCCCGCGCGGCAGGTGAGAGATGCGCTTTTGGCGTGGATCGCGGGGGCCGAACGCCTTGACTCGGGGGAGTTGATCGCCCACCTCGCCCAGAGCGGAATGGCCACAGCCAGTCAATGGGTGCTCCGCGCCGCCGGCTTGCCCTTGGAGGCACGCCCTGGGGCGCAACCCAAAGAGGCGCTGGACGCTTTCTGGCAGATCTATGGTTTCCTCCGGGGTGAGGCGGAGCTGGCTGAGGACGCTCGGGCAGCTCAAAGGGCGTTCGCTGCGACCAATGACATGGCCGCACAGAACCGCCTCATCCGCCTGACCGAGGCGCTCGACGCGCTCCGGCGCGGCGAGGCGGAGGATTCCGCGGCGACATAGGGTAGGGGGACATTTTTCTCCCCCGATGCAAACGGAGTGACGCATGGCGACCAAGACGGCGAGTGGCAGCGATACGGCCGAGGCGCGCGAGGAAGCCGTTGACGGGGTGGTGCTCGACATCACCTCCGCCGCCGTCAAGAAGCTGATCGTCCGCGGCAAGGAGCGTGGCTACGTCACCTATGACGAAGTCAACGCCGCCATGCCGCAGGAGCAGGTGAGCAGCGAATTCATCGAGGACACCCTCTCCTCCCTCTCGGAAGCCGGCATCAATGTCGTCGAGGCCGAGGAATCCGAGGATGGCGAGACCAAGGCCGCCAAATCCGAGGATGGCGAGGAGAAGGAAGAGGAAGAGGGCGGCGGAAATGTGGACGAGGAAAGCCTCGGCCGCACCGATGACCCCGTGCGCATGTACCTGCGCGAGATGGGCAGCGTCGAGCTGCTGAGCCGCGAGGGCGAGATCGCCATCGCCAAGCGCATCGAAGCCGGGCGCGACATGATGATCACGGGCCTCTGCGAGAGCCCGCTGACCTT
>JAIYCD010000057.1 GCA_027488195.1 Acetobacteraceae bacterium | reverse complement strand
TATGGCGGGCCAGGTTCATGCGCGCGCAGAGGGGCGCAAGCCGCCCAGCCTGTCAACCGTTGAACCCGGCGGCCGGATGCCGACATGGTGGCGCATGGAGCTTCCCGATTCGGAGATCATCCCGCTCCAGCGGGACCCGCTGCTGCCGCCCGAGCCCTGCCCGGTGCGCTGGCGCCGCTCGGCCCGGGCGCGGCGCGTCTCGCTGCGCATTGATCCGACGCGGGGCGATGTGGTGGTGACGCTGCCCAACCGCGTGGGCCGCAAGCAGGGCGTGGCGCTGCTGACCGAGCATGCCGGCTGGGTGATGCAGAAGCTGGGCGGCCTGGCGCCCGAACGCCCCTTCGAGGCCGGCGGCAGCGTGCCCATCGGCGGCGTGGAACACCCGATCCGCCATGACCCCACCCGCCGCGGCGGCGCCTTCCTGGAAGATGGCGCCCTGGTGGTGACGGGCGAGGCCCCCTTCATCGCCCGCCGCGTGCGCGATTTCCTCCGCGCCGAGGCGCTGCGCCGCATCATCCTGGCCGCCCGCCCGCATTGCGAGGGGCTGGGCGTCGCCCCCCGCGCCATCCGGCTGAAGGACACGAAAAGCCGCTGGGGAAGCTGCGCGCCGGACCGCACCCTGGCCTTCTCCTGGCGGCTGATCCTGGCCCCCGACTGGGTGCTGGACTACGTCGTGGCGCATGAGGTGGCGCATCTGCGGGAGATGAACCACTCGGACCGATTCTGGGCGCTGGTGGAACAACGCTCGGCGCATCGGCATGCCGCGACGGAGTGGCTCCGGCGGCATGGGGCGGCGCTGCAGAGGATGGGGTAAAGCAGACCAGGGCTCCGCCCTGACCCGCCGGGGGACTTGTCCCCCGGGCCCCCGTTTTTTCAGGCCGGCTTCTTCGGCGGCGGCATCTGGACGCGGATGGAGAGCTCCTTCAGGCGGATCTCCTCCACCGTGGAGGGCGAGCCCATCATCAGCTCCTCGCCCTGCTGGTTCATGGGGAAGAGGTTCACCTCGCGCAGGTTCGGCTCCTCGGCCAGCAGCATCACGATGCGGTCGATGCCAGCCGCCATGCCGCCGTGCGGCGGCGCGCCGTAGCGGAAGGCGTTGAGCATGCCGCCGAAGCGCTCTTCCACGGCTTCGGGCGGATAGCCCGCGATGCCGAAGGCCTTCACCATGATCTCCGCCTTGTGGTTGCGGATGGCACCCGAGGCCATCTCATAGCCGTTGCAGACCACGTCATACTGGTAGGCGCCGATGGTCAGCGGGTCCTGGGTTTCCAGCGCCGCCATCTCGCCCTGCGGCATCGAGAAGGGGTTGTGGCTGAAATCGACCTGGTTGGTCTCCTCGTTCAGCTCGTAGAAGGGGAAGTCGGTGATCCAGCAGAAGCGGAATCCGGTCTTCTCGGTCAGCCCCAGCTCATTGCCGAGGCGCAGGCGCGTCTGCCCCGCGAACTTCGCCGCATCGGCCTCCTTGCCGGCGGCGAAGAAGACGGCGTCGCCGGGCCGCAGCCCGCAGGCGACGCGGATCGCCTCAGCGCGGTCCGCCTCCAGGTTCTTCGCGATCGGCCCCTTGGGGCCTTCGGCGTCGAAGGTGATGTAACCCAGGCCACCCGCGCCCTCGGCCCGCGCCCACTCGTTGAGCTTGTCGAAGAAGCTGCGGGGGTTGCCGCCAGCGCCAGGTGCGGGGATGGCGCGAATTACGCCGCCACCAGCCGCGATCTTGGAGAACAGCCCGAAGCCCGAGCCCGCAAAATGCTCGGTCACATCGCGGATCACCAGCGGGTTGCGCAGATCCGGCTTGTCGGAGCCATAGTCGAGCATGGCCTTCGCATAGGGGATGCGGATCCAGGGGCCGGCATCCACATGTCGGCCATCGGCGAAGCGCTCGAAGGTGCCGCGGATCACGGGCTCCATCGTCGTGAACACGTCCTCCTGGGTCACGAAGCTCATCTCGACGTCGAGCTGGTAGAACATCAGCGTGCGGTCGGCGCGGCCGGCCTCATCGCGGAAGCAGGGGGCGATCTGGAAATAGCGGTCGAAGCCCGCCACCATCGTCAGCTGCTTGTACTGCTGCGGCGCCTGCGGCAGCGCGTAGAACTTGCCGGGATGCAGGCGCGCGGGGACGAGGAAGTCGCGCGCGCCCTCGGGGCTGCTCACCGTCAGGATCGGCGTCTGGAATTCGTTGAAGCCCACCGCGATCATCCGCTCGCGGATGTCCTGGATGACTTGCGCGCGCAGGATCATGTTCTTCTGCAGCCGCTCGCGACGGAGGTCGAGGAAGCGGTAGCGCAGGCGCTGCTCCTCCGGCGCCGGGCTGTCATCGGCCACCTGGAAGGGCAGCACGTCGGCGGTGGACTGGACCGTCAGCTCGCGCACGCGCAGCTCGATGGCGCCGGTCGGCAGCTTGTCGTTCACTGTGCCCGGCTCGCGCGCCAACACATCGCCGGTGACGGTGATGACGCTCTCCGCACGCAGGCCTTCGGCCGCGGCGAAGACCGGCGAACCGCTGGGGATCACGCATTGCGTGAGGCCGTAGTGGTCGCGCAGGTCGATGAAGAGCAGCCCGCCATGGTCGCGCTTGCGATGCACCCAACCGGAGAGGCGGGCGGTCTGCCCGGCGTGATCGGCGCGAAGCGCGCCGCAGGTGTGGGTGCGGTAGGCGTGCATGATGTCCTGCGATGACGAGATTCTGGCCCCGGTAAGGGCCTCCGCACGGCCTCCCTGTCAAGCCATGCCCTTGCATGGCGGCCCTTCCGGCTGCAAACCGGACCCATGCCGGACAACACCCCCCGCCTGATCACCCAAGCCGCTGAGCTGGCCGAACTCTGCGAAAGGCTCCGCCGCGAGCCCTTCGTGACCGTGGACACCGAGTTCATGCGCGAGCGCACCTATTGGCCCGAGCTCTGCGTCGTCCAGCTCGCGGGCCGCAACGAGGTGGCGGTGGTGGATGCCGAGGCGCCGGGGATGGACCTGGCCCCGCTGGGCGACCTGCTGGCCGACCCCGCCGTGGTGAAGGTGTTCCACGCGGCGCGCCAGGACGTCGAAATCTTCCTGCTGAAATTCGGCGCCGTGCCCGCACCGATGTTCGACACGCAGATCGCCGCCATGGTCGCCGGCTTCGGCGACCAGGCGAGCTATGACAGCCTGGTCCGCGCACTCGCCGGCGCCTCCATCGACAAGGCGCATCGCTTCTCCGACTGGTCCGCCCGCCCGCTCTCCAAGGCGCAGATCGAATATGCGGCGGGCGATGTGACCCATCTGCGCCAGGTCTATCTCCGCCTGCGGGAGAAGCTGCTGGCGGAGGGCCGGCTCGACTGGGTGGCGCAGGAGATGGACGCGCTCCTGCAGCCTTCCACCTACATCACCGAGCCCTCCGAGGCGTGGGAGCGGCTGAAGCCCAAGACCGGCAACCGCCGCTTCCTGGGCGTGCTGCGCGCCGCCGCCGCCTGGCGCGAGGCCGAGGCGCAGCGCATCAACATCCCGCGCGGGCGCCTCGTGAAGGATGAGACGCTGCTGGAAGTGGCCGCGACCGCGCCCGAAACGACGGACCAGCTGGCCCGTGCGCGCGGCATCTCCGAGGGCTTCGCCCGCGGCAAGTCCGGCGTCTCGCTCCTCGCCGCCATCGCCGAGGCGAAGGCGCTGCCGGAAGACGCACTCCCCATGCCGCTCGAAGCACGGCGCGGGGCAGGGGCATCACCCGCCCTGGTGGCGCTGCTCAAGGTGCTGCTGGCCGCGAGCGCCGAGGCGCATCAGGTCGCCCCCAAGCTGCTGGCCGACAGCGAGGATCTGGAGCGGCTGGCGAGCGAAGCCGAACCCGACATCCGCGCGCTGGCCGGCTGGCGGCGCGAGGTCTTCGGCGAGGATGCACTGGCACTGAAGACGGGCCAGCTGGCGCTGGGCGTGGCCGGCCGGCGCGTCCGGCTGATCCGCACCGAGGGGTAGTTAACCGCGCTGCTTGCGGTAGCTGTCCTTCCGCGCGATCCGCCCGCCCTTCAGCTCGAACAGATCCACGCCGCGCACCTCGGTCCTGCGGCCTGACGCATCCGTCCCCCGGAAGGTCCATTCGCTAAAGCCACGTTCGCCCGAGACCGCATGCCGCGCCTCGGTCCAGCTCGCATCGGGCCAGTGGCTCCAGGCCCAGCCCAGGCTCTCGGCCAGCGCGGCCCGGCCCGCATGGCGGGTTCCGCAGGAATCGGGGCCGCTCGCCGTTTCGAAGACGCCATCCTCGGTCATCATGCCGAGCAGCGCGTCCAGGTCGTGGCGGTTATAGGCCTCGCCGAAGCGCTCCAGCAAAGCGAGGTCGCAGGCCGCCATGCAGCGGCGGATGAAGCCCAGCATGGCGGCGGCCACCGTGCCGCCGGGGGCTGCCGGCGCATCGCCCGGATACCAATGGTCCCAGCCGGGGACGCCCACATGCTCCACCGCCACGCCGCGCTCGGCGAAGGCCGCCAGCGTGGGCGCCGCGTCGTCCCGGATATAGCCGATGTCGCGCGCCGCGCTGATCAGCATCAGCGGCGGCGCGCCCGGGCCCACATGCGCCGCCACATCCCAGACCGGCATGGCGCCCGAGAGCGCCAGCACCCCCGCGCAGGGCACGCGCCGCGCATAGGCGGCATAGAGCGCGCAGCGCGCCCCGGCCGACCAGCCGCCGATGACCAGCCGCGCCGGATCGAAGCCGTATTCCCCTGCGCGGGCATGGATGTGCCGCACGGCCGCCGCCATGTCCTCGATCGCGGCCTCCATCGTGTCGGCCATGTCGAGCGCCGACATGGGCGGCAGGCCCATGATCTCCCGCACCTGCGCGATGCGGCCGAGCGGGACTTCCGCCGGGCGCGTCAGCACGCGCTCGGTGGGCGGCGCCGGGTCCTGCGGGGCGAGGCGGTATTGCACGGAAAAGCAGGCGAAGCCCTGCAGCGCGAAGTGCCGGCAATACTCCGCCATGGCGGTGTTGGTGCCGGTGTCGCCCGCGCCGGGGAAGGCGTCATCCTCCTTGCTGCCGCGATGGAAAGCGCCGCCGAAAGCCAGCACCACGGCGCCGAGGGGCGGCGCATCCGGCAGATAGGCGTCATAGGCGAGCGTCACCTCGCCCGTGCCTCCCGCGCGATGGCCGATGCGGCCCTGGGCATAGGCAATGTCGCGGATGATCTTCATGGGCTCACTCCACCTCGATGCGGGCCGCGCGCGCGACGCGCCCCCAGGCCTCGACATCGGCATTGAAGCGGGCATTCCAGGCCGCGAGGTCGAGCGGCGGCTCGATCGGGATGGAGCCGCCCGCGATGATGGCGTCACGCACGCGCGGCAGCGCCAGCGCCCTCACGAAAGCGGCGTTCAGCCGCGCCAGCACCTCGGGCGGCGTGCGCGCGGGCGCGAAGACGCCATGCCAGCCCACCGCCTCGAAGGGCACGCCCGCCTCGGCCAGGGTCGGCAGGCCGGGCAGGGCGGTGGAGCGTTGCGTGCCGGTGATGGCGAGCGCGCGCAGCCGCCCCGACGTGACATGCGGCGTCATCGAGACGGCATCGAGCAGCGCCACATCCACCGCGCCCGAGAGAATGTCCGGCATGGCCTGCGCGCCGCCGCGATAGGGCACATGCGTCATGGCGCGCCCCGCCTCCTGGCCGATGCGCTCGCCCACCAGGTGCGGGGGCGTCGCGATGCCGAAGCTCGCATAGCTCACATCGCTGCCCCGCGCGCGGATCAGCGCGAGAAGGTCCGCCATGCTGCGCAGCGGGCTCTCTGGCCGCACCACGATGAGCAGCGGCACGACGGCCAGCAGCGCCACGCCCGTCAAATCCCGCTGCGGCGAGAAGCTGAGGTTGCGGATCACCGAGGGCGCGATGGCCAGCGCGCCCGCCGTCAGCAGCAGCGTGTGCCCATCCGGCGCGGCCCGCGCCACCGCCTCCGAGCCGATCAGCCCGCCAGCCCCCACGCGGTTGTCCACCACCACGGGCTGGCCCAGCTCCTCGCGCAGCGGCTCGGCCAGGATGCGCGCCACGATGTCGCTGCCGCCACCGGCGGGGTAGGGCACGACGATGCGGATCGGCTGGCTCGGCCAGCGCTGCGCGAGGGCGGGCAAGGGGGCGGCGGATGCGCCGAGCGCGAGGCTCGCGGCGAGGATCTGGCGGCGGGTCGTCATGCGGCCTCCGGGGCTTTGTGGCGCCGCCATCCTGCGACCGCGCGGCCTGCCCTGGCCAATGCCGGGCATGGCGGTGAATGATGCCCTTTCGGCATGGATCACAGGAGGCCGGGATGCTCGAGTTCCGCGACATGCAGCGCATCGAGGCCATCGTGGCGCAGGGCGGCTTCACCCGCGCCGCGCATGCGCTGGGCATGACGCAACCGGCCCTCACCCGCAGCATCGCCGCCATCGAGGCCCGGCTGCGCGGCCCGCTCTTCCGCCGCGGGCGGCGCGGGGCCGAGCCCACGCCGCTCTGCCGCACCATCCTCGCCGCCGCACCCGGGATCCTCTCACGCATGCAGGAACTGAATGACCGGCTGGGCCAGCTGCGCGGCGGCTCGGGCGACGAGGTCTCCATCGTCTCCGGCCCCTTTCCCTTCGAGCCGGTCTGCCTGCCGGCCGCCCTGGCGCTCGCCCGGTCGCAGCCGCGCACGCGCCTCCGACTCGAGATCCTGCCCTGGCCCTCGGCGCTTGCGCGGCTGCGCCAGCGCCTGGCCGAG
>JAIYCD010000042.1 GCA_027488195.1 Acetobacteraceae bacterium | reverse complement strand
TAGCAAGTAAGTTTCGGGCGCGGCTTGAAGGTCGGCTGGCGCCATTTTTTCCGCAGACTAGCGCGCCGGAGCGAGTTGACACCACCTACCTATGGGCACGGACCATACGGTGCCCACATTGCGAGGGACTAGTTCCGCTATCGCCCAACTGGCGTCTTGCACCTGATGGCACAGGTGTGCGCGTGGTGCCCCGTATGGCCTCCGGTCCCGGCGACCCCGGTCGCCGCTGCACTTTCGAGATTGTCGGCAGTTTGAAAGAGCAGTCGGATGGCACAGTCTCAGACGGAGGGGGCCTTTGCCCTTTCCCGGACTGTAAGCGCGTTATCGAAGGCGATAGCATTAAATCACAGGCGCAGGCAGGGGAGATGGGTGAACAATTGTTCGCTATCGTCTTCAAGCACCGCGTGCCGACACGCACGAAGGCGGGGAACAAGGGCCGAGACAAATGGGAGCGTGGCTACCGCGCTCCGAATGACAGCGACGACACTAGTGCCGAGATCGCAGCCCGAATGGCCGAGAAAATGCCGGAATGGGAGGCGCTGGATTTTGTTCCGGGTGAAGAGATATGGTCAAATGGCCGAGGTTCACGTGTCAATGATCCCGGTCTATACGGCGCAAAACTTTGGAAAGATTTGTTTTCGCCTCGTCAAATGCTATGCCATATTACATCCGTAGAAGTATTTCGTGAATTACTCCAAGAAAAAGAAGAAATATCTCCACTCAATGAAATAGAAAAAGCTGCATTTACTTATCTTGCGCTGACTATTGATACTAGCCTAAACTACGGAACCCGGTCATGCAGATGGGATTCTGTAACGCAGCGTGTTCGATCAATGTTTGATAGGCATGATCTTGCGGTTTTGTGGTCCTATAGTGAAATGGCGCTTTTGGTTGATGGGCTTGGTTATGACTGGGCGGTTGAAAAGACATCAAAGTGCATAGGCGAACTGGTCGCGCTTGCCCGCCCAGATTCTGCGGAGGACGGGAGGCTAGTTCGGGCCTCCCTTCCCATTAAGCCTCCGGCGATAGCTGTCACATGCGGCTCCGCCGAGCAACTTCTTAGCGTCTCAGACCGGAGCGTAGATGTTATCGTGATGGATCCTCCATATTACGATAACGTCAACTATTCAGAGCTGTCAGATTTCTTTTATGTCTGGCTAAAGCGGACGGCAGGACAAATTTTTCCTGAAATCTTTACGCGGCGCCTTACTGATAAAGAGAATGAGGCCATAGCCAACAAAGCGATGTTTGTTGGACTAGCGGGCGCCAAGGCGCTTGCGAACCGTGATTATCAGCAACGGATGGCGCGCATTTTTGAAGAATGCCGCCGCGTCCTGAAGCCCAGTGGTATCATGACGCTGATGTTTACCCACAAGGCCACCGGCGCGTGGGACGCGCTGACCAAGGGGCTGATGGAGGCGGGGTTCGTCATCACTGCGTCGTGGCCCATCAACACAGAGGCGGAGGGCTCCCTCCACATCAAGGACAAGTCGGCTGCCAACTCTACCATCTTCCTTGTCTGCCGCCCACGCGAGGTCCCGCCTTCCGACGCCCTGCAGGAGTATTGGGAGGATGTCGAACCGCTCGTCGCCCGCGCCGTCCGGCGCCGTGTCGAGGAGTTCCAGAAGGCCGGGATCGGCGGCGTGGACCTCTATCTCGCATGCTTCGGCCCCGCCTTGGAGGAGTTCTCCCGTCACTGGCCGCTGAAGCGCGGAACGCCGCGCCCGACGCCAGAGGCGAAGAAGCGCCAGCGCCAGACCGCGCTGTTCGAAGAAGAATACGACCCCTATGCGGTAACCCCGGAGGACGCTCTCGACGCCGCCCGGCGCGAGGTGAAGCAGTGGAGGTTGGAGCAGTTGGCGCGTAAGTCCGCGCCCGGCGCGCTAGATCCGATGAGCAGTTTCTTCGTCCTTGCGTGGGATGCATTCAAGGCTCCGCAGTTCCCCTACGACGAAGGACTGCGGCTTGCCCGCGCGGTAGGCGTGGACCTTGATACACAGGTGGTTGGCATCTTGGCAGAGAAGAAGGGCAGCGATCTCATTATGTGGGACAGCGCCAAGCGCGCCGCCAAGGCTGCCCTTGGGTCACCGGACGGCGGGCGCGCGATGGTGGACGCGCTGCATCACGTCGCCAACGCCGCCCGCTCGAAGACCCTCGCGGCGGCGAAGGAAATGGCTGAGCGCGCAGGGCTGCTGGCCGACCCCGCTTTCCAGCAGGCACTCACCTACGCTTTAGAGGTCCTGCCGCCTTCCCGCACCTTCTCTGGCCTCTCGCTGGACGGCGATCTTGCGGCTGCGGCGAGCGACTTCGAGGCGTTGGAGAACCTGCGTCGCCTCGCGCTCTCCGACCGCGTGCCTGAGCCGGAACAGTTGAAACTGTTCACGGAGGAGGTCGCGTAGCCCGTGCCGGTCCTTTCGGACTTCCAGTGGAAGCTTCGCTATACGCCCGAAGATGGCGACCTCGTGGCGGGCCTCTACGTGCCTTTGCTGTCCTGCGCTGAGCGGTATGACCGGCTCACGGGCTACTTCTCAGCCACAGCCCTCGCGCTCGCCGCGCGGGGCATAGAGGGCCTCGCGCTCAACAACGGCACCATGCGCCTCGTGGTCGGCTGCACCCTTGGCCCGGACGAGGTAGCCGCCATTGAAAAGGGCGAGGCACTGCGCACGGCCGTGGGGCGGCGCCTGACGGCCTTGCCGCTCGAACCCGGCGATGACGCTGCTCGACAAGGGCTAGAAATCCTTGCGTGGCTGGTTGAGCAGGGGCGGTTAGAGGTGAAGGTCGCAGTGCCATGCGACGCAAGCCGCAAGCCGCTCTCTGGCACAGCAATCTTCCACGAGAAGGCCGGAATCGTGGAGGACAAGACGGGCCAGAAATTGGCCTTCGCGGGAAGCCTCAACGAGACGGCAGCGGGCTGGACCGCCAACTTCGAAAGTCTGCACGTCTTCACCTCGTGGGGCGATCCGGCGCGGGTGACGCTGGAGGAAGAGCATTTCGCCAAGCTGTGGGCCGACAAGGCGAAGCGCGCCCTCGTGGTGGACGTGCCAACGGCGGCGCGGGACGACCTGCTGCGCTTCCTTCCTGATCCCGGTGACCTGCCGGGTTTGCTGAAGGCCGCGAAGGCGAAGAAGGAACCACCGAAGCCAGAGCCGATGGAGGTCGTGGAGCCTGAGCCGCCACCAGTTGTCCCACCTCCGATGGATCGGCGGCGGCGCGTCTGGGCAGCCATTGCCCATGCGCCGCTGCAGCCAGTTGGAGGCGAGCGTGTCGCGGAGGCCACCAGCACGGTGACGCCATGGCCGCATCAGGTGAGGGCTTTCGAGCGCATGTATCGCGCATGGCCGCCGAAGCTGTTGATCGCGGACGAGGTCGGGTTGGGCAAGTCGCTGCAGGCCGGGCTGGTAATGCGGCAGGCCATGCTGGCGGGTCGGGCCAAACGCATCCTGCTGATGGCGCCCAAGGCGGTGGTTCGCCAGTGGCAGATCGAGTTGCGGGAGAAGCTAAACCTGAACTGGCCCATCTACGACGGGGGCAAGTTGTGCTGGTTCCCGAGCCCAGCGATGGGGAACGACCATGAGCGCGCCGTCTCCCGCGCTGATTGGCACAAGGAACCATTCCTTCTCGTCTCCTCCCATCTTCTCCGCAGGATGGAGCGCCAGCGCGAGGTGCTGGAGATGGCCGAGCCGTGGGATCTCGTTGTGCTGGACGAAGCGCACCATGCGAGGCGGCGTGGTGCGGGCAGCGCGCAAGAAAGCGGGCCAAACGGACTGCTGCGCCTGATGCGTGGGCTGAAGGCGCGCACCAAAGGATTGGTGCTGCTGACCGCCACGCCGATGCAGGTCCACCCGGTGGAGGTCTGGGACCTACTCCAACTTCTTGGCCTTCCGCCCGAGTGGTCGGAGGGCGCGTTCTTGCGCTTCTTCGAGGACGCGGCGAAGGACAACCCGAGCCACGAGGCGCTGGACCGCATGGCTGCGCTGTTCCGTGCATCCGAGCGAGCCTTTGGCGAGGTCGAGCCGGGCGTCCTGCAGGCGCTCGGGCTCACCAGCGCGCTGCGCGCTCGTAAGGTGCTGGCGGCGCTGCGTGATCCCGCGAGTGTTCCGCGTCGGCAGTTGGAGGCTGACCAGCGGCGTGCGGCAGTGGCGCTCATGCGGCGCAACAGTCCCGTGGCACGTCTGGTGAGCCGCCACACCCGCGATTTGCTCCGCCGCTACCACAAGCAGGGCAAACTCTCGACGCGCATCGCTGACCGCGATGTGCGGGACGAGTTTATCGACCTCTCGCCTGCCGAGCGCATCATCTACGACGCAGTCGAGGACTACATCTCCTCCACCTACAATGCCGTCGCTTCACGCGGCGCAACTGCTCAGGAGAAGAGCGCGGTCGGCTTCGTCATGACCATCTACCGCCGCCGTCTCGCATCGTCATTCTACGCGCTCCGCCGCACCTTGGAGGCGCATATGACCTCCATCGCGGACCCGACCAAGGCGGGCGCGCTGCTTGCCGCCGAACTGGACGAAGGCGTGGACGAGGATGATGCGGACGCGCCCGACGAAGATGAGGCCGAGCGGCTCGCCACGCAGGCACTGGCGCTGGAGGAGAAGTCAGATATCGAGCGGCTTCTTGCAATGATCCGTCGCCTGCCGCCTGACACCAAGGTGGAGAAGCTGCGGGCAGAGATCACTGCGCTTCGCGCGGGAGGCTTTGAGCAGGTGATGGTTTTCACCGGCTTCACCGACACGATGGACCTGTTGCGGCGGGAACTTTCGGCGGGTGGCGGCATCCGGATCATGTGCTTCTCTGGCAGAGGCGGCGAGGTGCAGTCGCAGGACGGGACGTGGCGCGTCATATCGCGCGACGAGGTCAAGCGCCGCTTCCGCGAGGGTGCGGCGGAGATTCTGCTCTGCACTGACGCAGCGGCTGAGGGCTTGAATTTTCAGTTCTGCGGTGCCCTCATCAACTACGACAGCCCTTGGAACCCGATGCGGGTGGAGCAGCGCATCGGGCGCATTGACCGTCTCGGCCAGCGGTTCGAGCGTATCCGTATCGTCAACCTTCACTACGCCGACACGGTGGAGGCCGATGTCTACATGGCTCTCAGGCGGCGGATTGGCCTTTTCCAGAGTGTGGTGGGCGGGCTGCAGCCTATCCTCGCCCGCATGCCACGCCTGCTGGGCGACCGCGTGCTGTCAGGCGATAGCCGGGGCGCCGTTGAGGATATCGAGCGTGCAGTTGATGCCGCGCAGGCGGAGGGCGGGGGCTTCGATCTTGACGCGGTCGTGGATGCCGACCTCGTGGAGCCCGTGCGGGAGCCCGCCGCCCTCAATATGGGCGACCTCGACCGGGTGATCTCCGACCCGACGTTGATGCCACCGGGCGCCGAGGTGCGGCGCCTTGACGGGCGCAGTTACGGTCTGCGCCTACCGGGACGGGCAGAACTCAGGGTTACGACTGACCCAGCCTTCTACGACGACCACGCAGGCGCCACGGAGTTGTGGAGCCCCGGTAGCCCTATTTTCCCTGATGCGGCCGACCTTGCCGGTGGGGAGGAGGCAGGTCTTGTGCGCGATGAACTCGGCCCGCGAAGCTAAGCGGCATGAGAGAAAAAAACGCTGGAGCGGCTACCGGAGCGCGGTCAATTCGGGTGCGGCCCAAGGATCTTGCCTCGCCGTTCGATCTGCCTTGTCCCAACACGGCTAACTCAGCCTTTCTCAAGATGCGGACGGCTACCGAGGGACCTGCTTTCAATGCAAGACAGGCTGTGGACGGGCGCCGACTTTGTGTCCTTCCGCCGAGGCCGCTGATTAATAGTTTTGGCGTCACAGGTAGGCCAATGCCCATTAGGGCGTTCCAAAAATCGCCTGCGGGCGCGGCACGGGCCATATTGGGGCTGGACTGGACGGCCGACCCACGGTTCTCAGAAAGGATCATGACCTCCTCCGCCATCCTTCTCCGTGATGGCTTCGGCATGGCCGCCGAGGCCCAGCGCGCCGTCGCGGTGGCGTGTGCTGCCCGGCATGGGCTCACGGTGGCGCGGATCTACACCGACGACGGGCGCCGCCCCCGGCATGTCCGACATGCCCTGCTTCGTGGGGCGGGCGTCCAGTTCAGCACCTTGGTCGTCGCCAGCATCACCGTGCTCGGCACCACGATGCCCGAAGTGCTTGGGGCCGCAGCGGTGCTTCAGGAACGAGGGGTGCGGCTGGTCGCGGCTGACGGGGACGAGGACGCCATTGCGGGCCTGCGGGCCGCCTTGCCGATGCTGTTGGAGATGCAGGCCGCCTTGCGGCATGAGGCCGTTCTGCGGGGCCGCGCGCGGGCGCGGAAGCGTGGCGTCCAGTTCGGGCGGCCTCGCTTACCCGAGGAGAAAATTACGCGCGCAAGGAATGCCCTCGCGGCGGGGGCGGGCGTGCGGCAGGCGGCCCGCCTCGCCGGGCTTTCCCCGGCCTCGGTGGTTCGCCTGCGTGCCTTGGCTCCA
Organism: Acetobacteraceae bacterium; assembly: GCA_027488195.1. GTDB lineage: Bacteria > Pseudomonadota > Alphaproteobacteria > Acetobacterales > Acetobacteraceae > Roseococcus. The sequence continues at coordinate 3,654 of JAIYCD010000042.1, read as the reverse complement.
GCCTGACACTGCACCGCACGCGGCGCGTGACGGCGCAGGAGCGTGTCATCCGCCCAGCATGCGGCCAATCTCCTCGCGAGCCCGCGCGTGGGTGATCTCGTAGACCATCTCGCACCCCTCCGTGAGATCGAGAGCGACCGCCTCGGACTTGCCCCCTGCGATTAACCATCCGAGGCACGTCAACGTGCCCGCATCGCCGCTCACGAAAGCCTTGCGGAGCCGTGGGACGCGGGGATGCGCAAACGTCACGCCGTGGGTCGCGCGTTCAACCTCCTTACGAGGGGCATGCACCACGGTCGCGCTCCGCGCGGCCACATTGATGGCGAGCACGACGAAGTCGTCCGGGCCGAAATGCGGATCACAGCAAGCGATGATCCGCTTGGGGCGGGATGGGTTGTTGGTCTGTGTAGAGTTGCGCATGTCGAGTCTCCTGAGGATGAGCGTTCCTTCGCCCGCGCCGGAGGTGCGGAGGGCGAGGGCGGTTCCTGATGGTGAGGGCGAGCCGTTCTGGCACCGGATGTCGGGTCGGCTTGCGCCGCCGGGCTATTTGACCATCGTCTTGATGGTCGGCACGGGCGGCGCTTTCAGCGGCTGCCTCCCGTGCAAAGGTTCGTCATCGCCGCAACGAGAAGAAGCGTTCCATCTCGCGTGTTTCGTGCATATGCCTAATCAGGGGATCAGCCCGCTCGCGGTTCATGGCGAGCCGCTGTTCGGCGTCCTGTTGCTTCTGTCGGGCGGCTGCCCGGTCGGCCAAGGACGAAGCCAGCCTAACCTCCAAGTTTGCCTTGCGCAGCGCCTCCGCCGCGTCCCTGAGCGCAATGCGCTGCGCGCGCTGCTTCCTGTTGCCGACGAACGGCACTTCCGGAAGCGTCATCTCGTGGACCTCTTGTTCGGAAAGCTCGGCGTCGAACATGTCGCGCCAATTGGCAGGCATCTGCTTACGCATTGACGCGATAACCTCGACAAGTCGGATGCTGAGCGTTTCGCGCCGGGGCGCGGTCTGGATGACGTATTCCATCACTTCCATGCTTTCCCGCGCGGTCAGGTTGAAGCGCGTCTTCAGGAGGCCGCCTTCGGTGCAGACATGGAGGACGTAATCGAGGATGTCGCGCTGACTGCGGGGAATGTTGATGATGCGCCCCGCCAGCCGGTCCTTAATGGCCAAGACGTGCGGGCGAGCCTTCGCCGGGACATTCTTCATTTCCGCCAGATCATTGTTCGTCAGCCAGATGACCCCCGCCTTCGTGACGAATTGCGGCGGCAGGATCGAGTCCTTCGGGCTTTCGCGCTCCTGATTCTTCGCGGCCTCCAGCGTCATATTGACGATGTTCCGTTGGCGCTTTGGCAGCAGCACCTGCTTGACGAAGTTGGCCTGCTTCTCGCCACCACCAGTGATCAAGGCGTCGGCATCATCCACAATGACGGTTCCGCCATTCTGAAGGCGATACAACGCTTCCATGAGGGCATAGGACGAACCTTGTGCCAGCATGTATCGGCGCCCGGTTTTCTCGCGGACCTCATCGCAGATGCGCGTGACCAACGTCGTCTTCCCGATGCCGGGCGGCCCGGCGATGACGCAGTGGACGAGCACCTGATCAGAGCCGCTTGCGACGGCCCTGATCAGGCCCTCAGACAATACCATTTGATTCCAAATCTTACTCACGGGACCGGTCCCTTCGGATGTCGGCCTGCGCAAGTAGGGCGCAGGGAGGTTGAAGATCGAGATGGCAGCCTTTGCAGGGCTCAGGCTGCCAGCGGCTTCCAGCAGGGCTGGTCACCTGAGGGGTTTGCTCCTGCGGTTAGCGCCTTTCGGCAGCGGTCCCCGCAGAAGGTGCAGCCGCGCGCTTGGGGCGACGCGGCGGCGGGAGAGATGGCCATCTCGCAAGAAGAGATAGCTTAGGAGTTCTCTTGCGTCAACACCTATCTCGTATTTTTTCCCTTCTCGCTTTCGTGATGACCGGCTAGGGATAGGCATGGTCGATTTCAAAAGAGTCTGGATCCTCGATGCTCTTCGTGAGGCAGGGTTATCCTTGAACCGCCTTGCACAGGAGGCTCGCGCGAGTCAGGGGGCGCTCCACAAGCTGCTGCACGAAGAGGGCGACATCGGGCTGCGATACGTCGTGGCGTTGCACCGCCTGACTGGCATGCCGCTTGATGAGATTGCTGAGCGGTGTGGTCACGACCTCAATGAGGGAACGAAAGAGAACCCCCCCGTGCAGAATCGGAAATTCCGTATCGATCTCGGTGAGGAGGAGCATCAGCCGTTGAAGCCCGGCGAGTGCAGGACATTTCGGTTTGGGGACGGCCGGATGTTGATCGAGACCACGCTACTGCTCCCCGTCACTCAGGCGATGGGAGCACTCACCCAGATCAACGAATGGGCGCGCGCGAGCACCGAGAAGCCCCCGGCTCCTTGAGGCAGCGGGGGGCGCCGCAGTCCGCGCAAGGTGACCCGGTTGGCACCTGCCAGATGCGTGATCGGTTGCCTGCGGATCAGGTTGTGTCAGCGTGTTCTGAACGGCTTTGGTTGGGGGTAGGTGCGGGGTAGAGCAGCCTGCGCCAAGGAAAGATCAGCGTTAAATCAACGCCCTATGTCCCTTGTTCAGACTCCATCCCCTCCGCCACTTCCCCCTGTTTTTGTTGAATCTCGTTCGGGCCTGACCCGGCTTGGGCAGGCTCAGGCGAGGTCAGCACGCCCATCGTGATGCCTCCTGCGGTCGTCTTCCTGGACCGACGTTTCTGCGGAGGCGCAATGACGAGATCCGGGGGCCGCGTGGTTCACCGCGCTCCCCTTGGAAAATTCCTGCCAAAGGCCGTCGGTGCGGAAGTGGCGAGCAGTGTCCGGCGGCCGGTCTTGCGGTATCGAGAGGCGCTCCTCGCGCGCCTGCTCCGCCGATACCCCTGCCAGCAGGCCGTCGAGACCTTCACTCCGTTGAGCGGCAGGTTGCCGAGCAGCCCCGCCTCGGGCCGCGACGCGCGAATGCGGGCGCCAGGCCGTATGATTTCCATCCCGCCGGTTTTGAGCCAGCCAGTGTGGCGCGGGCGAACCAGCACCTCCCTCCCCTATCCGCATTCAGGAGACGCGGTAGCGAGGCAAGCCGTGCTGGGGTCATGGGGCCGGTGGCGCCATGTTGCCCTTTCAGCCCGTGTTGGGAGACGACCAGCCGCCATTTCGGCGAGCTTGGGTTCATCTTCCGATGGTCAATTGACCTTCGCTCAGGCGGGCGTTACCTGACTTCGAATACACCTCTTTTTCTTGGCTTTTCAATGCCCGCAAGCTCTGGTTCCGCACAACCCAACAACACGGCCTGGCTGCTTGCCCCCCTCGTTGCGGCGCTGCTGTTGCACCCGCTCGTTTTGGCAAATCCGGGCTTCTTCAGTCACGATGAATGGGAAAGGCTGGACCATATCCGCCGCGCCGGTTTGTGGGATTTCCTGCGCGTTTTCGGGATCCTGCACGCAGGCCCGGAGTTTGGCCATCCGGTCCGGCCCATCGGCTTCGTCCAGCAGGGATTGAGTGCCCTCCTCCTCGAGCCGGCGCCCTTCCTGGCCCATCTGCTGGACGTTCTGATGCATGGGGCTGTCGCGTCGCTCCTGGCGCTCGTGATGCTGCGGAGTGGCGCGCCGATGGGGCTCGCACTGCTGGCCGGGTTG